>JBARYA010000054.1:0-14668 GCA_049647625.1 Microbacteriaceae bacterium
CGATATGGAAATAGTGGCTTGCCAGAGCGTAGCCGAATCCACGGAGTCGCTTGCCGGTAATCAGTCCAGCCATCACGCGGAAGAAAAACTTGACCCCGCGGAAGAAGCCGCTCCAGGTTGACCAGGCACGCATAATGAGCCAGACATCATCGGTGCGCAATGGCAATGGGATGCCCATGGTTTCGCCGCCGGCGGTTTTGCGCCAGTCACCCAGCTTTTTGGTGTTGAAAGGGTTTGATTCCAATGCCCGACCACCGGCACGACCACCCGGTGCTTCTGGATAATAATCGGGATACTTGGTCGAAAGGAACCAGTCAACGCCCTGCTCGCCAAGGAAGTCAACTGCCTTTTTCGCGTTCTGAACATAGGCCTTGCGACGTTCTGGTGACGAAGACTTGCCGCTAAAGCCAATCACTTCGTTCATGTACTGAAGAGCTTCTTCTTCAGAATCCTTGAAGCCGCGATTTTTTGCCAGCGAGTTATCTGGAATCCAGAGCCCTCCGCCCGACCATGAGGTTGTTCCGCCCCAGACTGCCTCGGATTCAACGATGAGTGTATCTGCCCCGCCATGTTTCGCGGTTATCGCTGCGGTGAGACCCGCAGCCCCCGTGCCCGCGACGAGAACGTCGACTTCTTTGTCCCACTTGGACTCTGCCAATGTGATTCTCCTTTGATTGTGAAACATTTATCAAACCGGACAACAGTGTCCGTTTCCTTAGTTCTGAGTATAGTGTTATTCATCATGCCTCGCACTCAAATCCCAAAACACCGTTCAGATGCACTGCGCAATCGCGGAATTATCTTGCGTGCTGCCAGAGAGGTTTTTGCTGAGGTCGGGATTGATGCCAGCCTGAGCCTTGTCGTCGAACGATCGGGGCTCGGAAGGGGCAGTCTCTACCGTCACTTTCCCAATAGATACAGTCTCATCTCGGCCATTTTTGATGAAAACTTCACCGCACTCGAAGAACGGGCTGCAAAGCTTGATGGCAAGCCGGGCAAATTTCGGGGAGTACTCACCCTGCTCATCCAGCAACTCATTGAAGCACGGGGATTTGTCACGTTGCTCCTCTCCAACGGTTCAGCTCAGCTCCCGCTCAGAGACCATCAGGAGCATTTGCGAACACTACTCGAAACGCTGATTGTTGAAGGCCATCGAGACGGAGAAATAGAAGAGACTGTCTCTGTTGAAGACCTTATCCTCATCATCAGCATGCTTGCCGGACTCGTGTTACATCACCCCAGCGAAGAACTCCCGCTAGTAATGCGCAATGCACTGCGGATAGTCGGTCTTCCGAGCTTGCTGCCCTAAAGTAGTCAAAACACCAGGCATCTTCAATCGCAAAACAAGAAATTTTGCTCTTTTTAACAGGGTTTCGCCAAAGAGAATGACTAAAAATTGCGATAGTGTTGGTATTTGGGCAATCCCCGACGGTTTTAACCGCATCCAAAGCGAATCCCACAATAGTGATTCGAATGCTGCAGAATTCTCAACACACCACCCCCGTGTCCACAAAGCCTGCGACTCTGTTTGAACTCTGAGGTTTACCTCGCCCCTCGCCGCTGTAAGTCGAGTGGGCTCACCATCTTGAAAGTACGAAATGTCCAATAACCCAAGCACCCCAGCCACCACAACTTCTGTCCGCCCAGCGGATGCCGCCCACCTCGAAACCATCTTCGAAGCACACCTCGGTGGCAAACTCTCAGTACAGACTTCTCGCCCAATCCGGGACCGCAATGACCTCTCAATTGTCTACACTCCCGGTGTCGCAGAGGTCAGCAAGGCTATCCACAAGGATCCTTCTGTGGCTGAAACCCACACCTGGGCTTCGCGCTTGGTAGCGGTGATTAGCGATGGCACGGCAGTTCTTGGTCTGGGCGATATTGGGGCAAGCGCCTCCCTTCCGGTGATGGAAGGCAAATCTGCACTCTTCCGCAACTTTGCTGGACTCAACTCCATCCCGCTAGTGCTGAACACCAAAGATGTCGACGAAATTGTGGAGACGATTATCCGCCTCCGCCCAAGCTTTGGTGCAATCAACCTCGAGGATATTTCTGCACCTCGCTGCTTTGAGATTGAGGCCCGCCTGATCGAAGCCCTAGACATTCCAGTTATGCATGACGACCAGCACGGAACCGCTGTGGTTGTTCTCGCAGCACTGCTCAACGCCGCGAAGGTCGCCGGAAAAGAGCTCAAGAAGCTCAAAGTTGTCATCACCGGAGCCGGAGCTGCCGGTGTTGCCTGCGCCAAGTTGCTGCTTGAAGAAGGCATCGAAGACATTATCGTTGTCGACTCACAGGGCATTGTTTCGCAGAGTCGTGAACACCTTGGGCCGATCAAGACCGTTCTTGCGCTCAGCACCAACCCTCGCGAAATCTCAGGAAGCCTTGATGACGCCATGAAGGGTGCCGATGTGCTTGTTGGGGTCTCCTCCGCACAAATTTCTGAGGAAACCATTGCACTGATGGCCGATAATTCGATCATCTTTGCGCTCTCCAACCCAACTCCAGAAATTCATCCGGATATTGCGGTCAAGTATGCCAAGGTAGTTGCCACCGGTCGCAGCGACTTCCCGAACCAAATTAACAATGTGCTCGCATTCCCCGGAATTTTCCGTGGAGCACTCGATTCGCACGCCACCGAGATCACCACCAGCATGAAGCTACGCGCTGCTCACGCAATCGCAAGCCTCGTGAGTGATGAAGAACGAAATGCCGAATACATTATTCCGAGCCCTTTTGATGACCGTGTCGTAGACGCTGTCTCAGAGGCCGTAATACAAGAAGTACAGCGCTAATTCTCGAGGAGCCCGCTTCGGTCGAAACGACACAGTTCGAAATGACTCAAGCGGGCGCAGAGAACGCGCAAGAGTAAAGGCCGGATATGGGAAAGGGCGACAAAGAGGTCGCGCTTCCTCATATCCTTCCGTAAAAATATTCGACGCGAACTTCCTGGAACCGCTCGTTATTTAACGACGGTAACCTGCTCATAATCACTCGGGTTCAAACCCATTTGCCGGATCTGAGTATCACCAAAATTAATGTCGCCACCGATATAACTTCCATCGTATTTGTTGACATAGTAGTTGGAAGCCCCGGTAGCCACCTGCCGTGTACCTGTTGATCCGCCGCTAACTGTTTCTTCCTCATTGATGTAGTTCAGGAAGTCACGCTGGGTATGATCCATCGCATCCATCCGGTTGTAATAATTCTGCATGATGGCATCACCCCGAGCCCAGATCGCTTGCATCCGGGTCTGATGTGCGGCTGCGCTCTGCTGGATCCAAGCCATATTCGCATTGTGCTGACGCGTCATTTGCTCGCCAAAAGCCTGAATTTGGGCAAGGCTATTGCGAGTATTTTCTTGGAAACGAGCCATAAACTCTGGATTTTGCTGCTTGGATACCGACATAGCACTCAGCATTGGGCGATAGTCCTCCACATTTCGGTTGGTAGAAAGACCGAGAACATCCACCTGCCAGAAAGACCCGTAGTTGATGGTCACGCCGACAATGAGGGCATGGATGAGGGTACCCGAGGCCGTGTAATCAAAGCGCACATCCACGGCATGCGCTTCAGGTGCTTGCAAGCCCGCATCCCTAAAACTCTGCTGCAGCCGCTGGACAGTTCCGGGTTGGGACTCGACACTGGTGATCACAAAATCGGGAAGCTCACCGAATTTTCTGGTGACATAGTCGGGGAAATAATTCTCTGCCGCCCGATAAACACTCGCCTCATAATAATCAAGCATCTTCTCAAATGCTCGAATCGTCGGGTTCATCGAGCTCGGTTCGATATATGTCGGTAATTTTGGATCCCCCATGAAGAGCACCGTCTTCCCATCTGGGCTCACACTGGAAACGACCTCACGATGAGCATCGAATTGCCCGGTGGAATAGGCAACGCTATCCCAACCTTCGGGCACATCAACGGTGAATGCATCCTCAACCGGATCGCGCAGAGTAACCGTGAGCGTTGTCGGTGCAGAGATATCCACTTCTGGAGTGGTCATCTGCGGAGGAGTATTGGTGCTCATTGTGGCAACAGGAACGGGAACGCTACAACCGGCCACCCCGGAGAGCGATAAAACCACCAGGGAAATAATCCCGAATTTACCCCTGGTCATGGTGAATGACATGCTCGGATTCTACCGCAGACTACCGAAAATCAATAGGGATTTCGTGTGACGAGGTGCTGATCGTCCAGAGAGGACGACTCTCGGTTCAAGAAAACTCGGAGCAAAATCGCTAGCGCTTCGAACATCTCGCTTGTAAATTTCCCTATCGGAAAAAGCCAAAAAGAGGGATACTTGCCCTAGTGAAACGATTTCGGGAGTCCCCGGAAGCGAGCGACGACAATGGAGTCATCATGAGCAATGAATTTCCAAACGAGCCACAAAGTTCACAAAATCCTCCAGAATTCTCACCATCAGCGCCAAATCAGGCCAGCCCTCCCCTACCTCCGCAAGCAAGTCAAAATGGTGGACCTCCTACTCCACCAGAGAAAAATGGGCGCACTCGACTACTTGTTCTGCTCCTCGCTGCGTTATTGCTCATTGCGATCGGCGTCATCGTGGCCATGATGATTGGCGGTTCCGGGAAGACACCGGAAGGCGCCATCAATGGCGGCGACGAAACCCAAACGACGACGAGCAGCGCAGAGACTTCTGCAACAACTGATGCGACCAGCACAACCCCAACAACGACAAGTACAACTACTCCCACAGCAACCGCAACTCCAACGCCTACGCCGACACCTACGCCGACCGCAACGGCGCCAAGAACCAGCATTGACTCCTTCACTGTTACCCCGACTGTGGTCTATTGCAACAATGCAGCACCTATCCGGCCCGAGGTCTACATGATCTTTAAATGGAAAACCAGCAATGTGAGCCAGGTTGGTTTTGGTGGGGCCACCGAAGATGCGATCGCCGCTGGTATGGGATGGAATTTACCTCCAAGCGGTAGTAGTCAGACCGACTTCCCTGCTGGATACACCGAAATGGCTTTCCCGTGCCCAACGGCAAGCCAAAGCTACACCCTCACCGTTGACGGACCGACCGGAAAAGTCTCAAAGAAGGTGACCGTCACCAATAAGGGCGATCGATAATCAAAAGGGTGCCCCCGGAGAGACTCGAACTCCCAACCTTTTCCTTAGGACGGAACAGCTCTTCCATTGAGCTACGGAGGCGTGCGGCGAGCTTTTCTCAAAGCTTGCAACACAACCCAGTTTAGAACATAAAGCATGCGCTCATTGTGTGGCCGCTGATTGTTCGATGAATCTAACGAGCGAAATTGGAAGCTCGCAGAAAAAATCATGGCAGCGATAGACCGCATCCTGCCCGTCAATGGCGGTCTTTCCTTCAAAAATCTCAAAGCCGGCTGCCGCAAAGATCTGAGCCTCGGTCTCGCTCAGAACTACCGCAACAGAATAGCGCTCACACTCTTGGGCGAGTGAGATTTTGCTTAATTCAGGAAATCTTGTGACTAAAGTGTCAAATGTTGCCTTATGAGCATCGTTTTGGACCGTTTCAGAGGTATTTTCCTGAATTAAGAAAGGATCAGTTGGTGGGATAACAGAGGCAGTCGGCGCAGCATCCTTCGTCACGATGATCAATTGGCTTGGCGGAACACCGAGTCTCAGCTCAAGTAGCAGTGCGCTTGCAGCGGCCAAAGGGAAGCTTTCTTGATTTGGTGCCATCTCGCGCCAGCTCAGTAGCAGAGCATCTCGCAAGCGCTGATCGCCGTTCAGCACAAAGAGTTTTTGTGCGGCCAAAGCAATCGCTGAGAGCGCGGATGGCAGAGCTGCATCCGCCTGGTCACCACGAAAGAGTGTTCCCTGTTTGATCAGCACTGGGTCGCCCAGCCCAGGGGCAAGAAAACCGCCCCCGTCATTCGAGACACACACGCCAATGAGCTCCTGTGCGAGTACCAGGTAGTCCCGCCGCCCGAAGGCAAGGGCCAGCTCGATCAGACCATCGGCGAAAAAGCCATAATCTTCAAGTGTGGCGCTCGCAGTGGATAGGCGAGCACCCTCCGAAGCCCGGTGTAAGCGGATCGACCCCGAACTCTCTCGAAAGACATGATGCTCAATCAGAGCGTCCGCAGCATTTTGTGCGGCAAGAAGCCACTCAGGATGCCCAAGGCGTCTGGATGCTCGAACCAGCGCTGCTATTGCGAGACCATTCCACCCTGTCAATACTTTGCGATCAAGCTTGGGAGCTGGCTGAGCCGCTCGCTCCTGCCGATTCAGCCGATAGTACCCGCCCTCGGACTGTGCACCATTGACCAGGCTTTCACTGTCTTGAGCCGTAGCAAAACCGCCCTGATCTTGTTGAAGCACATCGAGCAAATATTTGGCGATACCCTCCGCCACCACGACAGAACTTTCACGAGTTTTCACATCAGTGCTCAAGGCAGCCAAGGAATACAGCTCCAACAATTGCGCATTGTCGTAGAGCATCCGTTCATAGTGTGGTTCCAGAAAATTCCGCTGCACGGTATAGCGGAAAAAGCCGCCCTCAATCGGATCACGAAGCTCCGAAGAACCCATTCGCTGCAGGGTGCGGGAGAGGAGCGCTTGAGCATCAGTCGCTTCAGCATTCGCAGAAAAATGCCAAACCACCTCAGAAAGAAAAGCCAGACTCGGCGCATTTGGGAATTTACTTCCCCGGCCGAACCCACCCTCAAGCGGATCCTCCAACGCCAAGAATCGTGGAACCCATTGTTCAAGCAGGGCATCCGGAGCCATTACCGAAGATTGCTCGGGGTGAGTGTGAGTTTCAATGCCTGCCCCGTCGCGGCTAACCTCGGTAGTCTGCACATACTTGCCTGAAGTCAGAGCTATACGCAGCTGCTCGGACTGTTCCTCAATCAGCGCCCGACGATTCTTCCACGCATCCAATATTGCTTCTAAAAGCTGTCGAAACGAGGGCAAACCGTGTGCGGGTTCAGGAGGAAAATAACTCCCGGCGAAAAAAGTTTTCCCCTCAGGAGTCGCGAAAACGGTCAACGGCCAGCCGAGATCTTCTGTATATGCCGAAGCTGCGGCCATATAGCTCGCATCCACATCCGGATGCTCTTCACGGTCGACTTTGATAGCAACAAAGCGCTCATTCAGAACCGCTGCGATACCGCTATCGCTGAAGCTTTCTCGCGCCATCACATGGCACCAGTGGCAGCTGCTGTAGCCAATAGAAATCAACACTGGCCGGTCTTGGGACCTGGCCAGCTCGAATGCTTCCTCGCCCCAGGGATACCAATTAACCGGGTTATCCGCATGCGAGCGCAGGTATGGACTGATTGCGTCGCTCAATCGATTGCCCATGAAATTCAATCTACCCAAGTAGCTAAGATTGTGCCTAGAACAATTTTTTCGAAAGGTTGTGGGCGTGACCCAAAACTTAGCAGATTCGGCCGGCCATCCCTCGAAAACCGGTGCTGATCAGGAACACATTTGGCGCCGGTACCGAAGCACTTCGCTTCCCGAACTCGCACTCAATGAGGTCATCCGCGGTCAGCTTCAACACCGTTCTGTGCGCAAATTCTTGAACGTTGAAATGAGTGATGAAACCCTTCGCACGCTCGTTGCTGCTGCGCAATCTGCTTCCAGCTCTTCAAATATGCAGACCTGGAGCGTTGTCGCTATTCGAGATCCCAAGCAAAAAGCCCGATTAGCTGAGCTTTCAAACCATCAAGATTTTATGAATGAAGCCGGTGTGCTCCTCATCTGGCTGATCGACTATTCACGCATCCTGAACCACGCTCTCGAGGATGAAGTGCATCTTCCGGCCACCGAATTTCTCGAAGCGTTTATGGTCGGGGCTGTCGACGCCTCCCTTGCGGCTCAAAACGCCACAGTGGCTGCTGAATCCTTGGGCCTCGGCGTCTGCTACATCGGTGCGGCTCGGAATCATCCCGATCAAATTGCTGAAGTTCTGAATCTGCCACAGTATGTCTTCCCGATTTTTGGACTGATTGTTGGTGTCCCTGACCCCAGCGAGAAGGCTGCGATTCGACCACGCCTCGCTCAGGAAAGCGTGCTGCATTTCGAAACGTACAACGCTGAAACCAGTAATGAGGCCACTACCAGATATGAGGCCAGCCTGAATAGTTACTTTGAGGACTTTGGTAGAACTCATTCTTGGCGCCAAAGAAATCTCTGGCGATTGGCCTCGATAGAGCTGATGCAGGGGCGTGACCATCTGGTCAAGCACATCGAGTCTCAGGGTTTCACCATTCGCTAGTGCGCTGTTTCGGCATCAGTAATTGAAACTCTCGCAACCCTCCCTGCTGCACCCAGCCTCGTCCAGCGATGGCCGGCTTGCTCTCGGCAAAGAATGAGGCCAATACCGAATGATTCACCACCGCTGGTCGTTGTTCTGGATGCTCCGCGCCCAAAAATAATTGCGTGCGGCAATACGGTACAAGCTGCGAAGGGAGCGAATGTTCCCGGCTGGCTGTGACCACCACGGTGCAATTGTAACGACGAGATGAGCTGATTAACTCAACAAATTGCTGATAGATTCCGGCTGATTCTCGTCCATATTCATATCGTTCCCTGAAGTCTTCAAAGCTATCAAGAAGTATGAGTGTGGGCTCTTGAGCCGGTGAGACCTCTCCTCCGGATGCGTCCGCCGATACCGGTACCGGCCCAAGGTCTTGGGGTGCAGAGAGCAAGCCTTCAAAAATCCCAAGCAGAGACTCGGGTTTGCGCCAGTCCAGAAACACGCTACGGTAGCCAAGAGATCGCACTGCTTCGCTCACGGTCTGTAAAGCAAAACTCTTTCCACTCGCGGCCGACCCAATAATCACCAGGTTTCCGTCTTCTGCTGGCAAATACTGCAAAGCTCTTTGTTCTTGCTGTTGCGGGCAATCTAGCAGCCCAATTGTTCCCGGATGTGAAAGTATCGGAAAGTCTGAAGGCACGATGACCTCCGGCAATGGTTCTAACCAGGGCCGATGAGGTACTGGCAGTTTCATGTTTTCCGCGGCTGCCACGATATCGTCCAGCACAGCGCTCAACGTTGAATTATGTTCTGACATCTAGATGCGCATTCATTGAGGTACAAAAAAATTCCTGCACAATCCTGACCCGTGACCGCAGCTCCGGCCGAACCATCAGACTCCACATTTGCACCTCTTCTTGATTAAGCTGGGAGCGACGAATAATTGCCCTGCCTGGAGCCTCTCTCGGGATTAAAGATGCGGCATCTGAATCGATCAAGAGCTGACTTTCCACCACATCGGTGGTTCGAAATGCGATTCTCAAACCGAGATTTGCCGCCAAACTGGCAGGAACTACACCGCTCGGACGCTGAGTTGACAGGATTAGATGCATGCCCAAAGAGCGACCGCGTTGAGCCAGATTGACGAAGATCTCTGAATACTCCGGATGCTCACCAAGAAGAGCGGCGAATTCATCGATCACGATAAGTAATCGGGGCAAGGGTTCACCACCTTGCTCGTGAATTGTTCGCCGTCGATACCCTTCAATGTTGTTGCAGGAGGCATCTAGCAAGATGCGTTCTCGTCGTTTGAGTTCGGCCAGGAGCGAGATAAATACGCGACTCACGCCATGTTCACTCAAATCACTCACCGATCCAATGTGATGCGGTAGTCGGGTGAGAGGCTGAAATGTTGCCCCTCCCTTGAAATCTATGAACAAAAAATTTATCTGCGCCGGTGAGTAGGAGCGGGCTAACGCCAGTACCCAATTCTGTAAGAAGTCACTCTTCCCAGAACCCGTTGTCCCGGCAATCAGTGCATGCGGTCCGTCACTGATGAGATTGATGGCTACCGGCCCCTGATTTCCCTCACCAATAATCACTTCAAGGCTTTCTTGTGAAGTATTGCTCATCCAAGCCCTTCGGATACGATCAGATTCAGAATGATCCTGATTGTCGAGATCAGCATGCGGTGAACCGGAAACACTCTGCACCGATCGGTGTTCAGGTAACGCAAGTTGCGGGGTATCTGCATCAAAACAGGCTGAGAGCTCACGAGCAAACATTGTTGCGCTTCGAGCATCCAAGTGCTCCAGTGCCTCAAGAAAAACGCTCTCTGTGCCATTGGGAGTTATCAGCGTTGCTCGAGTTGCTGAGTATTCAATAAATTGTTCACAATCAGGAGGCAGCGCCCTCGACTCCGCTACCACCCAGATTGTAATCACCTCTGGTTCATGTTCTAACTCGGCCAGAATCTGCGCTCGGAACTCTTCGCTCGGATCAATAACAAATTGCACCTGTAACGGCGCTGCAATATTTCGAGTCTTTTGGCTGTTGCGGGAAATAGCGGTCTTCGTTTGCGAATGAGCATCCGCCTGCCAATGCGGCAACCAGGGAACCCAACCAAAACGCTGTCTGGAAGCCTGCGGCTGCAACGATTGCTGCGAAATAAGGCTTCCATCATCCCGCTCGGGCCTCTCACGAACCCGGACATTGAGCAGACTTGGCGAATACAGCAGGGCCAGCTGTATGATCATGGCGTTCACGAAACCATCACCATCGAACGCTTCCAGCCGATCAATCAAATCGAACTCCTCGTTGGTAGGTAAAACACAGCCGTACTGCTTGCCCAGGCTGAGTAGCAGTTCCCGAGGCTGCCCAGCCGTGACTGCGTGCTCTTCCAAGCACGTTTCAATATAATCAAGCAGCCGCGGTTTCTTTTTCAGCGCTGAGAGTAGTTTTGGTGTCCAGGAAGCCTCATTAAGAAGGTTCTGATATTGCTCCCGTATCAGGGCCACCACGGGGCTCATCCGATCAGCCCGACCGAGACGCAACGCGATCTCAGTGCCGTGTTGTTCGGTGGTGCGCTGCCAGAGTAGAGGCTTTGAGGATCGAAACGCGCGTAACAATTCGAGCATGCCCGGATATTGTTGCTGCCATAATAGCGATTCCACTTGGGTTTCTGTGCTGAGCGCATCGCGAAAATCTTGCCGTATTTGACGCGCAGCATCTGCTCGTTTCGGCAGAAACACCCGCAGTATCCATTCGCTCGGGATGCGCCCTGCCACACCCTGCATGGTTGCGATCAGTGGCCCCAGAAGGATAAATACCAGACTGAGTGGCGAACCGGTGAGCATAAAACTTGCCCCTCCAATCAGCATGGAGCCAAACATCGCGATCACCGGTATGCGCGAATGCTGTGGTGCAGCAGGAATCTCCGGGAATGTGAGTTTCGGCTGCTGTGGCTGCGGTATCAACTGAATGGATCGCTGGATGCTCCGCCCGCTCGGTCCGCCTGGTCTGCTCTGCTCAGCTCTGTTATCAAGCACCGGATGCTCTCGAGTAGTTCCTGAAGAGATTTCCCTCACCGATTGAATTCGAAAATCTGCACCGGATGCTACTGAAGTCTCAAAAAGCGGCTCCCGCCCATCCACATTCTGAAAAAATTCAGCGCCCGGTGACCGAAAACCATACCGCTTCGAATGCTCTCCCATCGGTTCAGTTTTGAGGGTTGGGCTACAGACCGGACAAGACTCCTGCACCGCCCTTCCAAGCTCAGCAATAGTTGCCCCAGCTGCAACGCTCAGCAGCACATCGCGCTCGACACGGGAGCAGCAGCTCACCCGTAATTTCATCTGCGGAGTACTCATTATTTCTGCCCCTCAACTCTGACCCCGAGATAATCTGTGACTTGAAACTGCTTGCCGAAAAACTGTTCGAGACCGAGCTCAGCAAGCTGTTCTTCACTCAATGAGGCGGCGAAGTCTGCGTACTGAAATACATTATGAGCATTCACCGGATGCCCAGAACCTTGAGCCCTGCTGTAGCTCGTCCAATGTAAGAAATTCGGATTGTTGGTGCCATCAAGTTTTGTCACCGGATCATCATCGGCTTCGAGAGCAAGTACCTGAGTGCTCTGCGGGATCTGCTCAAATCGGCCAATTGGAGATCCCACGGTGACCAATTGAGCAATGCGGTATTTTTCGGCATAGCTGCTGGCAAATGCTGCCGCCGCTATCCCGCCCTGGGAGAATCCGGTAAGCAAAAGTTGTACAGAATCCTGTTCCAGTTCTGGATGGGCAGAAAAGTGCTCTTGCACCGCTTGCTCGGCGAGCCCTGTCAGTGAGCTCATTCCCTGCAGGGCGCTCACATTTCCGAGCAGATCGTTCGGAACCTGCGAATCAAGTGACCAGTTCTGTGTACTGGGTAGCATCACGATCAAGGTCTCAGGCTGCTCTGGATTGAAGAGTAATCGAATGACTGCCTCATCGCTGCCGCCCAAATAGTCGATTTGACCGAGGCCGAGTATGAGTTCAGCCAAATTTTTTGGCTGGATATCTGCCGAAGACAACTCGGCACTGTATGCCCCTGGCATAGTCCGGATATGCTCTTTGCGGGCGCTAGCGAAATCCAGGCGCCTCCTCTGGCGCTCACTCTCGTTGAGTTGGCTGTAGGAGCTGAGCACCGCCCGATCACTTGCACCCATTACTTGGAATGCCAGAGAAGTGATGAGCAAAACAGCGTCCAGATCCAGGGAACCGAGCTCTCGCTCAAAGTTTTGATAGAGCGCTGCCCAGAATTTCTGCTGTTCTTGTTCAATGTCCACTGCAATGAGTTCGACGATTTGATTGCCAATATAGTTGCCTAAAAGTGCCGGAGGGAAAAGGAGCAGCCAGGGTTGCTGCTCAATTGTCTTCGCGGTCGTTCCCAGAGCACGGCCATGGAAGCTCAAGAAGCGTTGGCCGAACGCTGCGAGCGCTGAGCGGGCCAACATGGTCTCGAGAATGATCAACACATGCACCAGCGCCGCGATGGACATCCCGGAGAGCAGCTCCTCGTGTGCACTATCCCACTCAGGCCAGAGCGCGGGGTTGGCGAGCCCTCCACTGGCTTCACGTCCGATGACCCCACTCGGCGCAATCCAATGATCAGCACCCAAGCGCATTGCAGCCGCTGCCATCATGGCTTCCTGCTCCGCGAAGATTCTGAGCACCAGGCGGAGCACGGCACTCAGCCGCCTACATTGCTCAGCCTGTTGCCCGATATCGCTACTAATTCGGGATGCTTCCCTGCCGCTCGGCACGAGTGCGTTCGCTGCGCCAAGTTGTAGATTCAGGAGGCGAACGCGAATACTTCGTAGCTCCTGCTCATATTCTTCGAGCGCTCGGACCAGAGTGAGCAACCCGCTGAACTCAAGTTCAATTGTTCCTGAACTCATTATCCCCTCCTATCCCAACATCCAATTCAGTTCTGGCCGAGATGTCGAAGCTCATCAAGAACCCTCGCACCCCGAATGCGAATTGCAGAAAACTCTTGACGATAGGCTTCAGCTGCCACACCCTCCCAGTTCAGTGAAACGTGGACTCTGAGCAATCGGGCAAGAGCGCGCTCAAGCTGTTGAGCCGAGGCTGAGAAACTCTCAGCAATTGCTTCAGCGTCATCACCGAGCACAAGAGTCAGCGACTCAATCGGGCCGCAAGCTGTTGATCCACCTCAGCCAGGGTCGCTGCCGCCTGTTGCAGGTAGTGAGCGAGCCCATCCAGACCGCTCAGGGTATTGACCGCACCATTATTGAATTGCTCATAGGCACTACCAAAAGCCACCGAGGAGCGCTCTGTAACGAACCCTGATTGGATGAGGTTATTAATCTGTGCCTGCAATTGCCCCAGCATGCTCGTCATTTGTTCACGGCCCTGCTCAAGCCTCGACGCTTGTGCGTGTATCTCTTCGAATGAAACGCGCATATTCATTTTTTCTCCAATCCCAATAACGGTTTCAATACCTTCTTGATACAGATACGGGAGCGTCAGTGTGAATAGGAATCCAACTCCAAGACTGTGAATAAAGCTGCCGGCTATGCACTGTGGAGAATGCTGCCAGAGAGACAAAAACGACTACCGTGCAGGCAGTTTCATACGTTCGCCATCGAAGCGCTCCGTCATCCTGAGCCCAATGAGCGTAACCGATGCAATAAATAGGAGGATGCAAAGCGATGGGAAAAGAGCCTGCCACCAGGCATGCACGAGCACCCCATCCCGCTGGGCATTGTGCAGGATTCTGCCCCATGACCAAACACTCGAATCACTCAATCCTAAGAAACTGAGGCTCGCCTCAGCCAAAACAGCACGGGCCGAAGCCAAGGCTCCATGCAGGGCAACAAGCGGTAGGATTACCGGCAGCACAGAACGACTGAGCAACCAGAACGGCCCGCTCCCGAGCGCGCGCGAAGCATCCACATACGGCTCTATCAGCACCTGAAGGGCACGCGAACGCACGATACGGGCAAGCTCTGGCCAGGAAAATGCGCCAATAATTACCACCAGCGTGAGGAGACTTGGTCCGGCAAATGCTGCCAAAACAATCATTAGCGGCAGCAGTGGAAGTGAGAGCATCACATCGATAATCGTGCCAAAGATGCGATCACACCACTTGGAATACGCCGAAAGCAGACCGATAGTCGTTCCAATCACCACGGTAATCACTCCGGCACCGAGCACAACAAAGAGACTGGTTCGAGCACCCCAAACGCTTTCTGCCAAGATATCGAGCCCGAGAGAATCGGTACCGAATGGATGCGCCCAACTAGGGCCTTGCGAAACATCGGATGTATAACCTGCGGGATAGTGGAAGAAAAAAGGTCCAAGTACTCCCAAGATAACGAAAAACAGCGCAACTGCTGCCGGCGGCCAGAGCCCAAGCCCGTGAAGACGGCGCAACCCTAGGAGG
>JBARYA010000055.1:0-5244 GCA_049647625.1 Microbacteriaceae bacterium
GAACCCTGGCAGTTTTGGGCACTCTCCCTGACCGTACTTTTTGGCACCCTTCTTGGCCAAAGCGTTGGCTACCTGCTTGGAAAATATTTTGGCCCCAGGCTATTGGCAACCAAATTGGGTCAACGACTCGGTGAAAAACAATGGAAACGAGCGGCAAACTTCATCGATCGCCGTGGTGGTATTGCAGTCTTCATCTCACGCTTTTTGCCGATTTTGCACTCGCTCACTCCGGTTACCGTCGGCATGAGCAATATGAGCTACCGACGTTTTATTAGCTGGGCCACTCCGGCTGCCGCTATCTGGGCATTTGGCTATAGCGCTATCGGCATGCTGGCCAAAAACACCTATCGCGCTTTGGCTCAGCAACTGCACTTTGCCGGATATATTTTTGTCGCGATTATTGTGCTTTTCCTCGCCGGAATCTGGCTTGCCAAGCACATCCTGGCAAAACGAAACGAACGGGATATGGAACTTCCTGGCGATGGGGACACCCTCACCAAAGATTAAAGTGCCAAAGTAGGTGGCACGAACGTCATTGGGTCTCCTATGGCAAGATTGAAGCGATGACAAATAATCAACCGTGGCGCTGGTTCCTCAAGCTTGAAAACTGGGTTCAGAGCATCCGTGAAGTCTGGGTGAAGATGTTCGGCCAATCGCCGAACCTCATCACCTATATTGGCTACGGTTCAGAAAGCCAGGTACGTATTCTTGCCCGGGCCGTATACACCGGGAAAAAAGAGCGCCAGGATCCGCAGATAGGCGTCCGTGGTTGGAAGAGCTTTTTGGCTGTGCCGTATCGACTTGCCGAAGTGACTATTACGGTCAACAAGCAGCAATATTCTGCCCGAACGGATGAGGGTGGCATTCTTGACCACTCGCTCCAGGTGGCACTCAAACCAGGCTGGCATTCGGTACAGCTCGGCTTAGAAAATGGTGTTCAACAAGAGGCACGCATTCTGGTTATTTCCAAAGAACAGCGTTTTGGGGTCATCTCAGATATTGACGATACCGTCATGATTACCTCCCTCTCACAGCCGCTGCTGGCACTCTGGAACACCTTTCTTTTGGCTGAGAATGCGCGTGATGCGGTCTCTGGTATGCCGGTGCTCTATGAGCGCATCCATCAAAAGAATTTGGACGCCCCGTTCTTGTATCTTTCAACCGGGGCCTGGAATGCCTTCCCCAATCTGCAGCGCTTTATGGCGCGAAACATGTTCCCACTCGGCCCTATGCTCCTCACCGATTGGGGCACCTCCAGCGAGCGCTGGTTTCGCAGTGGTCAGGAACACAAGCGACAGAACCTCACCCGGCTGGTGGAAGAATTTCCCAATATCCGTTGGTTGCTCATC
Organism: Microbacteriaceae bacterium; assembly: GCA_049647625.1. GTDB lineage: Bacteria > Actinomycetota > Actinomycetes > Actinomycetales > Microbacteriaceae > JBARYA01. Next base: position 1,350 of record JBARYA010000055.1, read on the forward strand.
GGCGACGATGGGGAGCACGATCCGCAACGATATCAGGAGCTTGCTTCACGCTATCCAGAGAATGTTTTGGCAATTGCTATCCGCAAGCTCAATAATGACCGAGTTCAATGGTCTAGGGTGGAAAATACCGAGAGCAGTGCTGATACCGGAACCGCGGAACCACAGATAACCTGGATATTTGGCCACGATGGTTCAGGTATTGGCGCACAGTTGAAGAATCTTGGTCTGATCTAAACACTTCAGACGGCACCAACCGTACATCCCACAAGGAGCTGCAATGACGCAATCCGAAAAAATGACTACCCCCGCACCCAGACCCCAGGGCATCACCCACACCGTTACGAATCAGGTACCTCCCCGAACGAATGTGAACGAGTTCTTGGAATTTCCGGTATTGCACACCGGAGTACAAGCTTTTGGCGGATCGGGCTCCGAAGCAGATTTGGTTCGCATTGGTGAGCTGGTGGGAAGCGAAGCATTCCAAGCGGATGCCGAAAAGACAAATATCGACCTGCCACGACTTGAAACTCACGATCGCTATGGAAATCGTCGTGATCGGGTTATCTATACCGAGGCCTATCATCGAGTAATCTCGGCCGCAGTAAAGAACGGTGCACATACCGGTTCATGGGCGAGTTTAGAACCCGGGTCAAATATTCGACGAGCAGCGAGTTTTATGATGTTCGCCCAGGTTGAACCGGGACACGCCTGCCCAATTTCAATGACGAATGCGGCGATCCCGAGCATCCAGCTCAATCCAGCACTTGCCAAACGGTGGATCCCCCGCGCCAAGAGCCACGACTATAGCCCCGAGCTTGGTTCACGCTCTGACCCGCTCCCGAATAATGCTCCAAAAACGAGTGCGCTCTTTGGCATGGCGATGACCGAAAAGCAGGGTGGTTCTGATGTTCGCGCCAATAGCACGGTTGCGAGCAAAGCCGCTGAGGGAATCTATTGGCTGAGCGGACACAAATGGTTTTGTTCTGCACCAATGTCTGACGCTTTTCTGGTTCTGGCCAAAATCGATTCTGCGGCTGCCGATACCGCTCCGAGTTGTTTCTTAGTGCCCCGAGTGTTGGATGATGGCAGCGAAAATATATTTCGTATCCAGCGGCTCAAAGACAAGGTCGGAAACCGCTCGAATGCTTCCAGCGAAATTGAGCTCGATGGCACCATCGGTTATCTCGTTGGGGAACCGGGGCGTGGTGTCGCTGCGATTATCGAAATGGTGACCCAAACACGTCTGGACTGTGTCTACGGCAGTGCTGCAGGAATGCGTCAAAGCCTGAGCGAAGCCCTTTGGCATGCTCGACACAGGCAAGCTTTTGGGGCGAAACTCGCAGAACAACCAGCCATGAGTGCGGTTCTGGCAGACCTGGCACTTGAGTCTGAGGCCTCGACCCTGCTGGCCCTCCGGCTGGCTGCTGCACATGAGAGCAATGCGAGCGCTTCGGATGTGTCATTCCGCCGGATAGCGACCGCTATTGCAAAATACTGGGTGTGCAAACGCGGCCCAAATCACGCCTATGAGGCGATGGAGTGCCTTGGTGGAAATGGGTACACTGAAGCCTTTGCAGTGTCGAGACGCTATCGGGAACAGCCCGTAATGGCCATCTGGGAAGGTTCTGGCAATGTTATCGCTCTTGATGTCCTGCGCGCCCTGACGCGCGACCCAGACTCCGCAGAAGCCTTTCGAAATGAACTTCTCCTGGCGCGCGGTCAAAATGCTCTCTATGATCAGCATCTCTCGCGGCTTGAACTACAACTGATGTCGCTAAACTCTGGGAAAAACCCAGAAAAGTTCATCCGAAAATTTGTGGAGTCTGCTGCCCTCGCACTCCAGGCAAAACTGATGCTCGAGCATGCGCCCGCAAATAGTTCGTCAACATTCATCGCAGCACGTTTGGGAACAGAACGCAGCTTTGAATACGGAGCGCTGAGCTCTAAGTCAAATTTTGAGGACATCCTCGCTCGCCACGAGCTAGCCCGTTAGGAACTACAAGCAGGGACATTTCCATTCTGAAACGATGTGCTACTCCAGCTGTCTGGCGATAACCTCAATCAACATTTGCTCAACCAGTGTGCTCGGAAGTTCCTCGATGAGTGCCATCAGAACGGCCTGACCTGAAGGAAGCGTGGAGCTTCCCCGAGCCTCGGAGTAAACCTGTTTGGCATCGACGGCCTCGCCGAGGCCCAACAAGGCAAAGAAGCTCGTAATCTCCTCAGTGCTGAGCGATTTTCCATTGCTCAAAATGTCGAGAATGCCTTCTGGCAGTCCAGCAGAGACCTGCTTCAAAGTGACTTTCGGTATCCCCCGTACCAGATCCGCAGCGGCAAGAATATCTGCCTTGAGCTGAGGCATAACCGTCAATGACACCGGAGTGAGAGTGAAGTGAACGGTTGGATGTAGATACGTGCCATCGGTTTGTACATAACCCGGTTGAGCTTGGGAGGTCCAAGAAAAATGTTTGTTCAATGCATCGCTGAAATGGTGCGGATCAACTCGATCGACTTCTGGGACAGACTCGTCCACCTCAATGGTGACGACCGGACCAAAGGAGTGCGCCGCAAGTTTGAGCCCGAGCACATCGTGCTCAAAAACTGCAGCGAGCTTATCACAGGCGCGAACGATCTTCTGGGTGAGGTTATCGAAGCCCCCCTCGCCCAAATAGCTCACAATGGCCCAGGCTGCTGCCAAGGGAGATGCCGGCTTGGATCCGACCAGAGTCGAGTTCACGACCGGATATCCTGGCCAATTCTTGGTCGCAAAGTATTGAGTGCGATGTCGGTGACGACCCCGTTGTAGCAGCACTGAAGAGCCCTTCGGAGCATAGCCAAACTTGTGGATATCGGCTGAGAGACTGGTCACTCCGGGAACGCTAAAATCCCAGGAACCAGTTTTCCCTGGCCACCAAGGCAAAACAAAACCGCCAAAGCAAGCATCGACGTGGAAGGAAATTCCGTGACGGGCAGCGTGTGGAGCGACCTCCGCAATCGGGTCGATAAGACCATAGGGATAGTTCGGGGCAGAAAGAACAACGATCGCGATATCCTCAGCCATTTTGGCAATAATATCGGCGCTGGAAACTTCTTTGCTCACCGGATCAACTGGAACCAAAAGCAGGTCCAGACCGAAATATTCTGCCGCTTTGTGGAAGGCCGCGTGCACCGTTACCGGTGCCAAAATTTTGGGAACACCGGTTCCGCCCCGTTCCTTCCATAAATCCCTGGCCGTCTTGACTGCGAGGAGGCAGCTGGCGGTACCACCGCTGGTTATTGAACCGAATACTCGGGTGTCATCGTCGGCGATGTCTGCTGCAGCATCCGCATGAAAAATATGCTTGGCAAAATCAACAATCTCTTTTTCTAAGCGGGCCACGGATGGGTAGGTGGTCGGGTCGAGTCCATTGACCGATTGCATCACACGTCCGGCTTCAGCGGCCAGTAGGTCAAGTTCAGCGAGTCCAGAATCGTAAACGTAGGAGAAAATTCTTCCACCATGTGTTGGAGCATCATTCGCGCGAAACTCGCCCAGAGTCCGCAGAATCATTGCGCTCCTGCCCTCGGGGGCACCATATTTATTGTTGGTCATCAATATCCTCTTTGCGAAGCTTGTATTGCCTGAAAAATAGCAGACTAATAAACATGAGTGCTGCGGGTATCACGCTCAGGGCAATCACAATGCCAAAAATCGCGCTCTCTGCTTGGATGACAGTGTCAAGCCCTACAGACTCGAGATAGCCGGTGCTGCTGAGCACAATTGCCAGAATCGTCGCCCCAAAAGCTAAACCACTTGTTTCGCCAGCAGTCCAGACACCGCTAAAGACACCGGCCTGAGCCTCACCGTGCACCTTGGCATCGTGGCTGATGACATCCGGCAACATAGCGAGCGCCA
>JBARYA010000056.1:0-10034 GCA_049647625.1 Microbacteriaceae bacterium
GGCGACACACTGTGCCGCGATCCAGGCATTATTGGTCCAGACCAGACCCATGAATGAGGCGGCAGGGTTATCGGAATAATAGTTGACAAAGTCTTCATTGACCAATTTTTCGAGGGCTTCTTTGTCACCAAAACTGTTCAGCACCTCGGGATTGCTGAGCGCCCAGAGAGCGCAGACGAGCGCAACCAGCACACTGGCTGCCGTCACGGCAAGACTCAGCCAACGAACCCGATAGAGAGCTGCCGGAAGCTGGGCGGCGAAAAACTCGGGTAATTGACTGAACAGGTTTTTCGAGGTGCCGGTGAAAGTGATTCTCGCCCGGGAAAGAACCAGACTGAGCCAATCCCCCAGTACCGAGGAGGCTTCATTTGCCTTAATTTCTGAGAGATCCGCCGCACTACGCTGGTAGAGTTCAATTAGCTCATCGGCCTCAGAACCATTGAGGTTCGACGCTTTTGAAAGCTGGTCCAAACGGTCCCAGTCTTTCCGGCGAGCTTGAGCTAGTGCATCCGTATCCATACTGATTCGATAATACCCGTGAGCCAGAGCAATATACCAGTAAGCTACACCGAAACCCTCGTCGATGAAGAACTCATCACCGGCGAAGCGGTCTCACTTGATGTGCGCGCCACCGGTTTTGCCCTGCGCGCTGCCGGCACCATCATCGACATGATTGTGGCCGGAGCCCTGCTCTTTTTACTCATCACCCTGATTCTCGGGGCCGCCGAGTCACGCCTCATTGATCCTGCCCTCCTCCAGGCGCTCATCATTGGATCATTGGTAACCGCGTTTGTGATCTTTCCGCTCACCATTGAAACTCTGACCCGAGGACGCTCAATCGGCAAGATGGTCATTGGCGCCCGCATTGTGCGCGATGATGGTGGCAGCATCCAGTTCCGCCATGCGCTCATTCGAAGCCTGGTTGGTGTCCTTGAACTGTGGATGACTTCCGGTGGTCTAGCCGCCATGTTTGGCTTGCTGAACCCCAAGGCCAAGCGCCTCGGTGATTTGATGGCCGGAACCTACAGCCAATACGAGCGCACCCTCGACCCGAGCAAGCAGCCAACGTTCACGATGCCCTGGGAGCTCCAGCTCTGGGCGCAGACCGCCGATGCCGCAAAACTTCCTGAGCGATTAATGCGCCGGATTACCAGCTTTCTGAAACAGGCCGGAAGCTTGACCCCGGAGTCTCGGGAGCGCATCGCCAATATGCTCGCCATCGAGGTCAGTCCCTATGTCTCACCACTTCCGGATGTGCACCCCAGCACCTTCCTGACCGCTATTGTGGTGCTGCGCCGCGAACGAGAACTCGCCGCCCTCGCCGGTGCCGATGCTCGGCTGGTGAAATTGGAACCCATCCTTCGGGCGAGGCCCAACCAATTTCCTGAGCGCTAGGCGGAGCTTTCCATCTGGAGTTTCCGAACCAACTCTGTGCATCTCAACAATCTGCACTTCTCAACAAGAAGTTGATTATTCAAGAATCTCTGCCAGAATTGGGCGTGAAGCTCAACCGCACCGATTCATGAGCATTGACGAAGAACGAAGGAGTTCACTGAATGATTCAGAAATCCCCGACAAAACTGGTTTCACTCTTGGCCGCTGGCGCTATCTCAGCGCTGCTATTGACTGGATGCGCCAATCCGCTCGAACAGTTCACCCAGGGCGGGATTGAAAATCTGATCAAAGACAAGATCAAACAAGAAACCGGTGCGGATGTTGATTTCAGCATCGGGGACGGCGCTAAAGTCCCCGCAAGCTGGCCAGCCCAGATTCCGACCCCACAGGGGATGAAGCTGACGACGGCCATGGCATCGGCAGAAACGGGATGGCATCTCAGCTATGAGATGACAGCTGAATCACAGTTCGAAAGCTATATCAGCTCGCTCGTCAAAGCCGGATTCGTCGAAGAAAACACCACGAGCCTACTCGAAATGGCGAACTCCATCCTTGCCGGCCACGGCTATAGCCTGGTGGTCTCATTTCTTGGCAAGGACGGTAAAGGCACATTGAGCATCATTGCCACCAAGACACAATAGGACTCAGAGCGCAGAAAACTCACCCGATTGAGTGCTATCACGGCTAGGCTGGCACTATGACGCTACAGACTCAAGCCCAGGTATTCCGCTCGCTCCACACCGCTCCCGAGATTCTGGAAATGGTGAATATTTGGGACGCCATCACCGCCAAGGTGGTATCTGACCACCCTAAAACCCGCGCTTTGGCCACAGCCGGTCATGGGATTGCGGCGGCTCACGGTTATGCCGATGGTGAGAAGATTCCACTCGATCTGGTCATTTCAACCCTGGCAGAAATCACCAGCGTGACGGATCTTCCGGTTACTGCAGACCTTGATGGTGGATTCGGCAATGCTGGCGAAACCGTCCGGCGAGCAATTGGTGTGGGCATCGTTGGTGCGAATATCGAAGACCAGCTCCGACCACTTGATGAATCAATTTCCGTGGTCCGCGCTGCACTGGCTGCCGGAACAGCCGAGGGCATTGATTTTGTGTTGAATGCACGCACCGATGCCTTCACCCGAGGCGCAGATCGAAGCCTGGATGAAAAAATTGCCGATGCTATTGAGCGTGGCAGGGCGTACATCGCTGAGGGAGCAACAACCGTTTTCGTCCCGGGCAAGCTTGACCGAGACACCACCGAGCAACTCGTTGCCGGAATTGGTGAGCGTAAGGTGAGCGTTATTGGCGTTCCTGGTTCACTCACCGCCAAAGAATACGAAGCTCTCGGTGTGGCGCGCATTACCTATGGCCCCTGGGTGCAGAATGTTGCCCTCACCGCACTCAAGCGACTCACCGAGTCGCTGTATACCGGTGGAGTCATCCCGGAAGACACCGAAAAGCTCAACTAGGCGAGCTCTTCTTTAGCGAAGCGGCTATTCGCTCAGTGCAGAACGCGGAACCCAGGCTGATTCCCGAGAGAACATTCTCGGCCAATGGTGGTAGCTGGCTCGGTCAAGGTACTGATGCCACATTGGATGCTTCGGCACTTCTTGGATAATTTTCTTCAACAAATGCGCCGTCGCCCGCGCCTTATCGGCGGTTGTCGGATCATTCCCGAGTTCGATATCGTATGCGGCGCAGCTCTCCTTGAGGGATTTGCGCAGTAACAAGCGCGGCTCAGTGAGTTCCATCGTACAGAGCGCATTTGCCTGCTCCTGAATTGGAATCTCGAGACCTATCCGCAAATATTCTGCCCTTAAGAAACGCAAACCGTGACTCGCATTGTGTGAAACGAAGACACGCTGGCTGAGCATTCGGGCCAGTGCTCCCGATATCTCCTGGAAACTCGGGGGAAAGCTCTCAGCCATTGCAGTGCTCCGGGCTTTCTCCCGTTCAAGTAGCTCTCGGTCCTGCCCGTCACGTTCTGGACGAATGATGGTCTCCCATTGTCCGGTGACCTCACCATTCGGTGATAGATGCACCACCGAGACTTCAAGCAGTCGATCGTGATTTTCCGGCAAACTTCCGGTGGTTTCAAAATCGACCACGGCGTATCCAACAAATGTATCCGACATCGTACTCCCCTCCCCAAGAGGAATCCTGATTCAGTCAACGACGACCGAAAACTCCGCACCCCTCAAGGCATATCGTTCCCAAAAAAATATGCTCAATCACCGAGCATACTGAAAAACAGTGAAGAATGAGAGATTTCTGCTTCATATATGCCCGCCCCAATCCGGGAGCGCAGCCAGACGAGTAGCTATTTCTGGCTAATGTGCCGGCTCAAGTTCAGCCTCGTGTTTAGCGGCCTGTTCAAGCTTTTGCAATTGTGCTCGCCGCCGTTTCTCGAAGAAACCGGGTCCGAGTGCGCGCAGAGCGTTCAGGATTGAGACCAGATCGACCACTTCCTGCATCGCTGCGCCGACAACCGCATCCATCAATCCGAAGGCTGCCACGATCATCAAAGCGACGCTCAGGATAATGCCAATCCAAATGCTTTCCAGAGCGATCCGAACCGTACGCTGACCAATATTGTGTGCCGTGGCGACTCGAGAAATATCGTCGAGCAAAATCACCAGATCGGCCGACTCGCTTGCCGCCGTCGAACCTTTCGCACCCATCGCAATGCCCACATCGGCTGCCGCCAGAACCGGCGCATCGTTGACCCCGTCCCCGACCATAATGACCGGTTTGGGTCGTGCGGCCAATACGAGATTGACCTTATCTTCGGGCAATAATTCAGCCTGTATGTCCTCAATGCCCAATTGATGACCAATCACCTCGGCTGTTCCCCGCACATCGCCGGTGAGCATCATCAGGTGCTGGCCACCCTGCGACTTGAGCTGTTCCAGGGTGGCCGGAGCCTCGGTTCGCAGTCGATCCCGCAGGATAATGGCACCGGCATAGTGCCCATCCAAACCCACATAGACCGCCAGTTCACCGCTTTCAAGCACTGCCCGATCAAAATCACCAACCTGTTCGGCGACGAAAACCGGTTTGCCCACAACAACCCGAGCAAGACTGCCCTTCCAGGGCAGCATTGCATGCACGCCATTGGTGGCTAACTCTTCAGCAGACTCCGCACTCAGCAGCGGGATGTTTCGTTCCTTTGCTCCGCGAATAATTGAGGAAGCCAGCACATGGGAAGAGTACTGTTCCGCCGAGGCAACCAATTGCAGTAGCTCTTCAAGCTCAAAACCGGTGTTCGGGCGAATATCGACCAATTCAGGTTCGCCGTAGCTCAGGGTGCCGGTCTTGTCGAAAGCGACTGTTTTTGCCCGGGCCAGCAGTTCGAGTGTTCCGGCGTTCTTGACGACGATACCGGCTTTCGCACTGCGACCCATTCCCGCCATAAAGGCTACCGGGGCCGCAATAATCAGTGGGCAGGGTGTTGCCACAACCAACACCTCGGCAATGCGTACCGGATCCCCGGACACCCACCAGGCCAGTGCGGCAATGGCATAGGCAAAAAGGGTGAAGGGGAGGGCATAGCGATCAGCCAAACGCACTATCGGCGACTTGCTCTCACTCGCTTCACGCACCAAACGTACAATCGTTTGATATTGGCTATCGGCAGAACTTGCCTGAGCTCGCATCGTAAAAGCAGCGCTTCCATTTACCGAACCGCTCAATACCGCATCCTCAGGACCAAGCTCCTTGGGAAGGCTTTCTCCGGTAAGGGAAGATTCATCGACCACGGCAAAACGGCTGAGTAGAGCACCATCGACCGGAATCACTTCTGCCGGACGAACCAGCAATCGGTCACCGATCTCAATATTTTCTACCGCAATATCTTCGGTCTCATCACCGCTGCCCACCAGTCGGTGCGCAATTTGCGGCACCCGATCGAGCAGTGCATTGAGTTCACGCTTCGAACGGTTTGCAGCATAGTCTTCGAGGGCTTCGCCACCGGTCAGCATCAACACGATCACAATGCTGGCCCAATACTCCCCCACAATCAGGGTGGCAATAATGGCGGTCAGAGCAAGAACATCGAGCCCAAAATTTTTGGCTAAAAGTTCTTTGACCATCTCCCAGAGAACGGTGATCGCAATAATCGAACAATAGATGGTGAGAATCCAGGGCACCAACCAGGCGAGGGATGTCCACTGTATTCCAAGCGCGAACAATCCGACGATAACAGTTGCGGCAAGGAGTGGGTACCGTTTCACGGCTGATAAGAACATGCTCATAGCTTAGTTCTAAGTGATTTTTTGCAAAATTTCTAGTAAGCACAGGCTAAGCTATCCTGCTCCGCAGCAGCGCTGCTCACCGCATTTCCGAACAAAACCTTCCCCCCGTCAATGTCGGAAAATCGTGTTACGCTAAGATGAGGTGATGGGGTGATTCGTGAAATTGTTCAACTATTTGCGTCAATTGCTGCCCACCTGGCGTGATTATCGTGATCTGAAACGCTCTTGGCGTGGCGATATCTTTGCTGGAATAACGGTTGGCATCGTTGCTCTTCCGCTTGCTCTCGCCTTTGGCGTGAGTAGCGGTGTTGGTGCCGAAGTCGGGCTGGTGACCGCCATCGTTGCTGGCTTCGTTGCCGCCGTATTTGGCGGATCCAATATTCAGGTTTCTGGACCAACCGGCGCCATGGTGGTGGTACTCGGCCCGATTGTGGTAAGCCACGGCGTTGGCACCGTCGCGGTGCTCAGTATTCTTGCCGGAATTTTTGTGCTGATTGCCGGGCTCCTCAAACTTGGCAGAGTTGTTGGATATGTTCCCTGGCCGGTGATTGAGGGCTTCACTCTCGGAATTGCCGTTATTATTTTCTTGCAACAGGTGCCCGCCGCCATTGGTGCGAAGCCAGGGCCGAGTGATAATGCCCTCTTGGCAGCTATTGAAAGCTTTCAGGAAGCAGATTGGTCGCATCTGCAAAATATTGTTCTGCCTATTCTTATCGTGGCGATTGTGGCGGGCATTATGGTGTTCGCACCGAGGATTCATCCGCAGCTTCCGGGTTCGATTTTGGCCATTATTTTGGTATCGCTTGCGGTATTCCTTTTGAATCTCCCGGTTGAGCGGATTGGTGAGCTCCCTTCTTCTCTCCCAGCACCCGAAATTCCCGAAATCAATCTCGATCTTCTCATTATGCTCAGTGGGCCTGCACTGACCGTGGCCGCCCTGGCCGCCATCGAATCGCTGCTCTCCATCAGGGTTGCGGCCGGCCTCGCCGATACCGGCGCCTATGATGCCGATCGTGAGCTCGTCGGCCAGGGGCTCGCCTCGCTCGCTGCCGGATTTTTTGGCGGCATGCCCGCAACCGGTGCCATTGCCCGAACCGCAGTGAACGTGCGAGCAGGTGGGCGTACCCGCTTATCCGCTATCGTCCACTCAATTGTCCTCCTCGGAATTGTCTACTTGGCTTCGACCGTTGTTTCCGTCATCCCACTTGCCGCCCTCTCAGGAGTGCTCATGGTCACCGCGTTTCGTATGGTTTCGGTCGCAACGGTGCGCGCGCTCGTCGGCTCCACCAAATCAGACACCGTGGTGTTTTTTGTCACGGCCATTATTACCGTCTCCTTTGACCTGATTTTTGCCGTTGGGATTGGCATTGCCGTCGCGGCATTCTTTTCCCTGCGCGGGCTCTCAAAAGCCAGTGGGGTGCATCGCGAAGAGCTGCCCGATCCGGTCGAAGTTGGGGACGAACAAATTGCCCTCTTCCGCCTGGACGGCTCTCTTTTCTTTGGTGCTGCTGATCGCATGCTCGAAGAGGTATCCAAGATACAAAATGTATCGGTGGTGATTATTCGGATGTCACAATTGCAGGTTCTTGATGCCACCGGCGCCAGAGTGGTAACCGAAATGATCCTCTCCCTCGAACGCCGCGGTGTGACGGTGCTGATTAAAGGCATTCAGCCCCGACACCTCAAACTCCTCACCCATGTTGGCGTGGTTGCCTCGTTGCGCCACAAGGCGCACCTCTTTGATCGACTCGATGAGGCTGTCGCCCATGCCCGGGCACACATCCGCGGTGATGAAGAACTGTATGAGGATGAGTCACAGCTGATTGAGGGCTAAGCCTCTTCTCGTGCTGCCGTTGTCTACTCTTCGCCCACAATTTCACCATCACGAAGCGTCAGAATCCGATCGGCTCGAGCCATCAAATCCGGTGCATGGGTGGAGATTATTGCCGACATCCCACGCGCTCGCACCAGCGAAATAATCAGATCAATAATGCTCTCCGCCGTTTTGGAGTCGAGCTGACCGGTCGGTTCATCCGCAATCAAAATCTTGGGGTTTGCCGCCAGCGCCCGGGCAATACCGACCCGTTGTTGCTGACCACCGGAGAGCTCATAGGGACGTTGCATGCGGTGCGGCCCGAGGCCAACCAGTTCAAGAGCCTCAGTGGCACGTTTGACCCGCTCGTTGGCGTTTAAGCCCTGAATCCGGAGCGGCAATTCAACATTCTCCTGTGCAGACAGTACCGGGACCAGTCCAAAGGTTTGAAAAATAAAACCGATATTGTCCGAGCGCAATTTCGCGAGTTCATCATCTTTCATGGTGTTGAGATTATGCTCTCCCAACCACACCTCACCGCTATTTGCCTTGTCGAGACTTCCCAGGATATTGAGCAGCGTGGTTTTACCCGAACCGGATGGCCCCCGAACAACCAAGAGCTCAGCCGACGCCAATTCAACCGTGACCTTTTTGAGTGCGTGCACCTCACCGGCACCGCTCTTGAACGTGCGGCTGATATTTCGGGCTTGGAGCAACAGCTCCCGCCCCTGTCCATGAACGGTGTTCATTCTCCGCTCCCTTCATCGGGCTGAGCTGAATTGTTCGACTGCGCCGACTCTCCCTGCTGCGCTGATTCCCCAGGCTGCGCAAACTCCCTAGGCTCTGCATCAGCGGATGGCTCCCCCACAATTTCGGCACCATTCTGGTTATCTGGAAAGACTTCAATCCGGTCGAACTCAAGGGCGAGACGTACCCGGTCCTTCATCTCTAATTCGTGGATAAAGTCTTGCGGTAACTGCAATCGTCCAACCCGATCGAGTACGGCAAACTCTTCGGCAATGATGTATTCCTCGCCCTCATCAGAGAGCTCGGTACGGCGAAGCACCTCGGTCGCCGTTCTTCCATCCCTAATCTGTACCGTGCGCGGTACGTGTTCCGAAACGCTCTGATCGTGGGTCACAATGAGCACGGTCACCCCGAGCTCCTGATTCGCCCTCCGCATTGCTTCGAGCACCTCGGCGGAAGTCGCCCGATCCAGTTCGCCGGTGGGCTCATCCGCCAAAAGAATTTCTGGTTCGTTTGCCAGTGCTACCGCAATCGCAACCCGCTGCTGTTGTCCGCCGGAGAGCTGGTTTGGCAGTCGATTTGCGAATGCTCCGACTTCGAGCATCTCGAGCAGTGACATGATCCGCTTCGGGTCTTCTTTGCCACCGGCCGCAATTATTGGCATGGCAATGTTCTCGTAGGCGGTCAAATAGGGCAGGAGGTTGCGGCTGGTCTGCTGCCAAACAAAGCCCACCTTGTGCCGTTGAAATTCGAGTCGCTGCTTTTTGCTCAGGGCGAGCAGATCAAATCCGGCCACCTTCGCCACCCCAGCCGTTGGGGTATCCAAACCGGAGAGGATGGTGAGCAGCGTCGATTTACCGGAACCTGAAGCACCAATCACCGCAACCATCTCACCCGGGAGCACCCGAAGACTCAGCCCCTGTAGCGCCTGCACCTCGATCCCCTCGGCGCTAAAGATTCGCACCAGGTCACTGCAGTAGATTGCCGGTTCTGTTTTTGTCATTGCACTCGTCATCTCATCTCCTACGTTCGCAATACTTTACTCAGGTCAAGACGTTTCATCATGGCGAGATTGAGCAGGATGGTAACCACAATTCCCACGACAAAGAGCCCGAGGAGTGCACCCAGTGTGACCCAATCAAAACTCAATGCTGGATGGCTCTCCCCGCCGGTAAACCCAGAAAGATCGAGCACAAAGGTCATCAACAGGCCGAGCGCTATTCCAGCGGCCACACTGCTGAGTAGAGCGGTGAGCGCCAAGGGAATGATTTCCCAGCTGAGGAGCTTGCGCCTGGTGCCCGATTGCACCCCGAGCGAGGTCAGCAGTGGGAAGAGTTTGTTTCGGCTCGGACCAATGGTGAATGAGTAGAGCAAAAGGCTTCCAACCGCAAGCAATAATCCCAAAATTGCGGCCGCGAAGAGCGCAATTTTCAGCCCAATAACGGTCGGTTGCGCATCCTGGAGTTCGATGAAGCGCTCTGGGGTGTCAACAAGTGCACTTGGCCCCAAAATATCCCGGATCTGAGTGAGTGCTGTGTCGTAATCAAAGTTCTCATTCAGTGTGGCCAGCGCCTGGTCATAGACCGGGGTAACCGAGAGTTCTTTGGCGTCCTGCTCATCGATCAAGAGCCAGGGTGAGAGCAGCGGATACCCCGGGAGCAGGGCTGTCTCCTGAACTACCCGCACCTCAGTGCCGTTCACCAGCAGGGTGTTCTCACCGCGATTGGCCCGACTATCGAGGTAGATTTCGGGAACTGCAGCATCCGGTTTGGCCAGGTTAAAGTCGAGGTCTTGTGCCGAACGAGATTGGATGCGCGAAAGCTC
>JBARYA010000057.1:0-4589 GCA_049647625.1 Microbacteriaceae bacterium
CCGGTGCTGCTGAGCACAATTGCCAGAATCGTCGCCCCAAAAGCTAAACCACTTGTTTCGCCAGCAGTCCAGACGCCGCTAAAGACACCGGCCTGCGCCTCACCGTGCACCTTGGCATCGTGACTGATAACATCCGGCAGCATAGCCAGTGCCAAAGCTTGAATACCCGCGAATGCAATACCCGCAAAAATGACCGGGATATACACCCACTCCCCTGGAGCCCAAACGAGACCAATGGTGGCAGCGGTCGAAAACGCAAAAAGGAGTGAAGCCCAGACAAAACTTTGCTCTTTTCCGATACGTTTCGAAATCATCCGCCACAGCGGTGTGAAAAGTATTGCCGGTGCGATGAGAGAGACGAAGAGGAATGTCACTGAAGTTTCCAGCACATACACCGCCACATACTGCACCACAGCCAAGAGAAGGCCGATTGCAAGAGATTGGATGGTGAATGCGATCCAGAGGCTTCGGAATGGTGCAGATCGCTTGAACGCTCGAATGCTCAGCCGATAGCTATCAAAGCCCCGAGCCAAAAAGCCGATCTGAGGTTCGTTACCCTGCACCGGAGCAACAGCCTGTTTCGGCACCACTTTGAGGCTGAAGAGCATGGCGAAAGCAATAACCAGCCCGAGTACCAATGCCATGGCAAAGTATCCCAGATAGGGGTCACCACTCATCTTGGTGACAATATCGCGAATCTCAGGGCCGCCACCGCCAAAGATGAGGATGGCGAAGGTCAAAACAACGACGCGCCAGGTGATCAAACGGGTACGGTCATCGTATCCTTGAGTAATTTCTGCCGGAAGAGCAATATACGGCACTTGGTAAAAACTGAATGCGATAGCTGCGAGCACAAATGCCAGTAACACCCAGATACCCGCCCAGAGCGGTGGGATACCCGGGATGACAGAGAATGTTAAAACGAAAAGCACCGGAAGACAGATTGCCCCGAGAAGCATCGGCTTGCGTCGGCTCCCATGACGCCTGAGCGCAGCATCACTACTATTGCCGATAAATGGGTCAATAATGACATCCCAAATCTTGGCGACAGTGACCAAAATCCCAGCCCACAATGCGGCAACTCCGAGGGTATCGGTGAGGTAGTATACCAATACCAGACCCGGTAGGGTGTTGTACCCACCTGTTCCGAGAGAGCCGATGGCGTATCGAAAAACCCCGCGTTTCGACAAAGAATGTGATGCATCAACGTTGATAGTCATTCAGCTAGAATAGCAATAATTCCCACCCACCGGAGCGCGCGCAGCGCTTAGATAAGCAAGCGTTCGGAAAGTGCACTCAGAACTTCGCTCACACCAAGTTCTATTTTGAGGCTGGCATACCGATCGCCCTGAGTATCGCCTCGATTAACAATCACCACAGGTTTTCCATCACGCTGAGCCCGGACGACCATACGATGACCGCTATTGACCGCGAGTGAAGATCCAGCAACCAAAAGCGCCTCGGCCTCATCAATCGCGAGCTTGGCACGAGTATTGGTTTCTGGCAGCATGACCTCGCCAAAATAGATCACATCTGGTTTGAGCCTGCCGGTGCATAGTGGACAGTGTGGCGCGATGAATTCTTTGGGTACCTGGACCTCTGCGTCTCCATCAGGACGCAGCTCGCTCGAATGCAACACTGTTTGTGAGTTGTCCCGCTTGAGCCAAGTTTCTACCTCTGTACGTGGAAATGTGTGGCCGCATTGCAGGCAACGCACTTTCTCCATTGAGCCATGGAGATGGATCACATTCTGACTTCCAGCCTTTTCGTGCAGGCTGTCGACATTCTGGGTAAGCAGATGATTCACTAATCCCCCGTGTTCGAGAGCAGCGATAGCTAAATGTCCCGTATTCGGTTTGAAGGATTGCATCGTGGACCAACCCAGATATGATCCGGCCCAGTATCGACGGTATGACTCTTCAGATTCCAAAAACCGTTGAATCGTCATTGGAGTTCTGTGCACGGTTCCAGGACTCCGATAATCTGGTATCCCGGAGTCAGTACTCACTCCAGCGCCAGTGAGAACGGCAAAACGACGATTCTGAAGGAGATTGATGGCTTCTTGGATCAGCATTTCATCCTCGGTTGAAAACAGATCCGATACCATTGCGCTTTACCTTCCGACCTTTCGCTCCGCCTTGCCTTCCAAAAGCATTGTATCGGCCCGAGCTAATAATTCGTCGAAACTCTCGCCAACCCGATACTGCGAAATTCCATACGACCATGCAATCGGACTATCACGCTGTAATCTTTGGGCAAGGATCTCTGAAGCATGTTGGCTGGTTTCAGGGAGCACAAGCAGGAACTCATCCCCGCCCATGCGAGCAAAGATATCACGAGGGCGAATCTGGGTGCTCACTTGTTGAACGAAATCTTTCAGGGCTTGATCGCCGGCATTGTGCCCCTGGGTATCATTGACAATTTTGAAATCATCCAAATCGATATATAACAAGGAGAGGGGCGATTGATTCCTATTCGCCAAATCAACCTCTACCTTGAGCTGGCGATGCAAGCCACGACGGTTCCACGTTTTAGTGAGTGAGTCAACCAATGTTGCCCGCTGTAGTCGATCTACCAGTGCACGAATAATTTCAGATGCGACGAGAGTTTCGGTAACAATCGTGAATACAACGAGATAAAATTTGTGGTCGTATTTGCTGATCATGACTAAGGAGAACACCGAGAGGAAACTCGCAATGAGGATGCGAGCAATAATTTTTCGGTTAAACCACATCAAGTAGATACCGATAATTGGCAAGAATAATCCTGAGACGACCGAGTGAATAGCTGATGTCGTTACATAGGCAAAGATCAAGAGTATTGCGATAACAATAGAGACCAGGCTCACCGACATTGCCACGGAGAGTCGAGAACCGTACCAAAAAATCCAAGCAATGATGAGTACATACAGGCCCATGACCATATTCCAGGCGTGTGCTGGAATCACCAGATTCGGATCCCAAAGGGTCATGAAGATCGCGACTGCAAGCGCAACAAGAAATATCGCGGCAGTCGCGAATGAGAGTTCGCTCTGGCGCGTGGTAAATCTTTTAATCATTTTCCTCGCCCTTATGCCCTCATGAGCATAGGTGTCGTTCGTACATAGAAGTCAAAGTGAGATATATCGGTGAGTTCGCCATGAGGTTGATTAACCACCGCAAGCATGCTGAAAGAGTCGGCTGTTCCTTTTCCACACTCCCCTACGGAAGGATCAAGAACAGTGTTAAGTTTATCAGTTACGCTTTGTATCACTGTTATTTTATGGCCGGAACAATGGTATAAGCATGCCCCCAAGATGGGGCAAAAATTCTGCAATACTAGTTTGGGGGCATCCGCAAAGCGCCGTCCATACGAATGGTCTCACCGTTTAAATAGTCGTGTTCCGCAATCATTGTCACCAATTGGGCAAACTCTTCGGGCCGTGCCAATCGTTTTGGAAACGGCACCGAAGCCGCCAAGGATTCATTGACTTCTTCCCCAAGCGCTGCCAACAATGGGGTGTCCACCAGCCCCGGGGCAATGGTGTTCACCCGGATGCCGTCTCTCGCCAAATCTCGTGCAGCAGTTATCGTCATCGCTACCACGCCGCCCTTAGAAGCAGCATAGGCAATCTGCCCGATTTGTCCTTCGAAGGCTGCAACGGATGCCGTGTTGATGATCACTCCCCGTTGTCCTTCATCATTGGGAGTCTGGCTTGCCATCAATTCTGCTGCGAGCCGCATCACATTAAAGGTGCCCACCAGGTTGACGGCAATTGTCTTCTCAAAACTTTCGAGATCATGAGGGCCTTGCCGTGAGAGAATTCGTTTGGCCGGAGCAATACCCGCACAGTTCACCACCAGTCGTAGAGGTGGTCCAGCAAAGCGAATGGTGTCAATCACCTTTTGTACCTGTGATTCGGAAGTCACATCAGCCGCGATGTGCTGTACTCCGGCTACCGACACCGCTTTTTCAATCGAAGCGGCCAGATCAATGCCGAAGACCGTTGCACCCTGCTCGGAAAGCATGGCAGCTGTTGCAGCACCGAGACCGGAAGCAGCTCCGGTAACGAGTGCAGCACTATCTATTAGTTTCATTATCTCCCCTCATTTCATCACAAACTGTGTGATTCTGATCAGAAATTAACCGGGCATTTTCTCGTTACTACGCCAGCTTTTATCCTCAAACATCTTTTGATCAGCAGCTTCAATCAGTGCTTCAGCTGTCATCCCCGATTTGTACTCGGTTACACCGAAGGACCAAGGAATGCTTGTCAGCGCTCGAATACGCCTACCCAGCTCTTCTGCACTGTGTGCGTTAGTATTTGGCAAAATGAGCAAAAACTCGTCTCCGCCAATTCAGGCCAGAAAGTCGCGAGCTCTACTGTTTTGTTTCATGAAGGTACAGAATTCTTGCAACACTCGGTCCCCCTCTTTGTGCCCGAATCCATCGTTTATCCGCTTAAAATTATCCAAATCAATGAACATTACAGATAATGGCTCTTTGCTGCGGTTGTAGGCCAAAATTTCTTGTCGAAGCGCCCAGTTCATACCACGTTGGTTCCAGGCTCCGGTCAACGGGTCAAGCATCACATTCGCATCGAGCGTGTC
>JBARYA010000058.1:0-10310 GCA_049647625.1 Microbacteriaceae bacterium
GGTTCTTGGACCCTCCCTAGGGACCTCACGCCTTCTCTGGTCGCGTGCTGAAGGCCTACTCAAACGACACTTCAACTTACTGCTCTGGGACCTCCCAGGGCACGGGAGTTCGGCTCCCTGTGTGGATTCATTCAGTGTTGCGGATCTAGCTACTGCGGTGAAACTGCTGGTTGACGAATTAGACCCGAAGAGTTGCTGCTATGCGGGAGTCTCGCTCGGGGGAGGGGTGGGCCAGCAACTAGCACTCGATTATCCGCAGCGCTTTCAAGCTATGGCCATCATTTGTTCTTCAGCACGTTTCGGCACCGAGGAGTCTTGGCTCTCGCGGGCAACTCAGGTGCGAGCACAGGGAACATCGTCTTTGATTGCTGCCAGTTCCCAGCGCTGGTTTGCGCCACAGAGTCTTGAGCGCGACCCGGATATCGTCGGCAGGCTTTTACATACACTTGCCGATACCGATGATGAGAGCTATGCCCTGTGCTGTGAGGCTTTGGCGGTGTTCGATATTCGTGACCGTCTGAAAGAGATTACGGTGCCGCTCTTAGCCATTGCCGGTGAGCTTGATCCATCGACTCCACCATCCTCACTTGAGCAGATTGCCCAGGGCGTGAAACACGGTTCTCTTCAGATTGTTCAGGGAAGTTCGCATCTGGCAGTGGCGGAACAGCCAGAAATCATTGCTGAGGCAATGGTGACATTTTTTCAATCATTCGAGTGATCAGGGAATAGATATGACAGAGAAGTATCCTGCACAGAAAACCCAAGCAGAGGTCTATGAGGACGGTATGGCGGTTCGCCGTAGCGTACTGGGGGAGACTCATGTGAATGGCGCCAATGCAAAAATCACCAGCTTTACTGCTGATTTTCAAGAACTGATTACCCGCTATGCCTGGGGCACTATCTGGACGCGTCCAGGGCTTGATCGCCGGATGCGCAGCGCGGTGACGATAACGGCACTGATTGCTCATGGGCATTTCAATGAGCTAGCGATGCATATTCGCTCTGCTATTACGAACGGATTGAGTGTTGAAGAGATCCAAGAGATCCTTTTACAGTCTGGAATATATCTTGGTGTTCCCGCAGCAAACGAAGCTTTTGCGGTGGCACAGGGAGTCCTTATCGAACTGGGATTGGTGAGTGCGCCGGAAGCGCAGAAAACTACTGATTAATAGTCATATTTTCTGCAGGGATGAGCACTCTTGTGAGTGGCGTCCCGCGTTGTGTTCGTGAGAGCGAACATGCTAATCTCATATAATGAACATAAGTTCACTAGATGAACTTATCCGATGGAGATCAGACGTGAATTCAAAAATAGTTTCAGGAGTCTCAGAAAGCCTGAGCGGTATTGCCGATGGTTCGACCATCATGATTGGTGGCTTTGGGGCTGCTGGGCAACCGGTGCAGCTCATCGACGGATTGCTCGAGCAGGGCGCTCGTGATCTGGTTGTCATTAGCAATAACGCCGGGAACGGCGATATTGGTCTGGCCGCACTTCTCAAGGCTGGACGAGTACGCAAAATTATCTGCTCCTTTCCTCGACAGGTTGATTCCTGGGTTTTTGATGAGCTTTATCTCAGCGGAAAGATTGAGCTTGAAGTAGTCCCACAGGGAAACTTGGCCGAACGAATCCGTGCTGCGGGCTCTGGAATAGGTGCATTTTTTTCACCCACCGGATATGGAACCCTGCTTGCCGAGGGTAAAGAAACCAGAAATATCGACGGGAAAGATTATGTCTTGGAGTATCCACTCCGTGCTGATGTGGCCTTAATTGCCGCTGACAAGGGCGATGCAATGGGAAACCTGGTGTATCGCAAGACCGCAAGGAATTTTGGGCCAGTTATGGCAGCAGCGGCAACAACCACTATCGCTCAGGTACGCAAGATCGTCGCTGTTGGTTCATTGAATCCGGAGAATGTGGTAACTCCCGGAATTTTTGTGAACCGTCTCGTTCAGGTTGATCGTGAAGCCTTCGATCTTACCGGACCGATACTCATCAGTAATTTGTCACGAGAGGCCTAGGATTGAATATTGACCGTAGCGTGCTTGCTGCCCGCCTCGCCCAGGATATCCCTGATGGAAGCTATGTGAATCTGGGAATTGGTTGGCCTACCCTGGTTGCCGATCATATTGCACCGGAGCGAAATATTGTTTTACACACTGAGAATGGCATGCTCAATATGGGCCCAACAGCTCGCGAGGGAGAGGTGGATCCTGATCTGATCAATGCCGGAAAAATTCCAGTAACAGAACTTCCGGGAGCATCCTATTTTGATCATGCAGCTTCTTTTGGCATGATGCGTGGTGGACACCTCAACTATTGTGTTCTGGGCGCATTCCAGGTCAGCGAAACCGGTGACCTGGCAAATTGGCACACCGGAGAAGCCGGTGCAATCCCGGCAGTTGGTGGTGCCATGGATCTGGCAATCGGTGCTCAAAATGTGTTTGTGGTCATGGGACTCCTCACCAAAGGAAATGAAGCAAAGCTGGTAAAAGAACTCAGCTATCCGGTGACAGGAATTGCTTGTGTGACCCGGGTTTATACAGATTTTGGCATATTTGAACCGAGCTCTCAGGGATTTCGGGTGTGTGAAATTTTTGGTGAAGAAACCATAGAAAGTCTCCGTGAGATTACTGGCCTTCAACTTATTGACGCAAGAGAGCTGGATGCATCATGACACAGGCAAGTTATGTTTACGATGGTGTGCGTACGCCATTTGCACGTTATGGCAAGGCCTATTCTGAAATACGACCTGATGACCTCGGAGCGGAGGTTATCGCAGCACTGATCACAAGAAATCCCGGCCTGGATCCAGAGCGTGTTGATGATGTAATTTTTGGAAATGCGAACGGTGCTGGTGAAGACAATCGCAATGTTGCCAGAATGTCTGCCATTCTTGCTGGACTTCCGACGAGTATTCCCGGTGCAACGGTAAATCGACTCTGCGGATCAAGTATCGAGGCGGTTATCCAAGGTTCTCGTGCCATTGAAACTGGGGATGCAGAAGTCATTATCGCTGGCGGCGTCGAATCAATGACCCGAGCACCCTGGGTGATACTGAAAAACTCACGACCTTTTCCGGCAGCAAACGAGACTTTGCACTCCACCACACTTGGCTGGCGCATGGTCAATAAGAAGATGGATAAGCGCTGGACAATTCCTTTGGGTGAAACCGCGGAGCTCCTCGCTGATCACTACAAGATTTCCCGTGAAGAACAAGATGCATTTGCGCTGCGAAGCCACAGCCTTGCCGATGCTGCCTGGCAGGCCGGAATTTTCGACCAAGAAATCGTCATTCCTGAAGGTACGACGCTTACTCGGGATGAGAATATCCGTGCCGATTCTACGCCCGAATCTTTGGCTGGGCTGAAGCCCGCATTCCTTAGCGATGGTAGCGTGACGGCCGGGAACTCCTCTCCTTTGAGTGACGGCTCATCGGCGGTATTGCTCTCACGACTGAATGATGACCTTGGCGAGCCACTTGCCAGAATTACCGGCAGAGCAGTGTTCGCAAATGATCCAAATATCTTTGGAATCGCTCCGGTTGAAGCCGCCAATCGGGCTCTCGCCAGGGCTGGTCGTAGCTGGGCTGAAGTGGATTTTGTTGAGCTGAATGAGGCATTTGCAGCGCAATCTCTTGCCTGCCTCAGAGAATGGAAAGAACTCGATCCAGAAAAGTTGAATGTCCACGGTGGAGCAATCGCTATTGGGCATCCATTGGGTGCGAGCGGTACCCGCCTCATCTCCCGTGTTGCCCACGAGTTGAAAGCACGGGGATCTGGCGTCGCTATTGCTACGATATGCATAGGCGTTGGTCAAGGGTTGGCTGTCGTCTTAGAACGGTAGGACTATGAAAGAGATCCCTGAACCAAGCGGTCAGTTCGTGCAATCACTTGCACGAGGGCTGAGCATTATTCGTGCCTTCGATGCCGATCACCAGACCCTTCAGCTAACCGAAATTGCGAAAAGGACTGATCTCTCTCGGGCCACAGCGAGGCGCTTTCTACTGACCCTCGAAGAGCTCGGTTATGTACGGAATGATGGGCGCCAGTTTTCGCTCACTCCGGCGGTACTCGAGCTCGGTTTCAGCTATCTCTCTGGTCTTGGATTACCTCAAATTGCTCAACCCCATCTCGAATGGTTGTCACAGGTTACTCACGAGTCCGCATCTGTTGCTGTGCTCGACAAGAACGATGTCGTTTATGTCGCTCGTGTTACCGCACGGAAAATCATGACCGTCAATATTGCTGTCGGTACCCGATTCCAAGCTCATACCACTTCGCTCGGGAGAGCTATCTTGGCATTTAGTCCGGAAGCGCTTCGCGACAATATCTTGGAAACTTCAGAATTTATTGCACTGACTCCGAAGACGATTAAAGATCCGGCAAGCCTCAAAACTGAACTTGGACGGGTACGTGATCAGGGCTGGTCCATGGTCGATAGTGAACTTGAATATGGCGTACGTTCAGTATCAGTGCCGCTATTTTCGCCAAAGGGTACTGTGATTGGTGCACTGAATACCTCAACCACTCCGGGCGAGCTTAGTGCGGATGAGACTGTCACCAAGTTTCTGCCGAGCCTGCAAGAAGCAGCCAAAAAGATTGAGCATGACTACGCACTCTCCTCAGCATAGTTTTTGACACAAAACTTCACCCCTTGCCACTGTGAATAATCGCTGGCACTCGTCGCCATAAGCTTCCAAGAAAAAGAAAATAGGATTTTGTGCTGAGCATCGCTGCCCTTGCCCCGCTGATTACCGTCTGTGTGGCCCTGGCAATGCGCTTGAGCGCTATCAAGTCGGCACTGCTCGGGATTGTTGCAATTATTGTGCTCTATTTCTTGTTCTTCCCCTTTGATCAAGAGATGATCCTGGTAACGGCTGATGCTCTTTGGATGCCAATCCTCGAAATCGCTCTGATCATTTTGGGCGGGATTCTGATCGCCGAAGTGCTGGATTCGGTGGGGGCGCAAAGTTACATTACTCAGCACCTCATTGCGGCAACCGGCACCCGGGAGCGGGCAACACTTTTGATGGTTCTTGGGCTGGTGCCCTTCTTAGAGTCGAGTATTGGTTACGGTTTAGGAATCATTATTACGGTTCCTCTGCTTCGTAAGCTTGGTCATAGTCCGAGTCGTTCTGTCGCATTGTCCCTATTTGGTTTGACGCTCACGCCATGGGGTTCACTTGGGCCTGGGCTTATCATTACCAGCGAGCTTGGAGGCATCAGTGTGGCAGAGCTGGGGCAAGCCTTAGCTTTTGTCCAATTACCAGTCCTTTTCCTACTCAATGCCGCTATCTTGCTGCTGGCGGTCCCACGAGAAAAATTGCGGAGATACTCGCTGGAAGTTTTTCTGATCACCCTGGTCATGTCGGTAGTCCTGGTGATTACAAATCTGTATATTAGCGTTCCGCTCGGAGGTCTCTTTGCCTCACTTTTTGCTGTGCTTACAACACTTGGGATTTCGCGCCTTCGTGGCACGAATGTGAAAACACTGCTCGAGATGAAATTGCTCATCTCTGCTGCACCATATTTGATAATCATTTTAGGAGTAGTGCTTTCCAGCGCCATCGTTCCACTTTTTGGGGTGCCAATAGCCACACGCATTAGCACCAGCCCGGCTACCTGGTTGCTGCTCTCAGCACTGATCTCGGCGCCACTATTGAGCATTAATGGGCAGACAATGTTGAGCCTCCTTGGAAAAACTCTGAAGAGATGGATACGTCCGGGGACAACCATTCTGCTGTACATTATTTTTGGTGGACTTCTCAACGCTTCAGGGATGAGCACCGAGTTAGCAGTGACGGCATCAACACTCGGTCTATGGAATTTACTCCTCATCCCTGGGGTAAATATCATTGCCGGATACGTGACCGCCTCCGTATCAGCACATGCGGCGATGTTCAGTTTGAGTACGGCACAGACCGCAATCGAGTTGGGGCTCACGAAGTCTTCCCTGCTCGCGCTTCAGACGATCTCTGGCGCCACCGCAACAATCGTTGCACCATCGCGTTTTGCCCTGGCAGCTGCAGGTCTCGCGGCGTACCGGGAAGATGAGGATGGAGCTGCCCAGCGTGGATTGCGGCAGGAAGCCCCTCTGCAAACCGGCAAAATTGTCGCTCTCGGTTTGGGCATTGGAATTCTTGCCTTGCCTTTCTGCATTGCTATTGCCTGGTATCTCGGGCAGATTTAACGCTGTACTGAAAAGCTTAAGATCTTCTCAGACGTGTTTTTGACGCTATCTGAATGACATAGGCTTAACGGTAGTCAATGGTGAACTGCTGTTATCAACCAGAGTTGGAGGATCCTGATTATGGATGATCAAGCTGATCCAATGCATCCTCCGCGTCCGGTGCGCAGTGCAGATATCTCCCGCGCTTTAGGCGAGGCAAAACGGAGCGCACTGCCGCCTTCCTATTTGGCACAATTTGAGGCGAAAACTCTCAGCAACCGAGATCCAATTGAGCTCATTGAGGAACAAAACCTTTCGCGGGTTCCCGAACTCATTCCCCTTCGGCGGGAGCGCATGCTGCTGAATCCTTTCGCCTTTTATCGGGGGACTGCCGGCCTTCAGGCGTTCGATTTGGCACAGCAAATGGATACAATTTTGCCTGTGGTGATCTGTGGTGACGCGCACCTGGGAAACTTTGGTCTCTATTCTTCGCCTGAACGCACCCTCGTTTTTGATCTGAATGACTTCGATGAGGCAGATACCGGTGCCTGGGAGTGGGATCTGTATCGCCTGGTGACCAGCGTTGTGATTGGTGCGCAGCAAATAGGTTTCGAAGATGAGCAAATCCGTTTTGCTGCCCGCCGCACAGTGCAACGGTATCGAACCTGGCTCCAAAAATTGATGGATGCCGATAGCATCGATCGCTATTATTTTCGGGTTGATGAGGACTACATTCGCGAGAGCCTCTTGCATTCCAGTTTGGAATATTTTGAGGGGGTTGTTGATAAAGCTTCCCGTCGCACAGGGAACCAGGCGGTCGACAAGCTCTTGGTCGAGGACGAGAATGGCAGTTATCAATTCATTGAAGATCCGCCGATTCTCACACCACTTCCAGAACTAACTGAGCAAAACCTGGAACAGGTGTTCAATAGCTACCTCGACACGGTCAGCCCCGATATCCGCATGCTCCTTTTGCCCTATCAACTCACCGATATGGCTCGCCGTGTGGTTGGGGTGGGCTCAGTTGGTACCCGCTGCTTCGTCTTGGCCCTGACCGGCCCCGACGGGGGTCGCATCATTCTGCAGATCAAACAGGCACAGCAATCGGTGATTTCTCAGTACTCAACAGAGCATCCGAACACCCCACGAATTATTCCTCGGGATGCGAGCCAGGGCGAGCGAGTCATCAGTTATCAACGAATCCTGCAGGCCGTTTCTGACCCGTTCTTGGGTCATATGGAGGACTCTGGTCGACACTATTATGTGCGACAATTCCGCGACAAGAAAGCCTCATTCCGCATTGAAACGATGACCAATACCCAATTCTTGAACTACATTTCTGGCTGTGCCATGATGCTGGCCAGGTC
The DNA here is from genome assembly GCA_049647625.1 of Microbacteriaceae bacterium. GTDB lineage: Bacteria > Actinomycetota > Actinomycetes > Actinomycetales > Microbacteriaceae > JBARYA01. Next base: position 7,537 of record JBARYA010000058.1, read on the forward strand.
ACATTCGCAGAGCCCCAATGCCTATGCGATTAGCTCCTATTTGGGTGCGGATGATGCGGTCGATCGCGCGGTCACCGAGTGGTCCCTCGAATACGCAAAACAGTCCCGACGCGATTTCGATCGCTACTTTGAGCGTTACGGTTAAGTGTGAATTTTCTATTGGTCTTTTTGGGTGCCGGTTTGGGTGGAACCGCCCGCTACGCTATTAGTTTGCTCACCATACGAGTCTTTGGCACCCTCGGGTTTCCCTGGGCAACCCTGGGCATCAATGTGCTCGGCTCATTTCTGATGGGGTTGTTGCTGGGTGGGATGTTGAACGCGGGTGAGCAATCATCGGCAGCAGAACCGTGGCGGCTGTTTTTGGGGGTCGGTATCTTGGGTGGGTTTACGACTTTTTCGGCCTTTTCCGCAGAAACTCTGGAACTGGCGAATCGCGGCGAGTACTGGCTCGCAGCTATGTATGTTCTTGCCTCGCTCGTCCTCGCCGTTGCTGCGGCGTTCTTGGGGTTCTGGCTGATGAAGGCTATCGCGTAGGGAGCTCCAGCTGGTTGGTCTCGAGGGCACCCCGAGCGTTCTCGCGATTTCCAAAGCCTCAGCAGGTTAAGCTTGAGTGTGGTCGAAATTCGTCGTATTGATAACCCGCTTGAGTGGGACACCCTCGTGCTGGGCAATGGTGGGCATCCTCTGCAACTCTGGGGATGGGGCGAAACCAAGGCGCAGTTTGGCTGGAGTGCACACCGGTATTCTGTGATCGATGGAGACACATTTCTTGGTGCCGCTCAGGTGCTGATCCGCAAAATGCCTTGGCCAATTGGCGGAATGGCCTATGTGCCTCGTGGACCGATTCTTCCGAACCACGACCACGCCGCAGTCGTGCTCAGTACACTGAGCTCCGAGCTGAAATCACAGCGTCCAGCCGGGCACGGGGTCGTTGTACTTTCAATTGAACCGGATACAGAATCCTGGCCAAGTTGCCCGGGATGGATGCAAGCACAGAATCGTATTCTTCCGGCTGAGACTATCCGGCTTGATTTGCGCCTGAGTATCGAGGATCTGCAATCATCGATGACCAAAAAGACTCGTCAGTACATCCGCAAATCGGCTACGGATCTAGATCCGATTCGTATCGGTACGGTTGACGATTTAGAGGCGTGTTTTCAGATTTATCGGGATACTGCGGAGCGCGCCGATTTCGCTCTCCGGAGCGATGCGTATTATCGCGCCGTGTTCGAGAATTTGGCTGAACATAATCGGCTCTATATCGCTGAAAAAGATGGTGCCCCCTTGGCTTTCCTCTGGAATGCCGAGAGTAATGCGGTCGCTTTCGAACTCTATGGTGGGATGAATACCGAGGGGCAGCGATTGCGCGCAAACTATGCACTAAAGTGGCATGCAATCACGGCCGCGAAAGAGCGCGGCCTCAACATTTATGACCTGGGCGGTCTCATTGGTGACGGCGTTTCTACCTTCAAACGCGGCTGGACCGATGCTGATAGTCATCTGGTAGGAACCTTCGATTATCGGCTTTCTGCGCTCTACCCAATCTACAATTCCTTGTTGCCAGCCGCTAAGAAATTCTTGAAGAAACTGCGCTAACCTAAGAACAGTGCGTGCTTTTCTCGGGTTTCCTTGCGCCGGTAGTAGAGAATAATGTGTAGACGCATTTTTTGCCCGCACCGAGAGGGCGAAGGGTTTGGATTTACCGCGATAGTTTAGGTCTGATTCTTTGGGAAGGGAGTGGTCGAATGGCAAATTTCCGTGACCGTGCTGCCGATGTCTTGGTGCTCCAGGGGATTGTGACCCCTGAGCTCATTGCTCCCTTTATTGATGAGTTCGGCTCTGATGTTACCGGCTTTCGGAATGCGCTGGTTCACCAGGGCATTACCTCGCATCTTGAGATTGCCGAAGCCGTTGGTCTGATCCACAATCTTCCCGTAGTTGATCTGATGAGCTATCCGATTGATCAGGATGTAGTCAGCCTGATTCCGGGTTCAATCGCCCAAAAATACAGCGTCCTCCCGATTCGAGTTTCAAATAATCAATTGACCCTGGCCATGGTAGATCCAGGCAATGTGATTGCGGTCGATGATGTTGCCACGGTCACCGGCATGGTGGTCAATTCTGTTGTCGCAGCACAAGATGGCATGGCGTATGCGCTCAACCGTTTTGTTCGGGCGGATTCTGAGCTCAGCGAACTCTCCACCGAGATGGAACAAACCGCTGCCACCATGGTGCGGAACGACTTTGAGACCGATGAAGACGACGATGCTCCAATCGTGCGTTTTGTGAATCTCCTTATCTCTCAAGCAATCCAGGACCGAGCTTCAGATATTCACGTTGAACCCCAGGAACATGATCTTCGGGTTCGTTACCGTATTGATGGTGTGATGCACGAGGTGCAGAGTGCCTCCGTCAATATTCGCGATGCGGTAATCTCACGTCTCAAAATTATGAGCGAAATTGATATCGCTGAGCGTCGCCGCCCGCAGGATGGTCGTATTTCGGTGAGCCATCATGGACGCCGGGTCGATTTGCGTGTTGCCACGCTGCCAACAGTCTGGGGCGAGAAGGTTGTGCTTCGTATTCTAGATAACTCGGCAAATAGCCTGAGCATCCAGGATCTGGCTATGACCGAACACAATCTCAAACGATATGAACGCTCGTATACCCGTCCGAATGGCATGATTTTGTTGACCGGTCCGACAGGTTCCGGTAAATCGACCACGCTCTATGCCACCCTTTCGACTGTTTCAAACGCCACCATCAACGTGATT
>JBARYA010000059.1:0-1670 GCA_049647625.1 Microbacteriaceae bacterium
GTGACACCCGGTGAACGGGTCAGCTGCGAAACAACAACACGCTCGGTGCCGTTGATTACGAAGGTGCCCTTCGGGGTCATCAGTGGGAAGTCGCCCATGAACACGGTCTGAGTCTTAATCTCACCGGTGTTATGGTTCATGAACTCAGCCTCGACATAGAGTGGGGCTGCGTAGGTCTTGCCACGTTCCTTGCACTCATCGATGGTGAATTCAGGATCTTCAAGCTGAGGGTTCGTGAACGAGAGCTGCATGGTGCCCTGGTTGTCTTCGATAGGAGAGAGCTCCTCGAAAACTTCCTCAAGACCACTCTGGAGGCTACGAATCTGCTTGCCTTCGCTGTCCTGCTGAGCGAGCCGCACCTTCCAAGCTTCGTTGCCGATTAACCAGTCGAAGCTCTCAACCTGCAAAGACAGCAGATCTGGAACGTCGAGGGTATCGGTGATTTTGGCAAAAGAAAGACGCTTTGCTTCGCGTCCACTCTTCTTTGTCGTATTGGTTGCGTTACGCTGGGCAGCCAAGGGACATAACCTCCGTAAACCGAAAAATTCGGTAGATAGATATGAGATATGGGAACGCTACGACAGCCTCTCGAGGCTAAGAGTTCTCAGGGATTGGTCGTGAAACCTTCTCCAGAACACAAGAACCTACCGCAATATGAAGGAACTCGAGAAGAAACTGGGAGCGCAAAGAACCATTCTACGGTCTTTGCCTATAAAAAGTCCAGTTAAACTACCAAAGAATTTCTGCGAGCGCAACTGTCGGCACCATCCTCAGCATTAATCGGCGCGAAGATGCCACTTTTCAGTGCTCAGAAACGCTTTCGAGTAGAGTTACTGCAGAGAACTTATGAGCAATATCTTCGCCGCAAACCTGCAGGGCGGCCTGCAGGCCGTGATTATTCCGGACCGTTTCAACCCCGGAAGCCAGGTACTGATTGTTGATGGCACCCCGCAATCACAGGTCGACCTTGACCATCCAGAACGACTGCATTTTGAATATGTCCGTCGCATCGGTAACGTCATCGACCTGTTCGCTCCGAGTGGAGCGCCAATCACCGCTCTGCATCTCGGCGCTGGAGCGCTAACCCTGCCACGGTACATTGCAGCAACCCGCCCTCAGAGCAGGCAGCAGGTTGTTGAACTCCAGGCCGAATTGGTTGATTTTGTGCGCGAACATATCCCGCTGCCCCGAACCGCGAACATCCGGCTGCGCTACGGCGATGCCCGCTCCGTGGTAGAGAAACTCCCCCGAGGTTTGCACGGAAATACCGATCTCATCGTCTCAGATATTTTTAGCGGCGCCGATACCCCACCCCATGTGACCAGCGTTGAGTACTACCAGCTCTTGAAGCCGCTCCTCTCACCAGGCGGAGTCCTGACCATCAATATTGCCGATGGCAAGGGGCTCAATTTTGGCCGGGCCTGTGTTGCAACCCTGGCAGAAGTTTTCGAGCACACTCTGGTGCTGAGTGATAGCAGCCTACTTAAGGGACATCGGGTAGGAAACCTGGTACTCGTCGCCTCCAATGAACCATTCCCCGATGAGTGGTACCGGCTCTTACAGGCTGCGGGGCCGCATCCGGCAAAGGTCATGATTGACCGAGAGCTCAAGAATTTCAGCCAAAGCGGGCAAATCATCCGCGATAACACGCCATATCGGGGCAGCACAGA
>JBARYA010000060.1:0-6635 GCA_049647625.1 Microbacteriaceae bacterium
TCGACAATCGCACTTCCGATACCGCCCTCACCCCCCGTGACCAATGCGGTTTTCCCGATCAAACGACCGGAACTTTGGGGTAGTTGTTCTGACATTTTTACTCATTTCATCGTCGGTGATGCATCAGATTCGGGATGGTTAACTCCCGTAACCCAGCACATGCACTGCCGGGTTACGGGTTTGTTAAGTAGCTTTTATTTTTCAAGCATGAGGAAGGCGGCCTCCTGGGCGGTTTGCCCGACGCTGACGCCCTGAGATGCGGCAATTTCGTTGACGGCAGAAATGATTCCATCATCCCAGGTGCTCTTCGCATCGCCGATTCGGGCGCTCTCAGTTGAGACCGTTGCAGCGGCCACACCATAGTTGTTCAGTTCAGCCAAGCCCTCAATACCGGAGTTGTCGAGGCCGAAACCGGCATCGTTGCAAATCACGCCTTTCGGGTTGGTGCGCATCACATACAGTGCCATAATCTTCGCTCCGTGTGAAGCCACGACCAGAATGTCCTTGGAACGGTCCCCGTCAATCCGTGAGCTTGACCAGACAGCATAAATGTTGCCATTATCAGTCTCGGCTACGGTGTGAACGCTCTCATCAATAACACCATCGACATTATGCATCTTACCGAGTGGGGCGTTCAGCATCAGCTTTGCGGCGTCCTCGCCAGTCATTCCGGGCTGCACGCCGAGCGCTGCTGCCGTCTCGTTTACCCGACTCACATGCCCGGTAAGGAGAGTGTCACCGCCGGAAAGTCGCGCTTCCTGGGTGGCAATGGCCGCCGCAGGAACCCCGTAATTATCTGAGAGGGGGAGACCGGCAATACCGGCCTCGTCCTTCCCTGGTCCTGCCTCGTGGGCGAGCCAGCCGCGTGCACCCTGGCGCACTGGCAGAATCCCGGTTGGACCACCGGCAAAGGATGCCCCAAGGACAACAGCGTCACCGATATCAGTGGCACTTTCAAAGGAGGTCAGCGAGTTCCCAACCAGAATGCGACCACGATCATCCTCGTAGTGCAGCCAGAATGCGACATCTTTATCTGTAGTTGCCATGTTTACTCCTTTAAATTGCTTCTTTGCTAACGGTAGTTGGTGGGTTGAGAGTTTCAGCTGAGGGTGTTGACGAGTTCGCCAATGCCTTCGATACGGGTCACCAGGACATCGCCCTTGTTCATGAACTCTTTTGGTTTCCGTCCGGCCCCGACGCCTGCGGGGGTACCGGTTGCAATCACATCACCCGGTTCGAGGGTCAAGAACTGGCTCAGGTATTTCACGACCTCAATCGGGTTGAAAATCATGTCTTTGGTGTTGCCCGATTGCTTCATCTCTCCGTTGACGAATGTCTCAACGGAAAGTCCCTGAATCGGATCAACCGCATCAGCACTCACGATGACTGGCCCAAGGGGGCTGATTGCATCAAAGTTCTTCCCCTGGAACCACTCGCTGGTTCGGCGTTGCCAATCACGCATCGAGACATCATTCATTACGGTGTATCCGAGAATTGCTTCTCCGGCACTTTCATCATCAGCATTCTTGATTGTTTTGCCAATAACGATTACCAGTTCAGCTTCCCAATCAATTTCAGAGCTGAGTTCGGGGTACGAAATATTGTCGTAGGGCCCGATCATCGAGCTTGCTACTTTGCTAAAGATCGTTGGAATCTCCGGTGCAGTCTTTCCAACCTCAAGAGCATGATCGGTGTAATTCAGCCCGATGCAGAGAATCTTTCCGGGGCGAAGAATGGGCAGAGTTAACTCTTCATTTTTCGGTTCTGGACCAGGAACTGTGGCGAGTTCCTGCCAATTTTCGGTATTCAGGAGTGCGCCAATATCCGGCAAATTGTAATAATGGGTACCGTTATCGTCCTGACGGAAAGCCTGAGTTGCGCCGGCACGCTTGACTGTTCCAAGTCTCATTTGGTATTAACCTTTCTTGGGTTCCCATTCGATGAGAACCCGATCTGTGGGAAGATTTGGTGCCTTGTAGTAGGCGATAACCGCAGGATGTTCGCTATCATTCCGCAAACAGTGCTCAATATTTCTCATCACGGTGACTACATCACCGGGCCGGATCAGCTGGGGAACTCGATCAACCCAGAGGGTGAGTTCACCGCTAACACCGATGAACGTTTCTTCGGAATGCTCATGAATATGGTTGGGGAAGAGCTCCCCGCTTGCGAAAGCATTGATGCCCAACAAAACCTCTTCAGTAACGACAAGGGGAAGCGGGGCATCACTTGCCGCACGTATCGCATCATCTGCCGAAAATGGCTCTGTCATCTCTATCTCTTCTACTTGCATATCTTTCCGGGTCGGATGCAAGAAAATCAGGGTGTACTTCATTGCATACCCTCATCTGAAAAAGATGAGCAGGAAAGAGTTCTTCCTACTAATATAATCGTTATGATGAATTCTCACAAATACTTGTCATACCACCGAGCCGCCAAGCGCTCGAGAGACAGCTCAAGAAGTGAGGGTTAATCCACCATCAATAACCTGTAATTGCCCAGTCTGATACCCGGTCAGATCACTGCCCAAAAGCAAGACCATCTTGGCAATATCATCGGTGCTCCCGAGGCGCCGTAGTGCTATCTGTTCGGTAGTTTCAGCAATTTCTTCCGAACTAGCTTTCGCCAAATGGGACATTGCCGTCAAGACGAAACCGGGAGCAATTGCATTCACCCGAATGCCCTTTTCGCCCCACTCCTCAGCAAGATACTTGGTCAAATGGATAATCGCGGCTTTCGCCGTCCCATACATACTCCGGCGCCGGAGCACCGTAGTTCCCATAACCGATGAAAGATTCACGATTGATCCCGGGGTCGCTTGCTCCACAAAGAGGTCATGCGCTACCTGAGAGCCGAGCAGGGTCGAACGCAGATTCACATCGAAGACCCGATCGTATTCCTCATCGGTCACCTTGTCGGAATCTTGGTGAAAGCCGAGCCCAGCATTATTCACCCAGAGCGCCAAACGATAGCCTGATTGACGGACTCTCTCCCCAAGAGCACGGAGACTCTCACGGCTGGTCACATCGGCGGTAGCCGTCAACAGCCGATCATTCTGCAGATCGCTCGCCAAAGTTTCGAGAGCCGAAGCATTAAGGTCTGAAGCGAGGACAACCGCACCAATCTCAAGCAGTCGCTCGGTCATTTTGCGACCCAAACCACCGGCGGCACCGGTGACCACCACCAGACTTCCGGGCAGGGGGCTCCAAGGGTTATGAATCAAAGAATCTGTCATGAATTGTTACTCATCATCGCGTAAGTCAAGCCCACGACTTGGGCTCGTATAATAATCTTTACCAATTGGGGTATGGCGTCGGGCCGCCTCAACAGCACCCCGAATATCGTTCGTTGTCACAGCCAAAACGAGATCGTGGTGAACATTGAGTGTTTCTGCATTTACACCCTTTGGCACGGTTGGACTCATTTCAATCGCCTGAGTCGATTCTTCGATCTGATCGAGCAAACCGTTATATACCTGGGTCAGGATTCGATTCCGACCGGTCACTGCAATTTCACGGTGCAGTGCCCAGATTAGCTTGAGGTGATTTTGGCTACTATCGGCATTTTTCAGTGCTTCCTCGGCAGCCAAAATCCTCTCGCTATCCTCTGCGGTACAGTATCGTGCCGCCTCAACCGCAACCAGAACTTCGAGCTCGTCACGCACCTTGATGGCATCCGATAAATCTGCAGGATTTCCAACGGTGTCAATCAGGGCGTGTCTGAGCCTCACCCTACGGGAGTGATCAGCAACAAAAGCTCCCCCCTTGGGGCCAGGTTTTACCTCAATATACCCCCGGCTTTGCAGCAGGCGAAGGGCCTCGTTGAGGGTGCCTGCTGCAACACTGAACTGTTCCAGTAGCTCAGATTTTGTACCAATGTGCTCACCCTCGGTGAACTCTTGACTATCAATCCGGCCTTGCAGATGCATTGCTAATTGTTCAGCCTTTGAATTGGTACGCATCACTGTTTCCGCTCCGAAACTATTCATGTGAATTTCCCCTTTTATTGCAAAGCACTAAAATCAGTTGGCTCTAGTCTCTCTGCTACGATACTCTCGGTTAGCACTCCGTTGACATGGGACTCGTCACGAGCCTTGATCCATCGTGGATCAGCACGGAAGCCCGCCCAATTCTCATCAGCATCGCCCTCATGGCGAACAATGTAAACCAAACGATTTGGATCTTCCTTGCTCACCCAATAGCCTATGGCTTGCATGCCATAGTCTGGGAGAATGAAAACGGTGTGGTCGCGGAAGCGAGTCAGGACTTCATCCATTCTGCCTTCAAAAGCTTGATAGGTACGAAGTTCATATGTATTACTCATTAGTGTCCTCCTCAGGAACGATTACAACATCTTCGACAATGTATTTACGCATTTGTGATTGAAAATTCCGGGCATCTTCGACGAGTTCCTCGCCCACTGGGCCAGAGAGGGCCGCATCCATGGCTGCTCTACTCTCAAAAATCAGTTCAACGATTCCATCCACATCGGCGGGCGGTGCAGGAAAATCTCCCCGTGCTCCAGTATCCACCACATGGTGTTGCACATAGCCAATAAGGCCAGGCAGTCTTTGGGCAATCGGAGCATGTACCTCAGTCCAGTAGCGTCGAAACTCTTCCTGGCTCAGATCCTGCCGCTTTGAAATCAGGGTGAAATTTCGAACTTTATTTGGATAGGACATTCGGAAACTCCTCAAACTGTTCTTCGATTGAAAGCCACACTCTGGTCAAGTGGGTATATTCAATACGCCAGACTCCGTCTTGTTTTCTGTAGCGCTCATGGTAGTGGCCATTTCCGCGCTGAATCAGTCGCCCATTACGTGTGTTTGGCAAAATCACAACGTCGCTCATAGCCCAGACACCTCTGGCCTCGGACTCAGAAAGTATTTCTAATTCGGGCATATAGCCCTGATGCACCGATACGGAATCCGTATGTCGCCCCACAATAAAGTTCACGAAGGCATCTCTGCCTTCAATAATCCGTTCTTTGGCGTCATCAGCATAAACATAGTCTTCCGTAAAAACTTCAGGAAGACGTTCAAAATCTTTGGTATCGATAAAGCGGAAGTATCTAGCCTTGAGCTGCTTCAATTCCTCAAGTTCGCCCAAATAGTTGGTGGAAAATTTTACGATACTCATGAGACTGTTTCATTTCCTTCACCGAGCCAATCAGGAAGGATGCGAACGAAGGGAAAGTCTGGAATATTCGGCTCATCCGAAGTTATCGGATCGAGGCGAAGGCGGGAGAGACGGAGAAAACTAATTTTCCAAACTCCATTCTCACGTCGGTACTCTTCTTCATAGTGACCGTAACCGCGAACGCCGCGTTGCCCAGGAACAGAAACACCCAAATATTTCTTAGAGTCCACCGGCCACAGCAGATAGTCCTGCATAGCCCAAATTCCACGGGCTGTATCCCGGTCAAGTGCGACAATTTCCGGCATGAAGCCATAGTGCGCTGAGAACGTCTCTGCACTCAGATTTCTTTGAATGTTTGCAACAAAAGCATCCGGGCCTTCGGCTGTGGCCCAGAGCCCTTCGTAACGAGCATCATCGCTAAAGAGTGAGCGCAGAGCGGTCCATTGTTTGGTATCGATATAGCGAAAATACTTGGCCTTCAGGCCCTTGATCTCTTCAATATCTTCAAAATTCAACATCTGAACCGCCCTGCGTCGTTACTTATTTGGCAAATGCCAGGTCTGGAATAATGGTCACCAAATCAGGGAACACGATCAAAATAATAATGACCGCCACTTCGGTGAGATACATCGGGGTAATCGCTTTGAAAATACCCGCAGCTGTGACATCTTTTGATATCCCACTGGCCACAAAGACATTTACCCCAACCGGTGGAGTAAGCAAGCCAATCTCCATGGCCTTGACGGTCAGGATGCCAAACCAGATTCCATTGACTCCCAGCGCCGAAATAATTGGGTAAATCAATGGCACCACTATGACCATAATCGAGTATGAGTCAAGGAACATTCCCAAAATGACCATCAAGACCAAGGAGATGATCACAATGAGCATTGGTGGGAGATCATTTTCGATAATAGTCCGCGCAATAGTGCCAGGAATATTCGTCTTGATCAAGAAGAACGCAAAGATTGCACCGCCAAAGAGCAGGGCAAAAATCATACTCGTTACTGAGGCAGTCTCAATCAATGATTCTTTGATCAGGCTCATGGTGTTGCTAAAGCCAGTTTTGAACTTCCGGATGCCCAGAATGACCAGAGCCGCAGCCGCAGCAATTGCACCAGCTTCTGTTGCGGTGAAAATTCCGGAGTACATACCACCAATAACAATGGCGAATAACAGTACAACATAACCGGTACCGGTAATATTGCTCAGCTCCAGCTTGGTGTAACCATCTTTTCTTGGAGCTGCAACTTTCGTTTTCAGAGCACCAATCTGCTGACCGCTATCGGTCTCAATATCGGTGCTGAGGGTAGCCTCGCCGCCCTTAACATTCTCGACAGCAGCCTGGAATCGAGCGATAACTCGACGGTCCTTTTCCGTTTTGGCCTCAAAATATCCACGCTTGTACAGAATGACAATTCCGATGGAATAGCAGGCCATGGTGATGATGCCCGGAATAATACCGGCAAGCAGCATCCGGCCAATGGATTCACCGGT
>JBARYA010000061.1:0-5812 GCA_049647625.1 Microbacteriaceae bacterium
GCTTCGCAAGACGAACCGTCCGGTTTTCTTGGCAGCGAACAAGGTCGATGATGCTCATCAGGAGCCGTTCATTGCGGAACTCTGGTCGCTCGGTCTCGGCCAGCCCTATCCCGTTTCAGCCCTGCACGGTCGTGGCGTGGCTGATCTGCTCGATCTTTTGCTTGAGTCACTCCCGCTAGAGTCAAATGTTGCCAAGCGTGAGGTTGGTGGGCCACGACGGGTTGCCATTCTCGGACGCCCGAATGTGGGTAAGTCATCGCTCTTGAATAAGGCGGCTGGCGAAGAGCGGGCTGTGGTCAATGAGCTGGCCGGTACCACCCGTGATCCGGTTGACGAACTGGTGTATATCAAGGACAAGCCTTGGCGTTTTGTGGACACTGCCGGTATTCGCCGTCGCGTACATCTGCAACAGGGCGCTGACTTCTATGCCACCCTCCGCACCAGTGCTGCACTGGAAAAAGCTGAGGTCGCTATTGTCGTTCTCGATGTGAGCGAGGCGATTAGCGAGCAGGATGTGCGCATTATTGACCTGGTTCTTGAGAGTGGTCGCGCACTCGTTTTGGCTTTCAATAAGTGGGACCTCCTCGACGATGACCGTCGTTGGATGCTTGAGCGTGAAATCGAGCAAGACCTCGCGCACGTTGCTTGGGCTCCGCGGGTAAATATTTCGGCAAAAACCGGTCGTCACCTCGAGCGTCTAGTTCCCGCTCTCGAGTTGGCGTTGGAATCTTGGGATACCCGGATTCCGACGGGCAAGTTCAACGCTTTCTTGGCTGAACTGGTTGCCGAACACCCTCACCCATTGCGTGGCGGCAAACAGCCGCGCATTCTTTTTGGCACCCAGGCGGGCAACCGTCCACCAACATTCGTGCTCTTTACCACCGGCTTCTTGGATCCGGGGTATCGCCGCTTTATTCAGCGACGTTTGCGCGAAACCTTTGCTTTCGAGGGTTCCCCGATTGTGGTCAATATGCGCGTTCGTGAGAAGCGCGGCCGCACCAAGTAGCTTTTTTCAGTTCAAGGGTTCGTCAAGTTTTTCTTGGCGGACCCTTGACTTGTTTCTCGACCCGTCATAAAATCAATATACCCCCATAGGGTATATTTCCGAGAGAAAGTGATAAGTCAGATGGTGAAATCAGAATTTCAGGTTGTTGGAATGACGTGCGGGCACTGCGAAGGTTCCGTCAGTGCAGAAATTTCTAAGATTCATGGTGTGAGCTCGGTAGCAGCAGATGCTCAGAGCGGTACCGTCAGCATTGAGTCTGAGAGTGAATTGGATCAGCAGAGTGTTGCCGATGCAGTGAGTGAAGCGGGTTATCAGCTTGCCTAAACTCGAAGGCGTTGTCCAGGATGTCGAGCTGCACTCTGTTGAATTACAGAGCCTGCAACTCGATATTTCTGGGATGACCTGTGCCGCCTGTGCAAATCGTATTGAAACCCGCCTGAACCGCCTCGACGGGGTTGAAGCTGCGGTGAATTACGCCACTGAGCGTGCACATATTCGATTTCATCCGGAGAGCGACATCGATCTTTCTGTCGTTATCGAAGAAGTGAAAAAAACCGGCTATGGCGCCGAGGTGTATGTTTCGCCGCAGGATGCGCGGGCCGCCTCGGCCGATGGTTCCGAGGCAAAAACCGAGGGACAGAGTCGCTCTGAGCGAGAGCTCGGAACCCTGAAGCATCGTCTTTTGGTGACCATCGCTCTGAGCGTTCCGGTCATTGTTATTTCGATGGTGCCTGCTCTCCAGTTCACCTACTGGCAATGGTTGATGCTCACCCTCACGGCTCCGGTCGTTTTCTGGGGCGGATACAGTTTCCACCGCTCGGCCTTGCTGAACCTTCGTCAGGGTGCTGCAACCATGGATACCCTCATCTCGATTGGCACTCTTGCCGCCCTGGGCTGGTCACTCTATAGCCTGTTCTTTGGCGAGGCCGGGCACGCCGGTATGACCCATGGCTTTGAGCTAAGTCTCAGCCAAAACTCCGGAACCGGAAATATTTATCTTGAGGTGGCTGCCGGGGTTACCATGTTCGTGCTGGCCGGTCGTTACTTTGAAAAACGGGCCAAGGTCCGTGCCGGAGCGGCACTTGAATCCCTGATGGAGTTGGGCGTCAAAGAGGTCAGTGTTCTGCCAAATGGCGTCGATGGCGCGGAACGGCTCATCCCTCTCACTGAACTTCAGGTTGACGATATCTTTCGGGTACGACCCGGCGAAAAAATCGCCACCGATGGCCTCATTCTTTCGGGAAGCAGCGCTATTGATCAGAGCATGATCACCGGTGAGTCGCTGCCGGTTGAGCTCGGTACTGGTGATCGGGTGGTCGGTGCCACGCTGAACACTTCAGGAACGCTACTGGTTCAGGCAACACGCATTGGCGCTGATACGCAGCTGGCCCAGATGGCAAAACTGGTGACCGATGCACAGAGTGGCAAGGCAGAAGTCCAGCGTTTGGCCGATAAAATTTCCGGCATTTTTGTGCCGATTGTGCTCATACTTGCCGTTGTTGTATTGCTGAGCTGGACACTGAGCGGTGCCGGTTTCACCTTTGCTGCCTCCGCCGCAGTAGCGGTGCTGGTTATTGCCTGCCCCTGTGCCTTAGGTTTGGCAACCCCAACCGCCATCCTGCTCGGAACGGGTCGTGGTGCTCAGCTTGGGCTCTTGATTCGTGGGCCTGAAGCCTTGGAGAGCAGCCAGAAACTTTCGGTCATTGTGCTGGATAAAACGGGGACCGTCACCGAGGGGAAAATGACGCTCGACTCAATTACCATGAATCAGCAAGCCTCAGGAATGGATGTTGAGACCGTACTGCACTTAGCTGCTGCGCTTGAGCATGCATCGGAACATCCTATTGCGCGAGCCATCACTAAAGCTGCAGAGGAATCATCGGCCGAACAATTGAGAAACGGTCTTGAAGCTGCACCCGTGCTTGTGGCGAGCGATTTTCTGAACCTTCCCGGTTTTGGAGTCACCGCGACCATCGATGGTGAGCATTACACCATCGGACGCATCGCAATCGGTGCCGAGAGCGGCGGAAAACTACCGGAACAATTACAGACCGAAACTCTGTCGAGCGATCTGCAGCAGGCGATCGAAACCGGCGAGAATCTGGGACATACCGTGGTGCTTCTGGTCAAGAATGACGAGCGTGCAGGCAATCAGGCGATTGCAATATTTGTGGTTTCGGATCGTCTCAAAGAACACAGTGTTCAAGCGGTCGACGAGCTCAAACGGATTGGCCTCGAGCCGATGTTGGTGACCGGAGACAACGAACGGGCGGCTCAGGCAATCGCCAAGCAACTCGGTATTCATCAGGTTCGAGCCGGTGTGCTTCCAGAAGACAAGGTCGATATTGTCAAGGCTTTACAAGCCGCGGGCTTGCGGGTCGCCCTGGTAGGGGATGGGGTAAACGATGCCGCAGCGCTCACGCAGGCCGATCTCGGTCTTTCAATGGGTGCCGGAACCGATGCGGCTATTGCGGCCAGCGATATCACCCTGGTGCGCTCAGATTTGATGGCAGCGGTTGATGGCATTCGGCTCTCCCGAAGTACCCTCTTCACCATTAAGACCAACCTCTTCTGGGCTTTTGCCTACAATACGGCAGCTATTCCACTGGCCGCATTCGGTCTCCTCAACCCGATGATTGCCGGTTTTGCGATGGCACTTTCGAGTCTCTTTGTGGTGGGGAATAGCCTCCTCCTTCGGCGCTTCAGAGCGCAAAATGTGAAAGGATAGCTCGATGAGTGAAGAACACCAACACGGCTACATTAGTGACAAAAACGCTTTTCAGAATCGGCTCAAACGCATCGAGGGCCAGGTGCGTGGGCTCCAGCGTATGATCGATGAAGAGGAATACTGCATCGATATTATTACCCAGGTATCAGCGGTCACGAAGGCGCTGGAGAAAGTTTCCCTAGGTCTCCTGGAGGATCATTTGCGACACTGCGTCGCTGAAGCCAGCCAAAAAGGCGGGGTAATCGCTGAAGAAAAACTCCTCGAAGCAAGTGCTGCAATCGCCAGAATTGTCCGCTAAGGCGTTAGGCTAAACGGAAAGGGCCTAAGCCAGTCTGCTTGTGGGTTTGGGCGATGACCACCCAATGAAGGGATTTATCATGTCTCAAATAGTACTCAACACGGACCGTCTCCCCAGCGGATTCTGGGCCCGGCTGGCCAGCCTCCCGGGCGTAACCACAGTATTTGTCGGAATTGTTGGTCTGATGATGCTGCTGATTGCATTTGGCAATATGACCGACTATGGTTCGAATTTCGCCTTCGTTCAGCATGTGTTATCGATGGACACAAACTTTGGTGAAGCACTGATGTATCGCTCCATTAATGATGAATGGCTCTGGCACGCCTTCTATATTTTCCTCATCACCCTGGAAAGCCTTGCCGGAATTGTGCTGATTATTGGCTTCTTCCGACTCTGGGGCTATGTTTTCGGCGGCACCTCACATTCCCAAGGTGCCAGGTTGACAGCGAGTTTTGGCCTGTTGCTGTGCATCATCATCTTTGCGGGTGGCTTCCTCGTCGTGGGCGGAGAATGGTTTGCCATGTGGCAGGGAAAGTGGAACGGTACTGATGCGGCCATCCGGAACACGATATTGGCCTCTATCCCGCTGATTCTGCTACACCTACCCAGTGCGAGCTGGAATAAGGAGTAACTTTCCCGTCGTATTTCGGGATTCCAGATCGTAGTGTGCCTGGGCGGCCTGTGCCAAGGGGTACCGGCCGCCGATGGCAAAATGAAGTTTTCCGGCTTGGAGGAATCCAAAGAGTTCTTCGGATCGCCAATCGAGTTCTTCGCGACTCTGCAAAAAGTCACGGATTGATGGTCGGGATAGAGTGACCGAACCGGCTTTGTTGAGCAATTGAATATCAAATGGTGGTACCGGTCCCGAAGCCGCACCAAATATGGCTATATGGCCCCTGGCCCGCAAAGATGCAATTGAACTCTGGTAGGTTTCTTTCCCCACACCGTCGTATACGACATCCACACCAAGACCATGGGTAATGCGGCGAACCTCATCCGGGAAGTTTTCGTAAGCAATCACATGGTGCGCACCCAAATCCTGGGCAATCTGACGCTTGGCTGCGGTGGAGGCCGTAGTAATCACCGTTGCCCCGAGTGCGAGCGACAATTGGATGAGCAATTGACCCACCCCGCCTGCGCCGGCATGAATGAGCACGGTATGGCCAGGCTTGACCTCAAAAACTGATCGCAGCAGATAGTGGGCGGTAATACCCTGGAGCGGAATAGCCGCAGCCTCTGTCAAATCAACCTGTTCAGGAACTTTGAGGGCTCCAGCGGCAGAAACAATAGCATACTGGCCATAGGCGTAGCGACCGGTGCTGGTCATCACCCGGTCACCGAGCTGAAAATCGTGAACACCCTCACCGAGCGCAGCAACAGTACCGGAAAATTCTGAACCGGGGATGTTCGGCAGTGGCACCTGATAGACGCCACTGCGCTGGTACGTTTCAATGAAGTTCACACCGACTGCAGCAACCTCAACCAAGATCTCTCCAGCCGCCGGGCTTGGCATGGGGTGCTGGGTGTCAAGAACCAGCACTTCTGGCCCGCCATAGTGTTCAACGACAATGGCTTCATAATTGCTCATAGCTGATTTCCTCCTTGGCTGAATTCGATTCAGCACACTGGGTTACGAAACTAGGAAGAAACCCGGGTTTCGTAGATACGCTGATGATCGCTGATCCGGGCCAGCCGGAATTTGCCCAAGGTTTCATTGGGAAGCTCAACCGTGCTGCCATCGCTTGGGTAGGGAAAATTGTAGAGACGATCGTACTCTTGG
>JBARYA010000062.1:0-8983 GCA_049647625.1 Microbacteriaceae bacterium
ACTCAGAATAGAGTTGCTCATAACGGAATACGGTGACGATTTCTCTTGCCCGCAGTACAGGAACGGCGCGCACTACCCGGTAACGATGCTGAGAGAACTCCTGTTGGCGATAGAAATGGTCGAACACTTTTCGCGCTGAATCGAGGACTGCATCCCAGGGATTCGTGGTGTCGGCGTGGAGATGCTCAATAATTTCTTGAAGTAGCATTTCATGGTCGGCGAAAATAATATCTTCTTTTGAGCCGAATTGGCGGAAGAGTGTACGCCTTGAAACGCCAGAGTTCTGAGCAATCTCGTCAACGCTGGTGTTTTCAAAGCCCTGCTCCTCAAAGAGGCGGAGCGCTTCTTGCGCAGCTCTGAGCCTGAGCCCATCGCGGTTCTTCTTTGAGGCCGGAGATTTCTCGTTCACAATCACATCCTTAAATTAGCACAAAAAGTTCAAACTTGGCACTGAGTGCCAATCATTATGATTCGGTCCTCGTCTGGAACCGCTAGTTCTTGCGCTTTCTTTAGTCATGTTTTGATAAATTCTCCTCGCCAAGTTGACATATGGCACTCAGTGACTGATACGCTACTAAGAGAAAGCTGAAAAAGTATTTGAACGGGTGTGGCGCAAGCCATGGGCAATGAGGCTCCGTTCTCAAACTTTTGAAACAAGGAGAGCAATGACGCTCGCGGTTCATAACATCGATGTCGTATATGAGGACATCATGCTCGTGGTGAAGGGGCTCAGCTTAAGCGTGCCTGAAAACCAAATCGTAGCGCTTTTGGGTTCAAATGGTTCGGGGAAAACGAGCACCATTCGTGCAATAACCGGCCTGCTCGACGTCCATCGTGGAAAGATCACCCAGGGACATATCTCTATCAATGGTCAGACAATCGATACCCGCAGCGCCACAAAAGTGGTGCAAGCTGGCGTCTCGCAAGTTATGGAGGGGCGACGGGTCTTCGTAGAGTTCACCGTAGAAGAAAACCTCCGAGTGGGTGCGCATACCCGCCCAGGAAATAGCATCCCAGATAATCTTGAACGCATCTACAGTATGTTCCCCATCCTTAAAGATCGTCAACATCATATTGCCGGATATCTCTCCGGTGGCGAGCAGCAGATGCTGGCTATCGGTCGGGCCATGATGTCGCAGCCAAAATACCTCTTGCTCGATGAACCGAGTTTGGGCTTGGCGCCAAAGGTCGTTGAACAAATTCGAGATCTGATCGTGGAGATTAATGCTGCCGGTACTGGAGTGCTCCTTGTAGAACAAAATGCCGCTATGGCCCTCTCCATTTCACATCATGGATATGTGATGGAGAACGGAAAACTCGTTATGGATGCGGATAGTAAGAGCCTCAGAGAGAACGAAGATATCCAAGAGTTCTACCTCGGCATCGGGGCTGAGGGTCAGGAATCACTTCGAGATGTGAAGCACTACAAGCGACGGAAGCGGTGGTTGTCATGACGAGTTCAGAACCGCTGCTGCGGATGAGCGATGTGACCCTCAGATTCGGTGGAAACACGGCAATCAATTCACTCAATTTTGAGGTCAACCAGGGAGAACTTTTCGCGATTATTGGCCCGAACGGTGCCGGAAAGACCTCAATTTTCAACTCCATTTCTGGCGTATACCGTCCCCAAGAGGGGTCGATACGTCTCGACGGGGTCGAGCTCATTTCACAACGTCCCGATGCTATTGCAGCTCTGGGCATCGCTCGAATGTTCCAAAATATTGCACTTTTCGACAATCTGAGCGTGCTCGATAACCTGATGCTTGGCAGACACCTGCACCTGAACTATGGGCTGGTCTCCTCGATGCTTTATTTTGGCAAGGCAAAGCGCGAGGAACTCAAAGCACGAAGATTTGTTGAAGAGCTGATCGAATTTTTGAGCCTTGAGGCAGTACGCAATATGCCGGTTGGTATTCTGCCCTACGGCATTAAGAAGCGGATCGAATTGGGCCGTGCTCTTGCCACCGAACCAAAACTCTTGCTCCTAGACGAGCCAGTCGCTGGAATGAACTCCGAAGAAACCGAAGACATGGCGCGGTTTATTTTGGATATTCGTGCAGAACTTGGCACCTCGATGATCATGGTGGAACACGATATGCGCCTGGTGATGGATCTCGCTGATCGCATTATGGTGCTCGATTTCGGCAAACGGATCAGTCTCGGAACACCGGATGTGGTGCAGTCTGACCCACAGGTGATCGCAGCCTACCTCGGTGGTGGCGATACCGAGGTCTTGGGAATTGAGCTAGACATCCATGCCCTGGATCAGCGTGGAAGCGAGGCCTAGATAATGATCACAGAAGTTACCGGCAGTAACGTCGAATCCCTCCACCTCGAAGATGGCATTTTGCATATGTCACGTCTGCTGCGAAAAAATGCCACTGAGCGGCCTACACGCGTTGCATTGCGTGAGAAACGCTATGGCATCTGGCAGAGCATCACTTGGCAGGCATATTTAGACTCGGTTGAAAAGATGGCCCACGGGATGCTCGCTCTCGGTGTCACCGAAGAGGATCGGGTTGCTATCCAGTCGGAGAACCGTTCAGAATGGCTCTTCGCCGATGTAGCCAGCACAATGATTCGAGCAATTACGGTTGGCGTCTATCCAACAAATCCTGTGCCAGAGGTCGAGTATTTGATTCGACATTCTGGAGCAAAAATCTTGTTCGCAGAAGACCAAGAGCAGGTCGACAAAGCGCTGCAATTGGTAGACAAGCTCCCCGATTTGGCCTGGGTTGTGTACCTCGATTCGCGCGGGCTAGCAGAATACGAGCATCCAAAACTCATCTCAATTGATGAATTGCTGGCCAAAGGTGAGGAACACCTCGCCGCACATCCGGGACAATTGGACGATATTGAGAGCCGTCGCAGCGATAATGATTTGGTTACCCTGATCTATACTTCGGGCACCACCGGACCACCCAAAGGAGCCATGCTGAGTGCCGAAAACGTGAGTTTTGGTATGCGAGTCTTTGGTGCAGATAGTGGCATGTTCGGTGACCACGCCATTGGTGAGGACGATGTGCTCTTATCGTATTTACCACTCTCACACGTGGTTGAACGAGCGATTACGATCTGGGTCAACCTCTACAACCGTACCGTGGTGCATTTTGCAGAATCTATCGACACGGTGACCCAAGATCTTGCCGAAGTTCAACCCACAGCGCTCTTCGGGGTGCCGAGAATCTGGGAAAAAATTCAGGCTGGAATTAGTATCAAAATGGCTGCGGCCAGTCCGCTCAAGCGTTTCATCTACCATCGCGTGGTGAAGGGTAGCGGGCGTTTCGCGGATATCGTGATCTCACACGGCGGAAAATACACCACCATGGATAAGTTGCGTTATTTCGTGTCCTGGGTCTTGGTGTATCGTCCCCTTCGAGAACGCATCGGGCTGCTCAAAATCCGACACGCACTCAGCGGCGCTGCCCCAATTTCGGTCGATGTCCTCCGCTATTTTGTTGGGATGGGAGTGCCGCTCTATGAGGCCTATGGCATGACCGAAAACTCGGCAGTAGCAACCACAAACTTTGTGAACCGAATGAAGCTGGGTACGGTTGGTGAGCCACAACCCGGAACCGAAATGCGAATTGACCCAGAAACCGGTGAATTATTCACCAGATCTCCGGGAAATTTTGTTGGCTACTGGAACAATCCTGAAGCCACTGCCGAAACTCTCAGCCACGATAATTGGCTCTCCACCGGGGACGTGGCCGAATTTGTTGATGGAACCCACATCAAAATTATTGACCGGATGAAAGACATTATTATTACCGCCGGTGGGAAGAATATTTCACCGAGCGAGATTGAAAACAAACTCAAATCATCCCCGTACATCAAAGAGGCGGTCATTATTGGCGACCGTCGCCCATACCTCACCGGATTGATCGGAATCGAATTTGATACGGTCTCGGATTGGGCGAGCCGCAAGGGAATTGAGTACACCACCTATCGTGATCTCGCCACAAAGCCCGAAGTTGTGGCGCTAATCACCGAGGTCGTTAGCGAGAGTAATGAATACTTTGCCCGAGTTGAAAGAATTCGAAAATTCCGGATGCTGGTGAAAGAGCTCGACCACGAGGATGGTGAGCTCACCGCCACCCAGAAACTCAAACGCCAGGCTTTTGCAGCGACGGTGCCAGAACTGATCGAGGATATGTATCAGGGTAAAGAAGAACACGCCGGCTCAGATCTGGGCGAAAACAATGGTGGTTTGACCGGAAATATCTATCTGCCAGCAGCGAGTGAGGCGAAACGATGAATACATTCCTCACCTCTTTGGTAGCAGGCTTTGGTTCCGGTGCCGTCTATGCCCTGATTGCTGTCGGCTTTGTGATCATCTACCGAGCCACCGGGGTGCTGAACTTTGCTCAGCCGGCCCTAGTTATTCTGGGCGCATTCTTCACCTCTCTCTTTGCCGTGGATCTCGGCTTGCCCTTTCCCCTGGCGGTCGTTCTTGGGGTAGCGGTGGTGGTGGCCATTTCGATGTTGACCGAGCGGGTAGCGCTTCGGCCCATGGTCGGGAAATCAGCCTATTCTGCTGCTGTGGTTACCGTCGGAGTATTTTTCGTACTCCTCATGGTGGCCTACCGATTGTTCGATGGGCATCCGAAAACGGTTAACGACCCTTGGCAACTCAATAACTTCTGCTTCGGCGGAGAAATTGTCGAGACCGGTTTTGGCACCTCGTGTGAGGGCGGGGTTATTGTCTACGAGTACAATATCGCCAAGTTCGTGATTGCCATGATCGTGATTATTGTTCTCGGAATCTGGCTCACCCGCTCCCGCCTCGGTTTGGCAATGCGGGCAACAGCTCTAGATCAAGAGACAGCGCTCGCTCAGGGCATCAATGTTGGTCGAATCTTCTCAACATCCTGGGCAATTGGCGGCGGCTTAGCTGCGCTCGCCGGTGTGCTCATGGCAGCTAATGGCTCGGTTATTCAGGCAACGGATGCGCTCTTTGCACTGGTCGCGCTGCCGGCTATCATCCTCGGGGGATTGGACTCAATCAAGGGTGCGGTCATCGGCGGTTTCGTAATCGGCATCGCCATGTCGCTGACAAAAACTTATCAACTCAGCTACGCGCCGTGGTTGGGTGCAAACTTTGAAAACGTGGTGCCCTATTTGATTATGCTCTTGGTCCTGCTGGTGAAACCATTTGGCCTCTATGGCACGAAGGAGGTGGTTCGGGTATGAGCGAGCAGAAGAGTTTTAGCCTGACCGGTTCCTCAAAGCGTCTCAATTTTGAGAACAGTACCTTTGAGGCAGAGTCCAAGCTCACCCGTTCCCGGCCGAAGCTGTATACCTCGTATGCTTCAGCCCAGGCCATGCTCAATACTCCGAGTAAGCGCTGGTGGGTAATCGGAGCAGCGGTGCTGACCCTGGTAGCACCGTTCTTGGTGGACAGCCAAATGACGTATTTGCTGTCATTGGCGATGGTCTACGCGATTGGTGGAATTGGTCTCAACCTGCTTACCGGATATGCCGGGCAGGTATCGCTTGGGCATGCTTTCTTCATGGGTGTTGGTGCCTATACCGCTGCGGTACTTGGCGGCAAACCAGGTTCGGTAGTGTGGGGCTTCCAGCTTGATCTGGCCATTGTGTTGCCGGCAGCAGCGCTTGTTACTGCACTTATCGGACTCCTTTTCGCCCCACTGGCCGCAAAGGTTCGAGGGCTTTACCTGGCAGTGCTTACCCTCGGCTTGTTGCTGATTGGCGAGCACCTTTTCAAGACGCTGACCCCAATCTCCGGAGGTGGCGGTGTTGGCCGTGGCCCGGCAGAGGCGGTGCTCTTCGGCATCAACCTAAACCAGAAGTTTCAGATTGCCGGAGTGATCATCAACAAGGATATTTTCTTGTATCTGCTCTGCTTCGTCCTGCTCATCCTTTCGGCCATTGCAGCCAGAAATATTGCCCGTTCACGGCACGGTCGAGCCTTACAAGCTGTTCGAGATCGGGATATCGCTGCCGAGGTCATTGGTGTTTCGCTGAGCCGGACCAAGACTCTAGCCTTCGCCGTTTCTGCGGGCTATGCCGGAATAGCCGGAGCGCTCTTCTCAATGGTGATCGGCAGAATCGCACCAGAGCAGTGGAACATTTTGCTCTCCATCAATTTCCTGGCTGTCATCTTCATTGGTGGATTGGCAACCATTTCGGGAAGCATTATTGGGGCAGTTTTCGTCGTCTTGCTCCCCAAACTCTTGGAACTTGTAGCACCCGCCATTCCGTTCCTCACCGGTGAGGGCGGTCTGCTCACCCTCTTCCAGCTCGAGAAAATCCTCTTCGGCATCCTGATTGTCGTCTTTATTGTGATTGAGCCGAGGGGGCTCTATGGCTTGTGGTTACGCATCCGGAATTATTTCAAAGCTTGGCCGTTCTCGCATTAGAACCACACCAGAAATCAAGACATATCAGAACAGAGACAGAACAGAATTTTCTTCGAAACAGCACCGCGCAGTACGAACACACGTAACACCAAAGCTGCACCACGAAAATCACCAGAAAAGAAGGAGACACCATGGTAAAACGACATAGCCGTCGCGCAAGCCTGGCACTCATCGGCGTCGCGGCCCTCGTCGCGGTCGGTTGTACACCGGTCGATGATAGTAACAAAATCAACGGAGTGACCGTCGACTACGGCGTAACTGCCGAGCCTTGCCCAGAGGCAATCAATAAGGACAATGGATGCATTTATCTCGGCGTACTTTCTGACCTCACCGAGGGTCCATTCGCCGCACTCGCTGTGCCGATCACCGATGGTCAGCGCGCTTTCTTCAAGCGTGTTAACGATGAGGGCGGTATTGGCGGCTTCGATATTGATATCGACACCAACACTCGCGACACCAAGTATCAAGCTCAGGAGCATGCTGCACAGTATCGTCAGATTTCTGGCAATATCCTTGCCATTGCTCAGAGCCTCGGTACCGTGAACACCGAATCGGTGTTGGATGATATGGACACGAACAATATTATTGCCGTGCCAGCATCCTGGTGGTCAGGGTATGCGTTCCCTGAAAATGACAAGGGGCTCATCCTGGAGTCAGGATATTCCTATTGCGTTGAAGCCATGGGAGCTCTCGATTGGTACACCGAAAAGCGCAAGGAGCCAGCCTCGGTTCAGGCCGTTGGATATCCTGGTGATTTCGGTGGCGACTCACAGGCCGGCGTGAAGCTCTGGGCTGATCACAATGGGGTCAAGCTCAATGACTATATTCCAACCGGACCAAACCAGCAGGTTGGTGACCAGAGCGCAGTTATCCAGAAGATTCTTCAGGATAAGCCAGAGGTCGTTATGCTCGCTGTTGGTCCAGCCGAAACCGCACAAATTGTTGGTGGTTTGGCCGCACAGGGATTCCGTGGACAGTTCCTCGGCTCCATCCCAACCTGGAACCCAGCATTGCTCGGTACCGCTGCAGCTCCAGCACTCGAGGCCATGTACCTGAACATTCAGCCATGGCAGAACTGGGATGCTGACTCGGTAGCCGTCAAGGCAGCAAAGGCATCAACCAATGGCAAATTGCCTGCGAACCAGGGTTACCTGGTGGGCTGGTACCTGAGCTATCCAATGCTGGCCGCACTTGAATCAGCTATCGACAAGGGTGACCTCACCCGTGCCGGTTTGCGCGCATCATTGGACGGTCTCGTTGTTGACTATGAAGGTGGAATGCCAAACCAGACATTCTCCGGAAAGCCAGTCGATTTCTCGGCACACGCAATTTATGTGAATGCTCCTGATGCACAAACCGAACTCGGTTTGAAGTCTCTTGATGGCCCATTCGTGGGTAAGAGCTTCAAGGAAATCGGGTACGACAAGGCCTGCTCGGCTTCGAGCTAAGGTCAGGTATCGAGCGCTGAAGGGGCGTTCGAAACTGAAAAAGATGGTGTGCAGGAGGAAACTCCCGCACACCATCTTCTTGTTTGGCTTGACGTTATTCTGTTGGTTTCTGCTCTGCCACAGGGGATGCAGCAGGGGTAGCCGTTTCGAGCACAATCTTCTTCCGAATCCGGAAAGCCATAATTATGAGCGAAATACCGAGAATGATTGCGTAAATTCCAATCACCCAGATGATGGTGGTCAGCAGTACTTCGGCAGGGTAGATAAAGACGAAGATCATGAGGATGATTCCCGCAGCCACCGTGAGCAGCCCAGAAACAATAGCCCAGAACTTTTCTTTGCCGCTGAGCTCGCTATTGGTGAACATCGAAGCAAAACCGAAGAGCATAGCGTAGAAGGCGATTGTCACGGTGAAGTAGAGTGCTCCAAATTCTGCGACAATCCCGGGCATGATCAGTACGGCAAGACCGGCGAGCACAGACACGATGGCGCCAAAGAGCACCCAGCCATAGGGGCGTTGCTGTCGACTACTGCGCCAGGCGTGGAACAGCCCGATGATGCCGTCGCTGAGGGCATAAATACCGAAAACAAGGGTAATGGCGATACCGGTAATCAGTGGGCTCACTAAAGAGATGATTCCGAGGATGAGCGCCAAGATTCCGCGAATGAGCACCAGCCACCACACTCGCTTGAAAAGTGAGACTGTGTTGGCATCGCCTCGTATGATGATGTTCTCATCTTTCATGTTCTGCTCCAGTTCTGTAGAGAAACGCTTTCTCTTCATTATGCTGCCAATCGTGCTTGTGGATAGTTTTTATCTCTCGCTTGTTTGCTCACTACGCTGTGTGCATGACCATGAAAAAACACGCATTGTTCGCATTGGCTGTGCTTTCTGCACTGTTCTTGGGGACAGGCTGTTCACCAGAAGTCGGACTGCCCCCGGTACCTCGGCCTAGTGTGGAGCCGCTCTTTGCCAGCGATGAGGAAGCCTTAGCCGCGGTGGTGGAACATTATCAGGAATATCTCGCGGTATCTGATGAGGTGTATGCGGATGGTGGTGCGAATCCGGAACGCTTGAAGCCGTATGTTTCTGCTGAGCGATACGAAGAGGAGCTTTCTGGGGCCCAGAGTTTTCAAGCAAGGGGGGACGTG
>JBARYA010000063.1:0-7450 GCA_049647625.1 Microbacteriaceae bacterium
TAGTGGTGATTATGTTGCTGTTGTGGGTGCGAACGGCGCTGGAAAGTCGACCATGCTGAAGGCCATCTCCGGTTTGGTTCGCGCCAATAGCGGGTCGATCACCTTCGATGGCACTGAACTCACCAAGGTTCAGGCGCACAAGGTTCCTTCCTATGGCATTGCACACGTCCCTGAGGGTCGCCAGATTTTCCCTGAACTTTCAGTTCTGGACAATTTGATGACCGGTGCTTGGTTGGTGAAAGATAAGGCCCAGCGTCAAGAGAGCCTCGAAACTCTCTACGAGCTTTTCCCTCGTCTCAAGGAACGTTCAAGCCAAGCGGCCGGAACGCTTTCTGGTGGTGAACAGCAGATGGTTGCTGTTGGTCGCGCCCTGATGCTCAAACCGAAGCTCATCATGCTTGACGAACCTTCGCAGGGTCTCGCTCCAAAGCTCGTGAGTGAAATGTACGAGCAGCTCTCACAGGTCAGAAAATTGGGAACATCCATTTTGCTGATTGAACAGAACACGACCGCTGCGCTCAAGTATTCGAGCACTGCCTATATTCTGGAACACGGACGCATTACCCAGAGTGGCAAGTCAGAAGATCTGCGTGGTAGTGACGCAGTACGTAAAGCATATTTAGGAATGTAACATGAGACTCTTAGTAAAAAACGGCACCGTAATCACCCCTGAGGGCGAGCAGGATTTTGATATTCTCTGTGAAGACGGTCTGATTATCGGACTCCTCGAACGGAATCATCAGGAAGAAGCCGATGAAATCGTTGATGCCTCCGGGAAAATCATTTTCCCGGGTTTCATTGATCCGCACGTGCACTCACGCGATCCGGGCCTGACCCATAAAGAGGATTTTTCACACTCAACCCTCGGGGCTCTCGTGAGCGGTGTGACCACCATTCTTGAAATGCCGAATGCGATCCCTCCGGTCGATAGCGTTGCGGTGTTCAATGAGCGCAAAGAGCAGCATGCGAAGAATGCTTGGGTAAACTTCGGTCTCTGGGGAATTGCCATTGGTGAATCCAATATGAAGGATATTCCGGAGCTGTTCGAAGCCGGTGTTGCAGCGGTCAAGGTGTTCTGGGGCTATGCGCTTCATAAGGACACCAAAGAACTGGTGTATAACTCAAGCGACTATCCAGCTGATCAGTTGATTCCTCCAGCAGATAATGGCACCATGCTTCGGATGTTCGAGCAGGTTGCGAAATCTGGCGGAGTCATCGGGGTTCACTGTGAAGATAAGGATGTTCTGCTCGCAGGTGAGCGTTCACTCGGTCACCCGATTGAGAGTTATGAAGACTTCTTGCAATCACGTCCGGCTGCGGCGGAGTCAATTTCGATTACCGCAGCGAGCGAAATGGCCAAGATTACCGGAGCACGTTTCCACGTGGTTCATATGGCTTCGAAAGAGGGCGTGGATGCTGTTCGCGCAGCCCAGGCACGCGGGATTAAGATTACTGCCGAGACCTGCCCACAGTTCTTGACCCTGCTTGATGAGGATTTCGATCGCATTGGTGCAACCATGAAGTGGTACCCACCGATTCGTAAGCGCGCCGATCAAGAGGCACTCTGGGGCGCAATCCTCGATGGCACTATTAGCTCAATCGGTTCAGATCATGCGCCGCACACCATCGAAGAAAAGCAGCGCGGATTTACTACCCAACCTGCCGGTGGTGTCGGCACCGAGACCTTTGGCGCTGGCCTGAGTGCTGCCTTCTTGGAGCGCAAGGTTGATCTACGCACCCTGGCCGATGTTGTTTCAACCAAAACGGCAAAGCTCTACGGCCTGTACCCACGCAAGGGTGCAATCCAGGTGGGTAGCGATGCGGATCTCACCATTGTGGATCCACAGGCAGAGGTCACCATTAAGAACGAAGAATTGGTTGCTAAGACCAAGATCAGTGCATGGAATGGCATGACCTTTAAGGGAATTCCAAGCGAGTCAATCATTGGTGGCAAATTGGCGATGCAGAACCGGCAACCGGTTGGCGAGCGCAAGGGCCAATTCGTTCGAGCACAGCACTCAAAGGGCTAAAGTTATGGCGACCCCGATTGAAATTGCCGTAGGCATAGCAGCGAGCCTGGATATCCGCCAGGTACCGCAGGGTGCGAAGCACCAGGCGAGACTGGTTATCGCAGACACGCTTGCTGTTATTCAAGCGGGGTCGTCTTTCCCTGAACCCAGTGCCCTTCGTGCGGCGTATCTCAAACAGGGCCTGCTCTCAGCCGTGAACAATGGTGGTTCTCGGGTGTTGAATCCCGGTGAAGCGCTCTATACTAACGCAGAACTGGCAGCATACCTGAACGGAACTGCCGGTACCTTCCTTGAGCTCGATGAGGGAATGAGACCGACCGGTCACGCTGGAATTCATGTTATTCCAGCCGCATTAGCTGTTGCCGAGGAACTGGGCTCATCGGGTGAAGAGCTGCTCGCTGCCGTCATAGCCGGATATGAAACTTTCTATCGTCTCTTTGTGGGGATTGCTTTGGAGTATCCAATTCACCCACACGGACATCTCGGTGGCGTAGCATCGGCCGTCAGTGTCGCGCTGCTTCGAGGCACAGATCCGGTCGCAGCAGCGGCTATTGCTGCAACCTCCCCGGTTTTCTCGGTGTGGGAGCCCTGTTATGAGGGTGCTACCGCGAGGAACTCCTGGCCAGGGAACGCGGCGCAGAACGGCGTTCGTTCACAAACCATGGCCGAGGCCGGTTTCACCGGTTCATTCCGAAACCTCGAAATTGCCTTTACTGAAATTGCTGGCAGCTATCGAGATGAGTCGGCAATGGTGGCGCCACTCGATTACGAATCACTTGGCGTCAATAAAAATTATTTCAAGTTTCATAGTTGCTGCGCCCTAAATCATGCCGCTGTCGAAGCCGTTGAGGAGATTCTCGAAACGGTGAAGCCCCAGGATGTTGAGTCAATTGTGGTTGATACCGTGGCCAACAATATGAAGATTGATCGTTTGGCACATCCCAATAATCTGTCTTCACGCTTCTCTCTTCCATATTCGGTTGCAGCACGATTCTTGTCGGATGAGAGCTCGATTGAGGTCTTTAACTATCGAGAGGATGCTGCAGAATTTTCACGTAAGGTGAGCATCAATAATGCTGAAGACCTTCAAGAGCTCTGGCCAGATTCTTCTCCAGCGCGACTTCGCGTGACATTGAATGATGGCAGCATCGTCGAATCACGGGTCGATAACCCCAGAGGTCACTTCAAGAATCCTCCCGGACCGAATGACCTAAAAGAGAAGTTCAATACGCTTTGGGGAAATCCAAGAGTTTCCAATGGGCACTGGGATTCGATCATGAATCTCGAAACCGCTCAGAACGTAGCTGATCTTTTTGAGGTGTCTCCAGAATGAAAAAGGTTGCACTTCTCGCAACTGGTGGCACAATTTCGACAGCCAAAGATGTCTCTGGGGTGATTCCGACACTCGGTGCCACGCAGCTCCTTGATGGCATTAATGGATACCTTTCTAATATTGAAGTTGTCCCCATTGATGTTTCTAAGATGTCGAGCCGAAACGTGACCCCCGGGGATATCTGGCGACTTTCCCACGCGGTTGAGCGTTGCATCGAGCTGGGATATGACGGTGTCGTCATTACCCATGGAACGGATACCTTAGAGGAAACGGTCTATGGCCTTTCGGTGCTCCTGCAGCGAACAATCCCGGTAATTATGACCGGAGCGATGATCTCCCCTTCTCGTCCGGGAGCAGACGGAGTGAGCAATCTCATCGATGCGGTTATTGCCGCTTCAGATTTTCGTCTTGCAACTTTTGGTCCGCTGCTCTCTTTTCAGAATGAGCTCTTTGCTGCGCGTTATGCCACCAAGAAGTCGAGTACCCGTACCGATGCATTCGACGCTCCCTTCATGGGAGCAATCGGGAGAGTCGTCGAAGATAAGGTAGAGCTTTTTGTTACGAAGCTGAATTTTGACGACTATCTTGGTGAGTCTCCTGAGCCAACACTGAGGATAGAGATTGTCAGCTCCTATACTGGCGCCGATGGTCTGCTGGTCGATCTCTTAGCTCCTGAGGTCGATGGACTTATTGTTGCAGGGACCGGCGGGGGACATACCTCAGCAGCAATGGCAGAGTCTCTGATTCGACTCGCAGCGACGGGGAAACCCGTTATTTTGGCAAGCCGAACATTCGATGGCTTAGTTTTGGAGAATACCTACGGAGGCGTCGGTTCCGAGATTCATCTCTTGAACAACGGCTTGCTCAGTGCGAGAGACCTTTCTCCGTACAAGGCGAGACTGCGGTTATTGTTCGGGATGCAATCAGGGCGTCTTCCCGCCGAAATTTTCAGCTAACGATCCAAAATTTCTGTTCCGGTGTGATTGCTCTGCACCGGAACTTTTTGGTATGCTTTGGTATACATTCCATTATATGAGTATCAAGTTTCATGAGATGAAAGTTTGACATGGCGGCACATATTGACCGAGAGCTGAACGAGCTTCCGGGGACAAATAATTTTCGGCTTGATGAGTTCGAAGGCGACCTCAATGCAGTCTGGTATGAATTCGACAATGAGCAGCAAATTATGGGCTGGCTCGGATACCCGGCGATGCTCCGTAGGCTTGCCAACATTGTGGCTTCCAGGATCGATAGCAAGGTGGATCGCATTATCTCAACCGGCTTGGCCGCTGGAACCATTGGCACCGCTGTTGCCCTCGAGGCAGGCATCCCATTTGCTGTGCTGAGTGGCGGAATCAACGATGATCTCGCGCTCAGTGCTGGAGTGACCCATCCTGAAGAGAATATTGCCATTGTGAGCTTCTGGCCAGACAAGGGAACCAGAGTCTTGGATTGGGCTGCTTCCCATGGACTGCATGTCTCCTCCTGGACAGTGTGTGTGCAGAATACGGGCGCAGACGCGGGCACAGACGCAGGGCTGAGCTCCCCGCAACAGGCACTATTTCAGATCACAACAGACGGTATTTCGGCAATAGCGGTGGAGAATAAATGAGCGACATTCTTGCCAAGGAAATTGACGCCCGCAACATCCAGAGACTTCTCGAACAATTCTCTGCACTGAGCGAGGGCGGCAATGGGGTCACGCGTCTCGGATATACCCCTCTTGAGCGCAAGGCTCATGATATTTTTCGCTCCTTTATGGAAGACCTCGGCGCAGAAGTTACCGTCGATACCGCCGGGAACACCATCGCCGAGTTGAAACCAGAAACAGCATCAAACCTTTCCGCTCTCGGTACCGGCTCACATCTTGATTCCGTGCCCCAAGGTGGCAGTTTCGATGGAATAGCCGGTGTTGTGGCCGGAATGGAACTTGCACGAAGCCTGGTCGCCAGCAAAACAGCATTGCACAGGCCCTGGCGCTTTGTCGTCTTTGCCAACGAAGAGGGTGCTCGCTTTGGCCAGGCCTGCAATGGCAGTCGGGCGGTTGCCGGACTTTCGACAGTATCTGGTTTAAAGGGCCTGCATGACAATGCCGGAATAACGCTATATGACGCCATGAAAGACGTTGGTTTAGATCCCGACCGACTCGAAGACTCACGGTGGAATCCCGAAGACTGGCATGCCTTTATTGAGCTGCATATCGAACAGGGAAATCAGCTCGAACAACGCGCACTTCCTATCGGCATTGTTGATAGCATTTCGGGGAGCACCCGGATGAAAGTCCGTTTCAAAGGAACCGCATCGCACACAGGTGGCACCCCCATGCATCATCGGCGCGATGCGCTCGCCGGAGCCGCTGAGTGTGTGCTCTTTGGGGAGAAGCTTGCCAATAGCCAATCGCATCATGGTAATCGCATTACCGTTGGCTACTTGCAGGTGCATCCAAATTCGACAACGACCATCCCGGGCGAAGTAGAGTTCAATGTCGATATCCGTGACTTTGATACCCTGCGTCAACGGGATACCGCAGCGATACTCATTGAAGAGTTCAGCGCGATTGCAGAACGACGCAATCTTGACATTACGCTTGAAAAAATTGGCGATACCTCGCCGGTAATGCTCTCGGGACGGGTCGCGAGTGCAATCGAAAAGGCGTCCAAGTCGCTGGCAAAAAAATACTATGTCATGTCGAGTGGCGCAAGCCACGACTCGCAACAGGTGGCTCATATTGTTGACACCGGGATGATTTTCGTGCCGAGCAAGGATGGCTTGAGCCATGTGCCTGAGGAATGGACCGACTACGACCAGATTGCCGAAGGCACCCGGGTACTTGCTGCTGCCCTCCTACAATTGCAATAGCCGGCAAGCTCAATATTGGTCTTCAGTGCAATATTTCTGCTAGGGTTCGGATAGACTCCTCGGAGATCTCTCAGCCTACTCATTGACGAACCTGGCCAGAATCTCGGGGTGTTTGTGCATTGCTGCACAGATTCAAAAGTATCGATACCGAGCACAAAAAGGGAGACCATGAAATCTATTGTTGCCAAACCCGCCGTCATTGTTGCAGCACTCTTATTGACATTTGGCTTGAGCGCTTGTGGCGAGCAGCCAGTTGCAGGGCAGGGTGCGCAGACTGACTCTCCGAGCACCAGTGCCCCGGGCGATGGGGAAAATGGGCGGGTCTTTGACTCAACTAATGATGCAGTCATTCAAGCGGTGAATACCGCAGTCAATCCGGATTCGGCAAGCTGGGATGGCAAGACGCTTGTCGTCCATTTCGATACTCCGAAGGATGCGCTCAAGATTATCAACTGCACTGCGTTGAACACGATTATTGCCAAAGACGAAACGGCAAAAATCACCTTCAATGATGGTGGCGAATTAGATTGCGAAGAACGCCGCTAGACCACGAGGTCTGCGACCGAGTCTAAGATCTCATCGGGGCGGAACGGATACTGTTCGACCGTTGAAAGGTCACTGATTCCACTCAAAACCAGTACGGTGTGAACGCCGGCTTCGATTCCGGCAATAATATCGGTGTCCATTCGGTCACCGATCATCCCGGTCGTTTCAGAGTGTGCCCCGATCTTGTTCATTGCTGAGCGGAACATCATTGGGTTTGGCTTGCCGACCACATAGGGTTCTTTACCCGTTGCCTTGGTGATGAGCGCGGCAACCGATCCGGTAGCCGGAATGGGGCCGTCATTGCTCGGTCCGGTTACATCCGGGTTTGTTGAGATAAAACGTGAACCCGCGTTGATGAGGCGAATAGCCTTGGTAATCATTTCGATTGAGTAGCTAGAGTTTTCACCCAGCACCACAAAGTCAGGATTACGTTCGGTAAGGGTATAACCCAGTTCATGCAGTGCGGTCGTCATCCCGGCTTCACCGATCACAAAGGCGGTACCGTTCGGACGTTGTGTTTTCAAAAACTTTGCCGTTGCCAGAGCCGAAGTCCAAATATTTTCTTCGGGAACTTCAATACCGCTGGCAGAAAGCCTGGCGCTCAAATCACGCGCGGTATAGATGGAGTTGTTCGTCAACACGAGGAAAGGGGTTTCCTTTTCACGCCAGCCATGAATCAGCT
>JBARYA010000064.1:0-7551 GCA_049647625.1 Microbacteriaceae bacterium
ACCGCATCGACGAGACGATTCAAGAAAAGTGAAGGACCGTTCTCTTCATCATTGATTGCGGTAATCAGCACCGACTCTGAGGCCCTGGATATGGCCTGAACGAACATCCGCATTTCATCCTGGATAACCTCATTCCGAAGTTCCGCCAGGCTAAGTTGGGTATTGCCTAGACCGCTCGGACGCACGCGTTCGGCAATTTTTTGGGCACCGAGGAGAGTATCCCGCAAGCGGGTATCTGGCCAGACATTTTCTTGCACTTGAGCGAGCACCACAACCCGATACTCGCTGGCAATTGCCGCTGCCGGGGTTAGCAGGGTAACCGCTGAGCCAGAGAATTTCGGGGCCAGGTTATCTTCGGGTAAATCGGTACGCAGCATATGATCGATGAAATCACTGGCTTTACCATTAGGGTTTCGTTCTACAAATCGCGCTGCCAGGGTGAAGAGCGCGACCGTAGCATCGAGTGCGGCCGTAGCGATTTCAGCATCCAGACCGCCACGTTCACTCTGCGCGAGATAACTTTCCGCCAATTTACTGCGGCTCCAGAGGCCCCAGAGAAGTTCTTCAATATTGCCGGTATCAGCGGTAGCTGCCTTGAGACTCTTGACCAGATTTTCAATGTTCCAGAGCAACTTGCCTTGTGGAAGCCAGTCCAATTGTTCGGGATTCTGAAAAATTTCAAGCAGAACTTCGGTGATTGTCTTCGGTTCTGACTCACCCATCTGGTCGAGCAGGAGCATTCGCCGCAATTGTCGATACTCTAATCTGCCAAGACCACCGAGAGGCCCAAGCAGAAGTTGCTCAGCCAGTGACTCATTCAGCTCACTCGGATTCATGACCAATCGGGCTGCTTGCAGCAGATCTCGCACCACGGCCTGATCTCGAATTGGTGCCTGCGCTCCGCCAAAACGAACCGGCACCTCATGCGCTGCCAACTCACGCATCAGCGTAGGAATCATGGCCCGACTGCGCACAATCACAGCCATTTCGTTCCAATCGACTGTTCCCTCGGACAAGCCCTGAGGGCTATCCTGGGCCGCATCCTGGCCCGCATTTCGGGATGCAAACTCGCCCGAAGCGTGACTCTTCTGCGCGAGGAAATGCTTGCGCCGAAGGTGAGCGGCAATCAATTGCACCTCGGTATTTGCACTATCGACCAGCTTGATCGAAATTTCATCGGCGCCCTGTGGCGACTTTTTGTTCAGCATCCTGCGCTGTGAACCGGCATTTGCCGTGCCGATACGCTCGGTGAGCTGCTGGATTGCATTCTGGATATTTGGGCCGAAACGATAGACCTCGTTGAGCACAATCTGCTGCACCTCTGGCGGTTGCTCACTCGGATTGACGTTCAAGAATGTGGCCATATTTCCAAGGAATTGCGGTAGTGCCCCGCGGAACCTGGCCGTCATAATATCGGGATCGCCGGCGGCAATAACACTCACACCGCGTTGGACCAGGGCTAGGAGGAGACGACGACTTGACTCCACCGTTTCTTGGGCGTCATCGAGCAATACGGCCCGAAGTTGGCTCACCCGATCCCCGGGATCAACCTCCCCGGCAGCCAAGAGTGCAGCGGCGAGAGAAACCAATTGAGCCGAGTCGATACTGGTGCCAGCAGCATCTGCAGAAGCATTCTTCTCAAGCAGCTGCCGATAGTGCTGAAAAAATTGTTGGGCTGCAGCCCATTCACCGCGGTCTTCTGGGCCCGCAAGTGGTAGCAGTCCGCTGGTGGGTTCAATACCGTACTCAATGGCGCGCAACCACAGATCGCGCAGCTCGGTACGAAATCCGAGTAATTGCCGAACCTCAAAGCCTAAAAATGCGGGCCAATCAACGTCAATGTCTTCTTGGGCCAGGAGCTCAGCAAACATCTGGTCTTGCTCGCCACCGGTCAACAGGGTAACCGGTGGTTTACCAGAGCGGATGCGGTGATTATTGACAATCTCAAATGCCAGGGACCCAATTGAGCGTGCCATGGCACCCGGAACGGGTTGCTCGAGGCGAAGCACGACCTCATCGCGAAGTGCGGTAGCACTCCGACGATCCGGGGTCAGAATCATGATTTCGGCTGGATCGAATCCGTCAACGTGAACACGCTTCAGCACCAATTGCACCAGGGTCTCGGTTTTTCCGGTTCCGGGAGCTCCCAAGAGAACCGCATGGAGGTGGGGTGGAAGGTTGAGCAGGCTCTGTTGCTCAGCGTTCAACTCGAGAGTTTCGCCCTCATCCGGAAATTTCCCCATAAAATCAGCCTATAGCGTAGCGCAGACATTCACTTCACACGACAAACTGTCGTAGGCTAAATGTGTGGATATTCGAATTGGTTTAACAAATGTTGCCCGCGAGCTCAGCCTCGAAACTGCCCAGAGTAAAGAAGACGTAGAAACACTGGTCTCTGCGGCTATCAAAGACGATGCTTCGGTGCTCAAGCTCACCGATGTCAAGGGCAAGGTGTACTTGATCCCAAGCCGCACTATCGCCTTTGTTGAGTTTGGCGTTGAAGAAGCTCGCCGCGTCGGCTTCGTCAACTAGACACTCACTCCGACAGAAAAAATAGCCTGACCAACCCTCGAGGAATTAGCAGATGGAATACTTTGTTCTTATTGTGAGCGCGATCAGCATTGGGCTTATTGTGCGCTACTCCCTGCCACAGCGCGAAGCCTATGGGATGCTGCTCGCACCTGCCGTAGCTCTCGCAGCCTGCCTGCTGGTTTGGGCAGCAGGACTCCTCTTCGGACTCAATGCCGACCATTTCGTGCTCTGGATGGTCTCACTTTTGGCAGCAGCTATCGTGCCATTCCTCCTGGTCAAGATTTTGCCGGCAAAACGTATCGCCGCACAAAAGGCTTTCCTCGAAAGTTTGTTGAAGCACTAAAAATCTGAATTGTTCGAAGCTAGGCGGTCAGGCCGAGGCTGTCCATTCGACGGGTGTGCTCGGCAATAATTGCGGTCAAGCTCGCCTGCAAAGGTGCCGAAGCTACTCCGCTATCTGACAAGAGTTCTCTAAAGGTTTCACGGCAGAGCAAGAGCACATCACCGACCAAACGGCGACCCCATAGCGCTAGACGATCGGCCTGCCCCGGGCTCGATTCCAGAATCTGCATCAGAACCTCTCGAACCACCGGCGAATCAGCACGACCATTGAGCGCAGTCACCAGGGTGTCATTTCTCGGATCCTGAGCATCAAGGATGTGCCTGGTGAAATCACCCAGCAAGCCGCCCACCAAATATGCGGTCAGTACCAGTTCGACCCAAGAATCGGTGTGGACGCGAGTAAAAAATTCATCGTAATCCTTGGTGAATTCCTGCATCTGCAATACCGGATCTTCACCGCCCCGGATAAGCTCGGCGGCCAAATCATGGTGGGCGCGCAATGCGTGGGCCGCAGCCAAGCTCAGGCCCTCAGAGAGTACGAGATCGGGAGCTTGTTCGACCCCATTCGAGAGCAGGGTAAACAGTTTGAGCTCAAAGTAGCTTGAGCGCGCGGTCAGCTCATTCCAGTTCATTGCGAGATGATCGAGACTCTCCCCCGCAAGCGCCTCAGTGGTTCGCGATTGTGACCGGGACCGAAGTTTCGGGGCCGGTGCATTCTTCTGAGCTTTACTAAAACCGAAAATCACCTTTAAAGCTTATGCCCCCAGACCCCCTTAAGCTAAAAGGAGAAGAATCTCTCCGCATCAAATTCAGCACTTTTACACTCATCAGGGGCTAAAATGTCTTTTGAGGCATGTATTCATTGTGCAATTTCCCAAGTTTCGCACCGCCCCACAGATTTCTCCAGCAGACAGCTCGGACCGTTTCACGAATGAGATGGCGTATGTCCTGCATTATTTTTACAAGTTAGGTACAACACATTTTGACTTTTCAAGACTTAGGCATTGATCAGGATATGGTCGATGCTCTCGCCGATAAGGGCATTCTCGAACCATTCGAGATTCAATCACAGGCAATTCCGGTCGCACTTCGTGGCCAAGACATCATCGGACAGGCAAAAACTGGCACCGGAAAAACCCTCGGCTTTGGTCTCCCACTGCTGCAACGGCTCGGTGCCGATGCAAGCGATGGAGTTAAGGCGCTTATCGTGGTTCCAACCCGTGAGCTCGCGGTGCAGGTTGCCGAAGACCTGATCTATGCGGCCAAGAACCGCCCAATCAAGTTCGCCACCATTTACGGCGGCAAGGCCTATGAGGGGCAGATTAAGACCCTGCAGGATGGCGCCCAGGTTGTTATCGGCACCCCGGGACGACTCCTCGACCTGGTCGGGCAGCGCATCCTGAATCTCGGTAATGTGAGTGAACTCGTCCTCGATGAGGCCGACAAAATGCTTGACCTCGGCTTCTTGGGCGATATCGAGAAACTGTTGGCCAAGACCCCAGAGGTTCGTCACACCATGCTCTTCTCGGCGACCATGCCAGCACAGATCGTTGCCCTCGCTCGTCGTTTTATGAGCAAGCCACTGCATATCCGAGTCTCGGATCCGGATGCGGGCGTGACCCAGGCCAACATCCAGCACCTGGTCTACCGCACCCACCAGATGGACAAAGAAGAAGTTATTGCCCGTATTCTCCAGGCTGAGAACCGTGAAAAAGTGGTTATCTTCACCAAAACCAAGCGGGCTGCTGCTCGCCTCGGTGAAGAACTGATTGATCGCGGTTTCAGCATCTCTACTGTCCACGGCGATATGAACCAGGATGCTCGTGAGCGTGCAATGACCGCGTTCCGCACCGGGCGTAAAGATGTGCTCATCGCCACCGAGGTTGCCGCTCGCGGTATCGATGTTGACGATGTCACCCACGTGATTAACCACACCATCCCGGAGGATGCAGAGAGCTATCTGCACCGCGTTGGCCGTACCGGTCGTGCCGGCAAAAACGGTATCGCCGTCACCATGGTTGATTGGGACGACCTCCATAAATGGAAAGTCATCAACTCGACCCTGGGTCTTGATAAGACCGAACCGGTGGAAACCTACTCTTCCTCACCTCATCTCTATGCTGAACTCAATATCCCAGCCGGAGTCAAAGGCCGGATGCCGCGAAAGGCACAGCTCGAGAACAAGTCTGAGGACGGGACTGCCCCGGAGGCGAAGACTGCCCAGAAGAGCAACCATCGGAAGACCAGTCATGACCACACCAAGGGTGTTGACTCAGAAACCCCGAGCAAGCGCAGCCGGCAGCGAGTTCGCCGTCGTGTCAGCGAGAACTAGAACGTGACCGAGAAGCCCAGCTCTGTGAAGATTAATTCTTGGAGCTGGGCTTTCTTCTTAAGGTGCGCAGCAGCAGCGCGATCAGTCTCCAGCCAAGCAGGAAAAGGGCGAGGGTGAGCGTTGCCACGATGGCAAAAGCAAGCTCAGGCACGCCCTCGTTCATGAGCCAGCGGAAGCCGAGGCCGAGCAGTACCGTAGAGAGCCAGATAATAATCCCGATTGGCCAGAGCGCTAGTGGATGCCGCCACGCTCGGGATATTGCCCATCCGACCCAGAGTCCGATGAAGAATGGCCAGGCTGTTTCGAGCACCCCGAATGCCGAAAGTTCAAGGTGATGGCTCGCGCGACCGGTAATTGCGAAGACAAGCACCAAGAGTAAGTCGAGCACTAAAGCCAGACCAACCACACTGTTTTGCGGCTTGGCTACACTCTCTGATGATTGCTGGTTCGACATACTCCAAGCCTAACCCCGCGAGCTTTGACCTCCCAGTCGATGCCGCTTAATCTCGCTGGCTCGGCATCAGAATTTGGCAAGTGCACTGATTAGACTGGGAGCTATCCAATTTCTCCCCAGCGGTTATGAAAGTCATGAAGAGCACATCCCGTACCGATTCTGCTGCAAATACTGCAGATACCGCAGCTCTGGCGGATGCGCTTCCGGATGGACTACCTAATACACTGCAGTTGAGTGCAACCATTGTCCGCTGGTATCAGGATGAGGCGCGTGAACTGCCCTGGCGCAATAATCACGTCTGCCCCTGGGGCATCCTGGTGAGCGAGTTTATGCTGCAGCAGACCCAGGTGGATCGTGTCCTCCCCCGCTGGTTGGCCTGGATGGAACGCTGGCCGACTCCGACTGCTCTCGCCGCCGCAGATGTGAAGGATGCAATTATCGCTTGGGATCGTCTGGGATATCCGAGGCGAGCGCTCTGGTTGCATCAGGCAGCGACGGCGATAGTCGAGAACTTTTCTGGGGAGGTTCCCGATAAGCTCGAAGACTTACTCAGCCTGAAAGGGGTTGGAGAATATACCGCCCGAGCCGTAGCCGTCTTCGCGCACCATCAGCGACATCCCGTTGTTGACACAAACGTTCGCCGTGTGACGGCCCGTCTTGCACTGGGTCAAGCCGAGGCAGGGCTGCCGAACCCGCTCCGAGATCAGAAGCTGCTCGAACACTTTCTTCCCACGGATGCTGAACAGGCTCGCCAGGCCAGCTACGCCATGATGGAATTTGGGGCGGTTGTCTGTATTGCTCGTGCTCCGCGCTGTAATGAATGCCCGCTTCGGAAGGTGTGTTCCTGGGCAATAGCGGGGTTCCCCAGTTTTGACGGGAAGAAAAGCAAACCCCAAGCCACATTCCATGGCAGCGACCGCCAAGCTCGCGGAAAAATCATGGCTGAACTCCGAGGTGATGCTCACTCTGGACTCTCCAAAACAGCGCTATTTCAGCATCTTACAGAGCTCGAACAAGCAGAACGCGCTCTCCAATCGCTGCTCCGGGACGGCCTGGTCATCGAAGACCCCCAGAGTAAAGAATTTCGCCTCCCGACCTAGCGAAGAGCTTCGTTCAGCAGATTTCGCCCCAGCAAATTATCGAACACCCCCAAATCACTGCTAATATTTAGCGGGGGAATTTTGGGGCTGAGTCTGCTAAAGCAACTCGCCCCTTTTCTCAGCCCGTTTCGTAGCCACCACAGTCAGAAAGAGAAGGAATGATGAACCAAACAAGACCATCCAGAACTGCACGCTTCACCCTCTTGGCCGCCGCAGGAATCGCATTGAGCGCGACCCTTCTCGGCTGCAGTGGACCAACAAAAAATGTCAGCTTCGGCGAACCACAGAGCATCGAAGTTGAGGACGAAAGCACCAAGACCAAAGCTACCCTCGAATTTGTGATGAACTCTGTCGATACCGTACAAGCTGCAGACATCACCGACTCGGTGACTTTCAGCGGTGATTATGCGAACGGAACCGTTTACAAAGTGAACTACACCGTGAAGATTACCGAGGGTGAATTTGGCGCTGACTACAGCTACCCCTTCTCACACTACAAGTGGGGTGCTGAGCTTGCCGATGGCAGTGACATTGCCGTCGTCAACCTGGGCTTGCGCGCTACGATTCCTGGATGCGAGGAGTTGGATGGCGACCGTGTCGCGGAATTTGCCAGCAAAAAAGAAATGACCGCGTGTGTTGCCTTTGTGAGCGCAAACAAGGGCGAATTGAGCACCGTGATTTACGATCAGCCAACCGTGAGCTACAAGGGTCGTGACAAGGGTTATCGCTGGAGCGTCGCTCAACAATAATTCGAGCTGTACAGGTGAGCTTGGGCTGGAGAGTTTTCACTC
>JBARYA010000065.1:0-2784 GCA_049647625.1 Microbacteriaceae bacterium
ATTGAGGGCTCTGCCGTTGGTAGTGACAGTGAAGACGACTTGAAGGGGTTGTTCGATGATCTCGAAGTCAACAGCACGAAACTTGGAAACACGGTCGCCAAACGCAACGAAAAGCTCGTTAAACTCCTTGATGCTATCGGTGACCTGCCTTTGGGCAATTTCGAAGATAATTCGATTGATCTCTTTGGAGACGCCTACGAATACCTCATGCAGATGTATGCTTCCAGCGCTGGCAAGTCTGGTGGGGAGTACTACACCCCGCAGGAAGTTTCTGAACTCTTGGCCCGCATCACGGTGGTAGGAAAGACCGAGGTCAACAAGGTCTATGACCCGGCCGTTGGCTCGGGCTCTCTGCTGCTGAAGTTTGAGAAGGTACTCGGCAAGGGCAAAGTTCGGCAGGGCTTCTTTGGCCAGGAGATTAACCTGACTACGTACAATCTCGCACGCATCAACATGTTCCTGCACGATGTGAACTACGAGAAGTTTAGTATCGCGCACGGCGATACTTTGACTGATCCACAACACTGGGATGATGAACCGTTTGAGGCGATCGTTTCCAACCCGCCCTACTCGATCAGGTGGGATGGCGACGCGAACCCGCTGTTAATCAATGACTCTCGCTTC
Organism: Microbacteriaceae bacterium; assembly: GCA_049647625.1. Lineage (GTDB taxonomy): Bacteria > Actinomycetota > Actinomycetes > Actinomycetales > Microbacteriaceae > JBARYA01. The sequence continues at coordinate 625 of JBARYA010000065.1, forward strand.
GCTCCAGCAGGAGTGCTCGCGCCAAAGTCAAAGGCGGATCTTGCCTTTACGATGCACATCCTGAACTGGCTCGCGGTCAACGGCACGGCAGCGATTGTCTCATTCCCCGGTGTGCTGTACCGTGGTGGTGCTGAGCAGAAGATCCGCAAGTATCTGATTGATAACAACTATGTGGATGCCATTATCCAACTCCCGCCCGACCTGTTCTTTGGTACCACCATTGCAACTTGCATTATGGTACTCAAGAAGTCAAAGAGTGATAACTCCGTGCTGTTTATTGATGGCTCAGCCGAGTTCACGCGTAGTGGTAATAAGAACAAGCTTTCAGAGGCTAACCAGCAGAGGATGCTCGACGCATTTACTACTCGAAGTGATGCCGATCACTTTGCAAAGGTCATGTCTAATGAAGACATTGCTGCGAACGATTACAACATCGCCGTGTCCTCGTATGTTGAGCAGGAGGACACCCGCGAGGTTATCGATATCACCAAGCTGAATGCTGAAATTGCTGAAATTGTGATTCGCCAGCAAGAGCTCCGTGTCGCTATCGATGAAATCGTGGCCGAGCTGGAGGGCAGTGTGTAATGACCGATCAGTCTTTCGGTGAGATTATCCTGTTTCAGCGGGAAGATGGGGAACCCGCAATTGAAGTGCGGCTCGATGACGAGACGGTGTGGCTCAGCCAGCAACAACTCTCCGAACTGTTTCAAACGTCCCGCACAAACGTGGTCGAACACATACGCAATATTTATGGAGAAGGTGAACTCGACGAGTTGGCAACCTGTCGGGATTTCCGACAGGTTCGAATTGAAGGCAATCGTGAGGTTGCGAGGACGATTCCGCACTATAACCTCGACCTGATTATTTCTCTTGGTTACAGAGTAAGATCCGGCGTCGCGACACGCTTCCGAATCTGGGCGACCGAGCGTCTGCGTGAGTACTTGGTCAAGGGCTTCACGATGGATGATCAGAAACTCAAGAACCTGGGCGGGGGTAGCTACTGGCGCGAACTGCTTGAGCGCATTCGTGACATCCGCAGCAGTGAGAAGGTACTTTTTCGACAAGTACTCGACCTCTACGCAACAAGTGTTGACTACAATTCAAAAGCCGAAGAGACTGTTGATTTTTTCAAGATTGTGCAGAACAAGCTGCACTTTGCCGCTCACGGACACACTGCAGCAGAAGTCATCCTGACGCGTGCGGACGCGGGGAAACCGAATATGGGTCTCACCTCATTTTCTGGTGTGGGACCGCGTAAATCGGATGTGAGCGTGGCAAAGAACTATCTCGATGAGACTGAACTGAAGAAACTCAATACATTGGTTTCTGCCTATTTCGAAGCTGCTGAGTTTCGCGCCCAGAATCATGAACCAACCTATATGAAGGATTGGCTCTCACACCTCGACCGGCTCATCGTCGCGATGGAAGCGCCGACGCTCACTGGCCCAGGTTCTGTAAGTAACAAGCAAGCAGTGGGTCATGCTGAAGATGAATTGAGAAAATTCCGAGCACAGCTGGCCGCGGAAGAATCAGAGATAGAGCAGGAATTTCTCGATACAGTCAAAAACGCTCAGCGCAAAATAGAGGGTAAGAGTTTATGAGTCGTATAGACAAATTAATCGCGGATCTGGCCCCAAATGGAGTTCATTTCGTCGGACTCTCTAAAGTCGCAAATTACTCAGTCACACGAATTGATGCCTCCAATCTCAACGAGACATCGTTCGTGGGGGTGGACAATCTTATTGCGGATAAAGGTGGACGAAAGGATGCAAACTACCTGCCGAATACGACTCGCTTGACGGCCTATGAACTCGGCGACATCCTGCTAGGTAACATCCGCCCTTATCTAAAAAAGGTTTGGCTCGCAACGAATTCGGGTGGTTGTAGTGGCGATGTACTCGCAGTGCGGATTAACGAGAATAATAAACAAGATCTCACCTCTGAATTCCTCTACTATCTACTATCTTCCGATGAGTTTTTCGCTTACAACATGCAGCATGCGAAAGGTGCGAAGATGCCACGGGGCAGTAAGACAGCAATCCTGAATTATCGAATTCCCGTGCCGCCGCTGGAGGTGCAGCGGGAAATCGTGAGAATTTTGGACAAGTTCACTCAGCTGGAAGCGGAGCTGGAAGCGGAGCTGGAAGCGGAGCTGGAAGC
>JBARYA010000066.1:0-3489 GCA_049647625.1 Microbacteriaceae bacterium
CTCGAACCAAGAACAAAGGTACCAGAAACCTCCGTGTTGCCAATTACACCATATCCCAAGGTCGCGAAATAATCGCGAACCAAGAAGCTACTTTACCCTAGATTACCCGCATCCGGCAAATGCAGGAAGGAATCAACCGTCACTACAGCACACCCGCGCAAACTCACGCTCAATCGGGTCAGGCGGACAGGGTAATTGCGCCTAATAATCAATCAAATCGCGATGAATCGTAGCTGCGGTCCGGGCACCAGCACCGGCGGCCACAATCAGCTGCTGAGGCCCCGGTGAGGTCAAGTCACCCGCAGCATAGAGGCCCGGAATCGAGGTGCGCCCGTCCCGATCGGTTTTGAGAAGCCCCCAAGCATCAACCTCGGGCTGAATGCCCTCAAGGTAATCTAGTTGCTCCACCCAGCGCGGGCGCACAAAACCGCCACTCACCGGAATAACTCGACCATCAATTAACCGCACACCCTCGAGAGTACGATCACCGACCAGATCATCAATCTTTTCGGTGTAGAGGGCAATCCCCCGCTCTGCCAGAATCTCCTCCTGGCGTTCGGTCAGCGGACGGGTGCCATTGGTAAACACGCTCAGTCGATCGGTCCACTGTTTGAGGCTAATGGCCCGCCAGGCCAGGTCGCTGGTCTCACCGATCAGGGCAAGGCTTCGATCGCTCAGCTCAAAACCGTCACACTCGATGCAGCTGAACAGGCTCATGCCATAATAATTTCGGATACTGGGCAGCTCCGGAAGCTGCTCCCGAAGTCCCGTTGCCAAAAGAAGCACGTCTGCGCTGAGCTCCTGATCGGGATGCCCATTGATACCTTTTGCTGCTACCTGCCAGCGCCCATCAGCGTCACGGGTGACCGTGGTTACCTGGCAGAGTTGATACTCTGCACCGGGATAGTTCAGATACTCCTCACGACCCATTCGGCGCAGCTCTGAGGGAGGCGTGCCATCGCGGGTTAGGAACCCGTGTGAGAGCATGGTCGCCGAGTGTCGGGGCCGGTTACCATCAAGCACAATGGTCTTGCGGCGAGAGCGAACCAGGTTCAGGGCAGCAGAAAGCCCTGCTGGTCCCCCGCCAAGCACGATGGTTTCATAATGATTGCGATTCACCGTCAGCTCCGCTTCACTCAAACTTGCTGCTAGAGCGTGCTCGCTAGCAATGCCCGAAGTCGGTTCAGACGAGCTAGGGTGCTCTCCTGGCCCAAAATTTCGAGTGACTCAAAGAGTGGTGGACTAATCTTGCGCCCAGAAACAGCAACACGTGCCGGCCCGAAAGCGATTCGTGGCTTGAGTTCCAATTCTTCAATCAGCTTGGCGCGCAGAGCCTGTTCAATGTTCTCGGTGCTGAACTCAGTAACCGCCTCAAGCGCAGTCACTGAAGCTGCTAGTACCTCCGCAGCATTCGCCGGCAGCGTCTTCAACGCCTCATCTTCATAGACAAACTCATCGTCGCCCTGAAGCAAGAAGCCCATCAGCCCGGGCGCTTCGCCAAGGAGGTTCATTCGCTCCTGAATCAGTGGCGAGGCCTTGTCAATAATTGCCAACTCATCAGCATTCGGAGTTGCAGAAATCAGCGACTCAGCGCTGAGATAGGGCAGAATCCGCTGCTGGAAGTCTTCTGGATCGAGCATCCGGATATGGTCACCGTTAATCGACGTAGCCTTGCGGATATCGAAACGGGCCGGGTTCGGGTTCACATCCGAAACCGAGAAGGATGCTGCCAGTTCTTCACGGGTGAAGACATCGCGATCTGCAGAAATCGACCATCCCAAGAGGGCCAAATAGTTGGTCAGACCCTCAGCAATAAAGCCCTGCTCACGGAGCAAGAATAGGCTTGATTCTGGGTCACGCTTTGAGAGCTTCTTATTACCCTCACCGGTGACGAATGGAAGATGTCCAAAATTCGGAATAAAGGTGGTCACACCAATCTCGATCAGCGCAAGATAGAGCGCAATCTGGCGAGGGGTTGATGACAACAAATCTTCGCCACGAAGCACATGGGTCACGCCCATCAGCGCGTCATCGACCGGATTCACGAAGGTGTAGAGCGGGATACCGTTTGGTCGCACCACCACGAAATCGGTAAACGAGCCTGCCGGGAAAGTAATATCGCCACGAACCAGGTCGTGGAAACTGAGCTCTGTATCTGGTACTCGAAGACGAAGCGCAGGGGTTCGACCCTCAGCCCGGAAAGCAGCACGGGCCTCAGCGCTCAGTTCGCGTTCAAAATTATCGTAACCCTGTTTTGGATCACGACCGGCAGCAATATTGCGCTGCTCCATCTCCTCCGGGGTCACAAAGCTCTCATAGAGTAGACCTGCATCAAGGAGGCGACGAATAACGTCGGCATACAAATCGTGCCGCTCAGACTGACGATACGGCTCATCAGGCCCGCCAACAACGACACCCTCGTCCCAATCAATCTTGAGCCAATTCAGCGACTCAATCAGCTGCTCATAGCTCTCTTCGCTATCGCGGCTCGCATCGGTATCCTCAATCCGGAAAATGAGTTTTCCACCGGCACGACGGGCTTCAGCCCAGTTAAAGAGCGCTGTGCGGATCAAGCCAACGTGCGGCGTTCCGGTTGGGGATGGGCAGAAACGAACCCGAAGATCGCTTCCGCTAGCGGTCGAAAAAGGCAGGGCAGAATGTAGTGTCATAGCCCTTCAAGTCTAGTCGCGATTACGCGCCGGATTTGAGAGCCGACCGATCCCCTCAATATCGATTTCCACAACCTGGCCATCAACAAATCCACCGAGGCCAGCAGGGGTGCCGGTCAGGATAATGTCACCGGGCAGCAGCGTCCAGACATTTGAGACAAACTCGATGATTTCAGGAATCTTGTGGATCATATCGCTGGTATTGCCCTTGCGCCGCAGCTCACCATCGACATAGGTGGTGATTTCCAGTGCGCTCGGATCTAGTTCGGTCTCAATCCACGGTCCAATTGGGCAGAAGGTGTCATAGCCCTTGGCTCTGGCCCATTGTCCGTCAGCCCACTGCACATCACGAGCCGAAACATCATTACCAATGGTGTAACCAAAAATCACGCTATCGGCGTCTTCAGCCTTGATTTGCTTGGCAATCCGGCCAATCACAATGCCCAGCTCGCCCTCGTGGGTGATGCGACCCTCAACCGGCGGAATCTGGATAGCGTCCCCGGGGCCAACCACCGAGGTGTTTGGCTTCAAGAAAATGAGTGGATTATCGGGGACCTTTGCCGAATCTGCCAGCTCAGCATTGTGGGCAGCATAATTCAGGCCGACACACACCACTTTTGAGCGCGGAATGACCGGAGCGAGCAATCGTACCTGGTCTAGAGGTACGCGCTTTCCTGTGGTTTCAAAGCCAGAGACAATCGGATCGCCCTTGAGCTCGACCAGAAAATCTTCATCGACAATACCAAAACGGAAATCATCTTCATAAGCGTAACGTGCAATTTTCATCTGCTTTATGCATCCAATCGGGTGAGCCAGGAGT
>JBARYA010000067.1:0-6398 GCA_049647625.1 Microbacteriaceae bacterium
ACCGCATCCCTCTTTAAATCAATGGATCTGAACACCATTGATTTGGAGACTGCGCTTCGTCTGCTCGATCTTCCACGGGTGGTTGGCATTGATCCAGAAAGCGGCGTAGAAATTACGGTGCAGAACGGTCGCTTCGGCCCCTACCTCAAGAAGGGCACCGATAGTCGTTCGCTGAGCTCAGAGGAGCAAATCTTCTCCATCACTTTGGAAGAAGCGGTCGAAGTTTATGCGCAGCCAAAATACGGCGCACGTTCTGCCAGTGCCCCGCTCAAAGAGTTTGATAATGATCCGGTCAGTGGCAAACCCATCAAGATAAAGGATGGTCGTTTCGGGCCGTACATTACCGATGGCACCACAAATGTGACCGTGCCAAAGAGCGACACCATCGAAGATATGACATTCGAGCGTGCAGTTGAACTTTTGGCCATCAAGCGTGAAAAGGGTCCGGTCAAGCGGGTAGCGAAAAAAGCTCCTGCAAAGAAGGCTCCGGCAAAGAAAGCAGCCACTACAAAAACTGCAGCGGCTAAGAAAGCTCCGGCAGTCAAGACTGCTGCTGCCAAGAAGCCAGCCGCAGCAAAGAAGGCAGACTCCTAAGTGGGCGCTTTGTTCATTACTCTCGAGGGTCCAGACGGTTCCGGCAAGAGCACCCAATCGGCGCTTTTAGCGGAATGGTTGGAGGCTCAGGGCCAAGAAGTTGTGCTCACCCGGGAACCTGGTGGCACCGCGCTTGGTCTTGAAATTCGTCAGCTGCTGCTACACCGACCCGAAGACATGGCACCTCGGGCTGAGGCTTTGCTCTACGCAGCAGATCGTGCTCACCATGTGAAGACGGTGGTTCGTCCGGCCTTGGCTGCAGGAAAAATTGTGCTCCAGGATAGGTATTTGGATTCATCCATTGCCTATCAGGGCGCTGGACGGGTGCTGGCCGCCGAAGAAATTCGGAACATTTCACTCTGGGCTACCGAGAACCTGCTTCCTGAACTGACCATCCTCCTGGATCTCAGCCCGGAGCAGTCTCGGGAGCGATTGGACACCGCCAGAACCCAATATGATCGCCTGGAGTCTGAAGCTTTTGAGTTTCACCAGCGGGTACGGGAACACTATCTGCAATTGGCGGCTGCCGAACCAGAACGATTCTTCGTTTTAGACGGTTCTGAAGCGGTTGAGGTGCTGCAAGAGAAAATTCGGGCACGAGTTTCCGCTCTTCTGGGATAACTGTCCGCCCGACTCGGTAGGCTGGTTCCGTGAGCCTATGGGATGAACTTGTTGGGCAGTCGGAGGCTGCGGAGCTGCTTCGTGCTGCCGCAAACAATAATCCGGCACATGCCTGGTTGATCGTTGGGCCTCCCGGCTCTGGGCGTAGTAATCTGGCCTATGCTTTCGCGGCCGAATTGCTCGATGCTGGCAAGGGGGATGCTGCAGATCGCGACCGTACCCGGCGCCTGGTCGAGAATCGTTCGCATCCTGATCTCAGTGTTTTGAGCACCGATCGGGTCATCATTACCATCGATGAGGTTCGACGCCTGGTTGCTGGCTCGTACTATGCTCCGTCGAGTGGGCGCTACCGTATTGTGGTGGTGGAGGACGCTGACCGGATGAGTGAACGCACCTCGAACGTGATGCTCAAAGCGCTCGAAGAGCCACCGGATAGCACCATTTGGATTCTTTGCGCTCCGAGTGAGGCTGATCTGCTCCCGACAATTAAGTCACGGGTACGCACGGTGCGCCTCAGGATTCCGAGCAGCGAAGAGGTTGCAGCACTGATTACCAAGCGTGATGGCGTGGATGCCTCACTCGCGCTTGAGGTAGCGCGACAGGCACAGAACCATGTCGGGATGGCGCACCGACTGGCGACCAGTGTTGAAGCGCGTGAACGCCGCGACGCGAGTGTGCGTTCGGTGTTGGCGGTGAAAGGTGCTGCCGGTGCGGTATTCACCGCGGCCGAGCTATTCAAGATTGCTGAAGCCGATGCGAAGGATTTAGCCGGGGAACAGGGCGATGAGGAGCGGGCTGAATTTTTTCGAATGCTCGGACTCGAACCAGGCCAGGCTGTTCCGATGGGACAGCGAGCACAGCTTCGAGATCTTGAAGAAGGTCAAAAACGACGGGCGACCAGAAATCAGCGCGATGCAATCGATCGCATACTGGTAGATATCTTAGGGCTGTTAAGGGATGCTCTCAGTCTCAGTTTGGGAATTGGTGAACCGCTGATAAATGCTGAATATCGCATACAGCTCGAGGCTTTGGTCGGCAGGCGTTCGAGTGTTGCATTGATTCAGGCGGTTGAGTCGGTTGAACTGGCGCGAAAGCGACTCAGCACCAATGCTGCACCGCTGCTGATCCTTGAAGCAATGTTGGTCGGGTTTAGCTTTGATTCCGTTCAGCATCAGAGATAAAACACCTTGGTAGTGTTGATTCACCAATAACCTTTTTCCAGCAAAACACCGAGAGAATGGTAACCATGACAGACAGATTTCCTTTGCGGAGCCTCCTCGTAGCCGGTGTTGCTGCCGCAATGTTGCTGAGCGGATGCGTCGCTGTGCCACCTCCGCCAGGGGGAGGCGTGACCACGACCACTACTCCACCCGAGCAGGTAGCCCCAGAACTCCAGGTCTACTATGACCAGGAACTTCAGTGGACTGATTGTGGCAATGGAAATCTCTGTGCAGATGCCCAAGCGCCGATGGATTGGGATAATCCAAGCTCGGGTGACATCTGGTTGGCCATGGTGAAGACCCCGGCCAGCGGGAAAAAGATTGGTTCGCTCTTCACAAATCCGGGTGGCCCAGGAGCCAGCGGTTTTGATTTTGTTTATGACTATTCTCAGTTCATCTTCGGCAAAGACGTACTTGCGAGCTACGACATTGTTGGTTGGGATCCCCGAGGTGTTGGTCAGTCCAGCGCGGTGAAGTGTTTTGTGGATGATGCTGACAAGAACCGGTTCCTGTTTGAAGATGAAATCGATGCGAAATGGGGCGAGCCGGGCTACTTACCAGAGGTAGAAATGGCTTATGACTACTTCATCGATGCCTGTCTTGATGATACTGAGGAGCTCTTGGGCTATGTTGATACTGTATCCACCGCACACGACTTAGACCTGATGCGTGCACTGGTTGGCGATAGCAAACTCAACTATGTGGGCTTCTCTTATGGCGCCTACCTGGGTGGGGTTTATGCCGATGAATTCGCAGAAAAGGTTGGCCGCGTAGTGATTGATGGTCCGGTAAATCCGGCGATTAGTTTGACTGATCTCGTGATTGAGCAAAACCAGGGCTTCGAAGTGGGCTACCAGCAATTCCTTGCCAATTGTTTGGCCGGTAAGGACTGCCCATTTACCGGGACTATTGAGGAGGCAACACAACAAACGATTGACCTCTTGGCACGGCTTGAGGAGAGCCCGCTTCGGGCGAAAGACGGCCGCAAACTTTGGGGTGGATCCTTCACGCTGTCTATTGCATCCGCATTGTATGCCGAATTCACTTGGCCGATGCTCCGGACCGCGATCAAGGATGTGATGAACGGCGATGCTGAACTAGCCTTCAATCTGATTGATAGTTACCACGGGCGCAATCCTGATGGCAGTTTCAACGACAATTCTTATGAGGCAAACATTGCGATTAACTGTCTCGACTATCCGGTGAGCCGCGATATTGAGCGCTGGAATCGTGACTTCGACCGTTTGAAGGAACTTTCACCATTGCTTGGCCCATATGGCGGATACAGCGAGCTGCTCTGCGATATGTGGCCGTATCAGGCAAAACATGAACGAAAAGCGATTACCGCATCCGGATCCGATCCGATCATTGTTGTCGGCAGCGTTTATGACACCGCAACCCCGTATCGCTGGGCCGAGGAGTTGGCAGCAACCCTCGAAAATGGCACGCTCTTGACCCGAGACGGACAGGGGCACACCTCCTACGGACAAGGGAACCGTTGCATTGATGGTGCGGTAGATGCGTATCTTCTGCACGGTACCGTTCCGGCGAAGGGTACCGTCTGCTAGTCGTTTGTCAGCGACAAAAAGTTTAGGCTAAACTTGCTAGCTGAACCTTATCTGTTCGCCCTTTTGGGTCTGGATGAATATGGTTTGGCCACCTTAGCTCAGTCGGTAGAGCAGCTCCCTCGTAAAGAGCAGGTCAGGAGTTCGATTCTCCTAGGTGGCTCGATAGGAGAATCCTAGAGGGATGCTCCTATCGAGCCATTTAATGGCGCTGTGAATCGAATGGGCCCCCGCTGCAGGGTCCCGACAAATCGAAGATTTGGCAGGGAGGCAGTAGGGGATCTCCTAGGTGGCTCAGTTTACATTTCAAGAAAAACCAATTTCTTTTCTTTGGTGGGGCCCCTTTGATTCCCCAATATCTGAAAAATTGATTCTTTCTTGTAATGACTCTTCGGGGTGGGCCTTTTTCTTTGTTCGATGCGCTCAGGGTGCATAGGATTAGGGTAGGACCAAACTTCAGGAGGCAACGGTGGCCAAGGCGCTCTTTATTATCGATGTGCAGAACGACTTTACCGAGGGCGGTGCGCTCGAAATCAATGGTGGCGCAGCCGTTGCGGGAGACATCACCGAGTATTTGTCGGATAGTCGTGGTGAGTACGATTACATCTTTGCCTCACGCGATTGGCATGACGAAGAGAGCGATAATGGAGGCCACTTCTCTGAAGAGCCTGATTTCGTTGATAGCTGGCCAGCGCACTGTGTTGCCGGCACTGAGGGTGCGGAATATCATCCTGATTTAGATGTCAGCAGAATCAATTTTCACATCCGCAAGGGTGAGGGTGAGCCGGCATACTCAATTTTTGAGGGTGTGTCTCAGGATGGGCTGAACATGTTTGAGCTGATCCATGATTTTGACATCACCGAGGTTGATGTTGTTGGGCTCGCGACCGATCATTGCGTTCGGGCCAGTGCGCTCGATGCTCTCGATGAGGGGCTTTCGGTCACCGTTTTGACCAACCTGGTTGCCGGTGTTGGTGAAGAGAGCAGTGCTGCCGCACTGGAGGAAATCGTCGAAGCCGGCGGTACCCTCCGCTCCACCGAAGACGACTAATCCGAAGAGACGTGCTCGCAAGCAACCGGATTTTTCTTTATTCGCCGAAAAGGTGTTGCTCGTGTGACTATTGTGACAAAATCCGGCTGTTTTCTGGTCGTTTTACTCAATATTCCTGAATTATGAAAATGGTGGATGCCGGTGCCAATTATCGAGATCAATGAACTTGCTGATCCTCGCTTAGTGGACTATTCGCATCAAACCGATGTTGCCCTGCGCAAAACGACAGGAAATATTGGTCAGGACCCGGGGATTTATTTGGCTGAGTCTGCACTGGTTTTGGAGAGAGCTCTGAGAGCTGGACACCAGCCGCGCTCGGTGCTCGCTCTTGGGGATTCGGTTGATCAAGCAAAGGAATTGCTGCGGGAGCATCCACACGTCCCGATTTTTGTCGGCCCGGCTGAACTGCTTGCAGAGCTGACCGGCTACCTTTTGCATCGAGGCCTGGTGGCATCCCTTGACCGGCCGATACTCATCCCGCCAGCTGAACTGCTGAGCCAAGCCCAGACGGTTGTGGTGTTGAGCAATGTGGTTGATCCTACGAATGTTGGTGCGATTTTCCGCTCGGTCGCAGCCATCGGTGCGGATGCTGTGCTCGTCACACCGGATACCTCTGATCCGCTCTATCGCCGTTCGATCCGGGTGGCGATGGGCAGCGTGTTTCAAGTGCCCTGGACCCGTTTACCGCACTGGCCTGAGGGCGGACAGATCCTGAAGGATCACGGTTTCAATCGGGTGGCGCTGGCACTCAGCGAGGATGCCATCCGGCTGCAGGATTTTCGACCAGAGGGCAAAACCGCCCTGATTCTCGGCGGTGAGGGATATGGCCTTGGCGATGCTGTGCTGCAGGATACGGATGTCCGGGTCATGATCCCGATGCGTGGTGGGATTGATTCGTTAAATGTTGCGGCCGCCTCGGCAGTCGCCATCTGGTCGGTGCTCAATGGTTGATCTTTTCGCCTAATTCAGGAAAAACTACCGCATTTCGCTCAAAAACTGCCCTTTTAGGCAACATTTTTCACTCTAGCCACAGATCTTCCTGAATTAAGCAAAAAGCCAATAGCTTCGGGGTCGAGAGGAATTGCGCTTAGGAGAGCAACTGGTGGTGCGCTAGGTCGCGATAGAGCGGAGTCGACTCCATCAACTCGCTGTGGCTGCCGGTGCCAACTACCCGGCCCTGGTCGAGCACAATAATATTGTCGGAATCGATCACCGTGGAGAGCCGGTGTGCGATCACCAGCAGAGTGCGCTCAGTCGAAACACGATCAATTGCCTCTTGCAGACGCTGCTCATTGAGCCCGTCGAGGTTCGAGGTCGACTCATCGAGCAGCAGAATCGGCGGAGCTG
>JBARYA010000068.1:0-1985 GCA_049647625.1 Microbacteriaceae bacterium
GGATGTGCGCATTATTGACCTGGTTCTTGAGAGTGGTCGCGCACTCGTTTTGGCTTTCAATAAGTGGGACCTCCTCGACGATGACCGTCGTTGGATGCTGGAGCGTGAAATCGAGCAAGATCTCGCGCACGTTGCTTGGGCCCCACGGGTAAACATTTCGGCAAAAACCGGTCGTCACCTCGAGCGTTTAGTTCCCGCTCTAGAGTTGGCTTTGGAATCCTGGGATACCCGGATTCCGACGGGTAAGTTCAACGCCTTCTTGGCTGAGCTGGTTGCCGAACACCCTCACCCATTGCGTGGCGGAAAACAGCCACGGATTCTTTTCGGTACCCAGGCGGGCAACCGTCCGCCAACATTCGTGCTCTTTACCACCGGTTTCTTGGATCCGGGGTATCGTCGCTTTATTCAGCGGCGTCTGCGCGAAACCTTCGCTTTTGAGGGTTCCCCGATTGTGGTCAATATGCGGGTTCGCGAGAAGCGCGGTCGCAACAAGTAGCGATATTTTCAGTTCAAGGGTTCGTCAAGTTTTTCTTGGCGGACCCTTGACTTGTTTCCGCACGCGTCATAAAATCGATATACCCCCATAGGGTATATTTCCGAGAGAAAGCGACAAGTCAGATGGTGAAATCAGAATTTCAGGTTGTTGGAATGACCTGCGGGCACTGCGAAGGTTCAGTTAGCGCCGAAATCGCCAAGATTCACGGTGTGAGTTCAGTGCAAGCAGACGCTCAGAGCGGCACTGTCAGTATTGAATCTGAGAACGAATTGGATCAGCAGAGTGTTGCCGATGCAGTGAGTGAAGCGGGTTATCAGCTTGCCTAAATCCGAAGGCGTCGTCCAGGATGTTGAGTTGCACTCTGTTGAACAACAGAAGTTGCAACTCGACATTTCTGGGATGACCTGTGCCGCTTGTGCCAACCGTATTGAGACCCGTCTGAACCGACTTGACGGGGTTGAAGCTGCGGTGAATTATGCCACTGAGCGTGCACACATTAGCTTTGCCCCCGAGAGCAGCGTTGATCTCAATGCGGTTATCGAAGAAGTGAAAAAAACCGGTTACGGTGCTGAAGTCTATGTATCACCTCAGGAGGCCAAAGCGGTTTCAGCCTTGGGCGGCACGAGCGATGCGAAAACCGAGGGCCAGAGCCGCTCCGAGCGAGAACTCGCTTCCCTCAAACATCGTCTTTTAGTCACCATCGCCCTGAGCGTTCCGGTCATTGTGATCTCGATGGTGCCGGCACTGCAGTTCAATTACTGGCAGTGGTTGATGCTCACACTCACAGCTCCGGTTGTTTTCTGGGGCGGATACAGTTTTCACCGCTCGGCCTGGTTGAACCTTCGTCAGGGCGCAGCGACCATGGACACCCTCATCTCGATCGGCACTCTTGCCGCCCTTGGCTGGTCACTTTATAGCCTGTTCTTTGGTGAGGCCGGGCATGCCGGGATGACCCATGGCTTTGAGCTCAGCCTCAGCCAAAACGCGGGTACCGGAAATATTTATCTTGAGGTGGCAGCCGGTGTCACCATGTTTGTGCTTGCCGGTCGTTACTTTGAAAAGCGGGCTAAGGTCCGTGCCGGGGCGGCTCTGGAATCCCTGATGGAATTGGGGGCCAAAGAGGTCAGCGTGCTGCCGAATGGCGTTGATGGTGCGGAGAGACTTGTTCCGCTCGCTGAACTCCAGGTGGACGACATCTTTCGGGTACGACCCGGAGAAAAAATTGCCACCGATGGCCTCATTATTTCTGGAAGCAGCGCTATCGATCAGAGCATGATCACCGGCGAGTCGATGCCGGTTGAACTCGGTGCTGGTGATCGCGTAGTGGGAGCCACACTGAACACCTCAGGAACGCTGCTGGTAAAGGCAAGCCGTGTTGGTTCTGATACGCAATTGGCCCAGATGGCAAAACTGGTCACCGATGCACAGAGTGGCAAGGCTGAGGTCCAGCGCTTGGCCGACAAGATCTCCGGCATTTTCGTGCCGATTG
>JBARYA010000069.1:0-3999 GCA_049647625.1 Microbacteriaceae bacterium
GCTCTAGCCCAAGCATCAATCGCCCAACGAGAATAATGAAGTTTTTCTGCTGAAGATTTGGTAGCCCACACTCGCTCGAAACTAGTTGAACTGTAAAAATCCGTTGCCTTAGCTGAACCCGGGTATCTAAGTTGGCTTATGGCCATTTCACGACGTTTAGCGTTGAGCATTTTGATTAAAGGTTCAGAAGCAGAATAGTAACGGATTTCCCCTTCTAGGACTAAGCACATGGAGCCATCAGGTTTCTCCATTATTGGAGTAACCTTGTGCTTCTCTCCGATCTCGTAGGGACAATCGCTATTCACCCAAAGCCTAGTACCGTCTGGGAATTCTACCGCTGGGCCATCCACTCTCGAAAAATTATTGCTAATAAATGTTCTGAGAAAAGTGTCTGACTTAGAATCAGAAGTCAGATTACTACGCCATAACATTTTTTCATCTATGAGGATTACAAAACTCTGGTTGCCGCATATCTCCTTAGACTCAACGGCAAACTTTTCACTGTTATCAGCATTTCTGGGCGAATTTACCTCAAAAAAGGTTTCACGAATGGGTGTATCCAAGTCTCGCGAAAGGTCACGTGTATGCCATTCCTTGATGCCCTCTTTTGTAATTACCGCTGGCCCATCGACCCTAAAGAAGATCCCTCGCCTAACCCAAGCAAAGGACCCATCCGAACAAATTAGAGCAGGGGCATTAGAACGATCTATTTCGCCCTTTACAGCCCATATGGATGCGGCGACCTGATTCTTTGATGAAGAAAGGGGATTTTTCCAAGCATTTCTCAGAAAAGCTGGTCCACTGTCATTATGCAAACCACTAAAATTTTCATTTCTTGCCCAACGAACTTCATTTGCGGAAAACACGGCCGGCCCATCTTCCCTATGCGCCTTACCTCGCCGTCGAAAAACTGTAATGGGTGAATGGTGGGGATGCCCCGGCAGAATTGACAAGACAGTGTCATACCCACCTGATCCGTCTGAATAAGGAAGAATAACCTGAATTCTATTTGTTTCTTTTATCCATTCACTCATGCTTAAAGCCTAGATGAGCTCTATGACTTTAGTTGTGGTAACCCGCTCCATATTATTATTGTCAATTTGAACAAACTAAAATGATAGAGCCTCAAATAGAGCAATATGAGTCGCTCTGGGTTTAGTTCCAGTCATCACGTTTGTAAGGCTTTCTAGTATGCGATCCAGAGTTTGTTTGGATGCGACGTCTAGCGAACTAGGGGTATCTTGTTTCGCGTTTGGCAGGTTTCGCGTTCAAAGGCTCTGGGGCACATCGGGGTGTTAGGCATGAGAAACCTCTTATAGGATGTAAGAACCCAAAGACGGGTAGAAACGGGGCTCTAAGATGAGTAGAAACAAATTTACGACGGCGCTTGGTGTGATAGCAGCTCTACTGGGACTTTTGGCTCTGATATTTTATGGGGTGGCAAACTCTGGGGACTATATGCCGGGAAGCGACAGGCTGGTTTACACCCTCTGGGGTTCAAGGTTAGAGTCAATATCAGTATTCTGTGGGATTGCATGGATCTCATTGAAAGCAATAATCTACGCAATTTATGACTCGCGTCCAGAGCTTGCCAGAGGTGTTCCTCAACAGAATCCATCAATTCAAAGGTTCGTAGACGGCTCTCAGGATTGAGATTTGTTCGGATGCGTAATTAGTCCCTATACAAAATGGCTTTGATGCGTAGACTCTGCTGATCCGCCGCGCTATTGGGCAGGCAAGCCTTAGAAGCGTACGTCCGGAAGGCGACACTAGGCTAGCAAAAATTTTGGGGCTTGCAAATACCTCGCCCTAACGTCGCCAGAAGCCGGCAAAAAGTGTGTGCATCAGCGGCAGTCCGGATACCCCCATCACAATCATTCCGAGCAGGGTATCACTGGTCCAGAGGATCGCTCCGGCCACGAATAAGGCACCAAAGAGGATGGCGGACATTTGCCTGCGCATGGTGCGTTCGAGTCGTTTCAGGCGTCGGCTGAGGTCTGGTGTATGGACGGCTACGGAGCCGTCTTCAAACTTCGAGACCAGATCATCCAAGCGTTTCGGAAGCCGCAACGCCATTCCAGCGACATCAAAAGCCTGTTTTGCAAAGTCTTTGACGGTATTGCCGCTCTCATTTTTCAATAATTGTTCGGCATAGGGTTCAACGGAGTCCCAGAGGTTGAACTTTGGATTTAGGGTGCTGCACACGCCTGAGGTGAGCGACGATGAGCGGATGATAAGCAGAAAGTGTTCTGGCATTTGGAACGGGAGCGAACGCACCATATCGCCGAACTCGACGGCAAAGTCGTAGAATTCCCGCGCATCCACCTCACGAAGTTCGGCAAAACCCATGCCACCGAATCGAGCAAAAAGCTTTGTTACTGCACGCTCAAGCTCCACCGTTTCCGCAGATGGGAGTAACACTCCCAATTCCCGCATTGCCTGAATCAACGCTCTCCCATCACGGAGCGCCGCCGCTATGAGGAACTTGCGCAGACCCGTGCGAGTGCTGACTGGAATCTCCCCCATCATCCCAAAATCAATGAAGGTCAATTTCCAGGGGTGTCCCGTTGCTTCAACCGATGACGGGGTAACGAAGATATTTCCCGGATGCGGGTCAGCGTGGAAGAAACCGTGAATGAAGAGCTGCTCGAACATGATTTCCGCAAACACCGGAGCAAGCTGAATCGGGTCAATACCCGTATCCCGCAAAGCATCCATATCGGTGATTTTGATTGCGGTGACATCTTCAAGTGTCAGTACTCGGCGCGTAGTGCGCTCCCAGACCACCGTGGGAACACTCACTCTATCGTCATCGGCAAAGTTCTGGGCGAATCGCTCAGCATTCGCCGCCTCTTTGAAGTAATCAATCTCGTCGAGGCTGATCTGGGCGAACTCTTCCACCAATGCCGGAGCATCGACCCTATTGGAGACGATGCGAATGCGACTCAGCCAGCCCCCAACCTTGCGGAGTGCTTCGAGATCAATACTCACAATTTCTTGGATGTTTGGACGCTGGACTTTGATGACTACGGAATCGAGCCCGGTGATTTCAGCATCGAGGGCTGAGAGTCTGGCGCGATGCGTCTGTCCGAGAGAGGCTGCAGCAACAGGATTTTCATCGATGCTCGCGAACACTGCTTCGAGCGGGACCCCAAATTCCGCTTCAGCGAGAGCACGAATGGCTGCGAACGGCACCGGTGGCACTTCGTCCTGCAACCCCTCAAGTTCAGCGGTAATCTCCGGCGGGAGCACATCGAGTCGGGATGACATGTATTGACCGACCTTAATCATGAGCCCGCCGAGATCGACTGCCAACACATAAAAGCGTTGCGCAATGCGTCGCATCCGCTTGATCCGGCTCCTTTTGGCCAGCTTGGCAAGACCAATCCGTGGCAAGAAAATTTCGTACCACCAGGTCACCGCGAGGTGCGCACTCGCGAAGCGCAGAATCTTCCGATAGCGCTTGCGAGGATTCTCCCCCGTCATTGTCGATGATTCTTGCCCCGGAGCAACTCCCGGCACCAGTATCAGTCCTGAGCGAGTATCGTGTAGATTCGCCGACGGGCTTCATCGAGTACGGTCACAGCCTGCTGAACCTGTTCTGGTGTACCCGATCTCTTGACCTGCGCAACCGCCTGAGCGAGATCGATGCCCGCTTTGGGGAGGACACCGTGATCGCCAAAAACAGTTGGCTTGGTGCTTTCCCAGGGAGCCTCTGCCGCTGCAGCTGCTGCCTCTTCCTGTCCCTCATCGGTCAGCATATAGGTCTTGCGACCGTTTGATTCTTCGGCACGAATCAGCCCCTCCTCAGCCAGAAGCTGAAGGGTAGGGTATACGGAACCGGCGCTCGGCTTCCATTTACCATCGCTGCGCTGCTCTATTTCACGGATGATTTGATAGCCGTGCATTGCCTGCTCGGTGAGCAGACCGAGGATGGCGGTGCGAACATCGCCACGACCCATTCTGGTTCCGGCGCGCTTCTCGAATGTGGAGCGTAGC
>JBARYA010000070.1:0-14663 GCA_049647625.1 Microbacteriaceae bacterium
TACTCGCTGGTATCTCTGGCTGAAACGCTCATGGTAACTCCTTGTTCACAATCTGGTCTTGAAATTCTGTGTTTGAAAACACTCTGTTTGAAAATCTTTTGATTTGGGCGTGTATGTCGAAGCCGGACGGCTAGTCCCGGCCCAGTTTCCGCTCGCCGCGTGCAATATCGTCGAGCAGGGTGACGAGCACCTGGCGTTCAACGACTTTGATTCGCTCGTGCAGGACATCTTCGGTGTCTCCCGGAAGAATTGGAACTTCGCGCTGTTCCAGAACCGGGCCGGTATCAACGCCCTCATCAATAATAAAAACACTCACACCGGTCTTGTCGACTCCGGCCGCGAGCGCATCCCGAACGGCATGTGCCCCAGGAAATAATGGCAGAAGAGCGGGATGGGTGTTCAGCAATTGCGGACTCAAAGCATTGACCACATTTTTGGGAAGCAGGCGCATGAGGCCGGCCGAAACAACCAGATCGGGCTTGTGCTGGGCGATAACCGCCAACAAAGCCTCGCCCCAGGCCTCACGGTTGGGGTAGTCGGCGTAGTTCACCACAAAGCTTGGCACTTGATATTCTGTTGCGTATCCGAGACCGGATGCGCCGCGTTCAACACTGCGATCCGAACCCACCGCTACGACTTCTGCCGCCAGTAGCCCGGAAGCCTGGGCCTCAAGAATCGCCTTCAAGATCGAGCCGCCGCCCGAGATAAGAATCAGTAATTTATACACTGCTCACAAGTTTAGCGAATATCTTTTGGCTCGGCTGTGCCTTAGGCCAGAGGGAAGCGCTCGTTTCCGGGTGCAAGAATCTCAGGGCCAAATTTCCGACCGCGAATCTTTCCCAAATCGCGACTGAGCATCCCGACAGCACCGCCAATCAACACCAAAAGGGCGAACCAGAATGCCGCTGCGGGAGCATCCACACCCACCTCGATCATGCGGCCTGGCCCGATACTTCCGGATGCGAGCGTTGCCAAAATAAAGACCTGCACTCCCGAAAAGATTGCCAAGGAAGCTGCGGTTGCCAGCTGATACATTCTGCTCAACTCGCGGCGTTTCAGCAACAGGGCCGCGAGGAAGCCGGCACTGATTGGAACAATAAAGGCGATGAATCCCCAGCCGCCCAGTTCAGCCGGAATTGCGCCAAAAATGGGCAGTGCCGGCACCGGCCCAAGTTGGGTGCCCAACGGGCTCACCTGGGTAGCAACGCCAATGCTGAAACCCGGACCGGCGAACCAGCTCAGGCTCCAGATAATCAGGTTTGGTAACAAAAATATTTGAGCTACGGTGATGACCACTCCACCCATGATTCCGGCATGCAATGCCTCATACAGGCTTACAATTTCGAGGCCATTCCAGAAGACCAGACCGGCTGCAACAAATGAGCTGAGCGCAAGCACTGCGAGCACGGCAATTGTGCCACCACGGAGCCCGTCACGAAGGAGGTTTCGTAGTTGCGTCGGGATTAGGCCATCGAGATACTGGCTCAGTGGAGCCAAGAGCTCCGAGCGTTCCTGAGCCATGCCAAAGAGCAGGGCGGCAGCAAACCACAGCGTCGGAACAAGCACCGCTGCCGGTACCGAAACTTCTGCAAACTCGTTTGGCACAGTGATTGCCGCAGCAAAAGACAATAATGCAAAGCACAAAACCGCAACCCCGGATGAGACCCAAGGATTCCTGTGGTGAGCAATCCTTCGTCCAGCATTCCGCGAAAGGTACAGGGTAAGAATCAAGAGACCTAAGAGTGGAAGAGAGATCGTAAATGCTGATTGCTCGGTACTGAGCCCCAACATCCCCAACCATTCTTGGTCGAGATGAATCGTGCTGGCGACCCCAAGTCCACCCAACCAGGCGAGAACCGCAACGAACCAGAACGCTGACCAATCGATGCTGAGCTCATAGTGAAAACCCCACATGAGCGTGGTGGTCAGTGTGGGGATTCCCAGCCCGATACCGAAAACCAGAAGACTTTCGAGGATACTTTGCCCGATAATTGCTAAACGATTCATACGGTTTTTAGCCTAGTGCGTCGAGCAAAAATATCCTGCCAACGCGCAGCAATGTAATAGAGTGTGAACATGTGCGGTCGTTATGCGAATGCCCAAGCAAAGAATGAGCTGGCTCGTCGTTACGAAATTGACCAGCTCTCCCTCGTGTTGCCCGAACCAAGCTTCAACATCAAGCCCACTGACCAGGTACCGATTGTCTTGGAGTCGCACAAGATTCGAGGTGAACGTCGCCTCGAATCCGCCCGCTGGTCGTTGATACCACCCTGGTCAAAAGAGGCGGTTGTGAGCTTTCCCACCTTCAATGCTCGGGTTGAGACTGCGGCCGAGAAACCCAGTTTCAAGGGATCGGTGCGAAACCGACGCTGCATTCTTCCCGCCACCGGATACTACGAATGGCACACCGTGGAGAAAGTAAAGACTCCGTACTTCATCACCCCTGCATCCCGTACTGAAGCCGACACCGTTCCCTATCGCAATGGGTCAGAACCTTCAGAAGCTGAGAAGCCGCTCATTCACCTGGCCGGACTCTATTCTTGGTGGAAGAACCCCGACCCCGAGGCCGTAACGAATGGGGGTAGCCCCTGGGTTCTTTCAGCCACAATCCTCACTCGCGCATCCGCCGGAAAGCTTGCGAACATCCATGACCGGATGCCGATGATGGTTCCGGAGAACCTGATCGACCCCTGGCTAGACCCACGTGTGCTCGGGTCACAAAGCTTTTTAGAAGACTTTGCTGCAGGCACCCTTTCAGTGACCAACGCGCTGGACTTTTATCCGGTGGCACCGCTGAGTGGAGATGGCCCAATGTTAATCGAACCCCTGAAAACTAGCGAAACAGGTGAGCGGCTATGAAGCATTCTTTCTCGAAAAATGAACTCGTTATCAGACCAGAGCAGGAGAGAGATCGCCCTCAAATTCTCAAAGTGACCCGTGATGCTTTTCTGAACCTATACGAAGGAGCCCCTGCTGAGCCGATCGAACCGGTTCTGCTCGATTGGATCTGGGCTTCAGAAGAGTACCTTCCCCAATTTTCTCTGCTCGCTGAGATCAACGGCACAATTGTTGCTCATGCCATTGCGACGCGTGGTTGGGTGGGTCAGATCCCGGCACTCGGCTTGGGCCCAATCTCAGTCCTTCCCGAATTTCAGCGAATGGGCATCGGCGCCGCCCTTCTTGCGGCAATTGAGGAGCAAGCTAGGTCCGAACAGGAGCCACTCATTGCTTTGCTTGGCTCTACCGACTACTACCCAAAATTTGGCTACGAAAGCGCAGCAACGCATGGAATCATCCCCCGATCCGGCTTGGGGCGATCACTTCATGGTCCTCATTTTGGATGCGGCACAGCACCTCGAGGGAACATTCCGTTATGCAGAACCGTTCGACAGAATCGACACCATCTAGATTAAGAACCCGCAAACGAAAGGACCAATAAAAATGTCAAAAACAGTCAAACAACAATCACTGGCCCTCATCGGATTCATTGCTCTCTCTATCGCAGTAGCCGCACTTGGTTCGCTCTTCACACTCAATAACGTGGAGGGCTGGTATGCCGAGGCAGAAAAGGTGGCCTGGAATCCACCAAATTGGCTCTTTGCTCCAGCTTGGTCAACGCTCTATGCCCTCATTGCCCTTGCCGTTTGGCTCATTTGGAGAAAAACTGATGCTGTGGACCCCAAAGATCGTTCAGCAGCATTGAAAACGTACTGGATTCAGCTTGTTCTGAATGCGATCTGGACACCAATGTTTTTCGGCGGATACCCGGTCTTCGGCGCTGCAGCGCTGTGGCTCGGACTGGTGATTATTGTCTGCCTAGCGGTCAGCATTATCTTGCTGATCAGAAACTACCACCACATCTCACCATTGGCTGCCTGGCTGATGGTGCCGTACCTGCTCTGGATTCTGTTCGCGACGTCGCTGAATGCCGGAGTCGCTATCCTGAATTAATGAGCGATGGGCTCAAGCCGAAACTTGAGCCCATCGAGAAATTCTCTGCAGCCACCCTGGGCCGTCGCATGGTGGAGTATTAGCCGACCTTCACCTTACGAACATAGGGTGCGGTTGAATCATCGATTTCACCAAAACGCTCAATAGCTGCCTCGTTTGACTGATTCGGTGGCACGATAACCGCATCACCCGGAGTCCAATCTGCTGGAGTGGCAACATCGAACTCATCACCAACCTGGAGCGAATCCAGAACGCGCAGCACCTCTTTGAAGTTTCGGCCGGTGCGTGGCGGATAGGTGACGATCCAGCGCACGGTTTTTTCTGGGTCAATAATGATTGCGGTTCGGCTGAGCGCGTGGCCAAAGTTGGTGTGCTTCGGCACATCGAGGCTATAAAGCTTGGCAATCTCAAAGCTTGGATCAGAAACGATCGGGAATTCGATGTCAACCCCGGCTTGGCTGCCCAATTGCGCTGCCCAGGTGAGGTGCTCCTCGGTCGTTCCCTCGGCGAGGGTAATGGCTACAGCATTCCGCTCTTCAAACTTTGCAATTTCTCGCGCTTCAGATACCAACTCGGTTGAGCACACACCGGTGAAGACGGTTGGGTGGGTTGTTAAGAGCACCCATTTGCCCTCAATATAGTCATGAAAATCCAGAGTTCCCTTGGTGGTTTCGGCACGGAAATTCGGCGCGTCATCACCAATGATCAAACTATAGTCGCGAGGCATTTCTTCTACTTTCTCAATAAGAACTCTTTGAATAAATATAACAATGAGCGCTTTGCAACAATCGCTTTATTACGGTTTGTGAAAGGATCTCTCACATCGGGATTGTGTGAGCCGTTCGCTGCACTGCTCGCTAAACTCGGCGATCCTTCACAATCTGCCCGCCCTGGGCAACGACAAGGATATTCTTTGGTTCATCAAAGAGTGAAATATTTTCAAGTGGATCGCCATCCAGCACAATAAAGTCCGCAAGCTTCCCGACTTCTAGGGTGCCCACCTGGTCAAGAGTCTGATTCAGCTCAGCAGCATTTTTCGTTGCTGCAACAATTGCCTGGCTCGGGGTGAGACCGAACTTGACCATCAGGCCGATTTCTTTCAGGTTCTCGCCGTGAGCAAACATCCCGGCATCGGTACCGAAAGCAACCTTGACCCCGGCGGCGAAAGCGGCAGGGATTGTGGCTTCGGCGATTGCCCGGGCGGCATCCGTCTTTGCCTTGGCCTGTGGCGAAAGCGGCTTGTCTGCCGCGGGATGGTAAGCCAAAAGGGTCGGCACCAGGAATGCCTCATTCTCTAAAAAGAGGTCAATGCTTTCCTGGTCGATGCCAAAGCCGTGTTCGATGCTTCTCGCACCAGCCCTAAGCGAATTATTGATGGCGGTAGCATTTTGGGCATGGGAGGCAACATATTTACCCCGGTCATGAGCGACACTGACCAGCGCTTTGAGCTCCTCAAAATTGGCACCAATATCGTTGGAATTTCCCCGCGAAGTCCCAAAACCACCAGAGGCGAGCACCTTCAACACATCGGCTCCGAGCCAAATCGTTTCGCGGGCAAGCTTGAGCCACTCGTCATGACCATCGGCGGTGGTTTTGGAATCGTTCAATTGGTGAACATAGGCACCGTTGTATCCCGAAAAATTTCTCAGATCGAGGTGACCGGCAGTGGTGGAAAGCGGGTTAACTGCAATCTTCACCCGGGGTCCTCGAATAATCCCCTGTTCCAGGGCACGCTTCACCCCAACATCGATACCGCCAAGATCACGCGCTGAAGTGATGCCGTTCTCGAGGGTACGGCTGAGACGGTCAAGAATTTTTAGCGTGAGAAATGATTTTGGCTGGTCGATGTATTCATAGGGACTGCGGGCCTCTCCATCAACCAAAAAGTGAGCGTGTGTGTCGATAAAACCGGGAAGCAGATATTTCCCGCCAAGGTCCTCCACCGACTCCTCGGCATATTCTGCCGGAAGATCATCCGCCCGACCAAGCCAAGAAATTCGTTCACCGCTCACAACCAGAACTACATTCTGGATGGTCGGCCCGCCATTTCCATCGATGAGGTGGGCGTTCCGGAATATGGTCGTATTCTTGACTGTCATAGCTGTAATACTATGGAACCCATTGCCCTATCGCGAAACTCAGCAGTAATAAAAAGTAAAGTTCGCTCGCCTTTCACCAGACAGAAACCCCTCAATGACCTCAATCACTCAAGCCCTCATCAATGTAAAGACCGAAGTCTTGGATGCCGATCCAGAGCGCGAACTCCTAGTGCTCATCCATGGATCAGGATCAAATGAGCACGGGCTCTTTGAAATGGTTCCGGCGATGCCCCGCCGATACGCATTCGCCCTCCCCCGGGGCATTGTTGCCAAGGGCCCAGCTTTTGAGTGGTTTGATCCCGAACTGGATGCTGCAGAAGCCAAAAATCAGGCGGCAGAAAGCATTGAGACTTGGCTCGGCTCCGAGCGTTTCCCGCATCCGAACCGGCCCATTTCGCTCCTCGGTTTTTCTCAGGGAGCCGGAGTCGTGCTCGAATTGCTGAAGCGAAACACGGGAAAATTCCGAAAAGCCGTGCTGATGTCCTATGCCGAAGACCCCGGCGCCTACACCGAAGCTGATGCGATATCTGCAGATGAGTCTGGAAACCGTCCAGAAGTTTTTTGGGGATACGACCCAAACGACAATGCCTTCAGCGCCTCAATCTTCGAGGGCTTCCATGGCTGGCTCAGTGCGAATACAAATCTCATGCGCATCGAATATGCAGGTATTGGACACGGTTTTGATGAACAAGAAAAGGAAGATATCGCAGATTTTCTGCGTTCCTAATCCCTTTGCTCAGCTGCCCCAGAGCGCAGAAATTCTCAACAAAAGATTCTCATCAAAAACCTTTAAACACAAACGCCGTCGTACTGAGAGAAACCTCTCGGCACAACGGCGTTTGTCATGAACGCTTAGAGCGCTGCGTATACTTCACGAAGCAGAGTAGCGGTCTCAGACGGGGTCTTGCCCACCTTGACGCCAGCAGCTTCGAGAGCTTCCTTCTTTGCCTGTGCGGTTCCGGCACTGCCAGAAACAATAGCACCGGCGTGGCCCATGGTCTTACCCTCAGGCGCAGTGAAGCCGGCAACGTATCCAACAACAGGCTTGGTGACATTGGCCTTGATGAACTCGGCTGCACGCTCTTCAGCATCGCCACCGATCTCACCGATCATCACGATCACCTTGGTGTCTGGATCAGCTTCGAAGGCTGCCAACGCATCAATATGAGTGGTGCCCACGATTGGGTCGCCACCGATACCGATTGCGGTTGAGAAACCGAGATCGCGCAGTTCGTACATCATCTGGTAGGTCAGGGTACCCGACTTTGAAACCAAACCAACAGGGCCGCTACCGGTGATATTGGCCGGAGTAATTCCGATCAATGCTTCACCCGGAGTGATGATACCTGGGCAGTTTGGCCCGATAATGCGGGTCTTCCCACCCTTAGATACCGCATAGGCCCAAGCCTCAGCAGAATCCTGTACCGGGATGCCCTCGGTGATGACCACGAGCAAAGGAATCTCTGCATCGATGGCCTCAATCATGGCGTCCTTGGCGAAAACTGGTGGAACGAAGATAACCGAAGCATCGGCACCGGTCTCGGCAATGGCCTCAGCCACGGTGCCGAATACTGGCAGGGTAACTCCACCATCGTGCTTAACCGTGGTTCCGGCCTTGCGTGCGTTTACGCCACCAACGATTTGGGTTCCGGCCTTCAGCATGAGGGCGGTGTGTTTGGTGCCCTCGCCGCCGGTGATGCCCTGAACGATAACCTTGGTGTTCTTATTCAGAAAAATTGACATAGTGTTCTACAATCCTTTTCTAGCCGGAGCGACTATTTAGCAGCCAGCTCAGCGGCCTTGTCGGCACCCTGATCCATGGTGTCAGCAATCGTTACCAGGGGATGTGCAGCCTCATTGAGGATGCGGCGGCCTTCTTCAACATTGTTGCCATCGAGGCGAACAACGAGAGGCTTGGTAGCAGCATCGCCCAGCATTCCGAGAGCAGCAACGATACCGTTAGCTACAGCGTCACAGGCGGTAATTCCACCGAAGACGTTGACGAAGACACTCTTGACCTGGCTATCACCGAGGATAACGTCAAGACCAGCAGCCATAACCTCGGCTGAAGCTCCACCACCGATGTCGAGGAAGTTGGCTGGCTTCACGCCGCCGTGGTTCTCGCCCGCATAGGCAACAACATCGAGGGTGCTCATAACCAGACCGGCACCGTTTCCGATAACGCCAACTTCACCGTCAAGCTTGACGTAGTTGAGGTTCGAAAGCTTTGCCTTCGCCTCGAGCGGATCAGCAGCATCCTTGTCTTCAAGGGCAGCGTGGTTCGGGTGACGGAACTCAGCGTTCTCATCGAGGCTGACCTTGCCATCGAGGGCAACAATGTCGCCTTCTTCGGTCAAGACCAGAGGGTTGACCTCAACCAGGGTTGCGTCTTCGCCCTTGTACACTTCGTAGAGCTTGACTACAACAGCGGCAACCTTCTCGACCAGCTCTGCTGGGAAATTGGCTGCCTTGACGATTTCAGTCGCCTTAGCCAAATCGATGCCACCCAGTGGGTTGACCTCAATACGAGCCAGGGCCTCTGGACGCTCGACAGCGAGTTCCTCAATATCCATGCCACCCTCATAGCTGGTGAGGGAGAGATATGAGCGCTCAGCACGATCGAGCAGTACCGAGAAATAGAATTCTTCAGCAATACGAGCGCCGGCCGCAACCATAACTCGCTTGACAATGTGGCCCTTAATATCAAGACCAAGGATTGATTTCGCCGCTTCATAGGCTTCATCTGGGGTCTTTGCGACCTTTACCCCGCCTGCTTTGCCTCGGCCACCGACCTTAACCTGTGCCTTGACTACAACTACTCCGCCCAGCTTTTCAGCTGCGGCCTTAACCTCTTCTGGGGTATCCGCGATAATGCCTGCAAGAACGGGCACACCGTAGGATTCGAAGAGATCTCTCGCCTGATATTCGTAAAGATCCACTCTTATTCTTCCTGTAATTTTCGATATCGAATGATAATTACCACCAAAAACTCTACTATCATTTACCTTTTTTGGTTAGTTAAGACAGTACTGGTACCCATTCGTTGCACAAGGTATAGCAGATGTGCACAAAGCGCTTGCCAATCTGCATTTTTTACCGGATGGAGGCGACTCGATGAGCTAAAGCTTTTCGATGGGTGCAATCTTGACCAGCAAGTTTTTGCGGCCCGAACCATTGAATTGCACCTCGGCAACACGTTTCGGCCCTTCACCGCGGAGTCCGGTTACCCGACCCTCGCCGAAGTCAACATGGCGGATACGGTCACCAATTGCGAGTTCCATCTCACTATTGTCGCGCACCTGTTTGATGGCATTCGGCCAGGTGGTCTTGGGCTTGATCGGGTTCTCGGTGAAACCATAGCCCTGGGACCGGCCAGACGAACTACTTGAGCTACTGCCGGAACCGTAGCCAAAACCACTCGAGCCGCTCCTTGAAAGTGAAGAACTTCCAGCACCAATCGAACCCTGAGAGCGGTCATCGGCATTTCGGCCACGCCAGCTAATGAGCTCAGGCGGAACCTCGTTAATAAAGCGAGATGGAATAGCGCCCTCAAGACCACCGTATTGCGCGCGAGTGAGTGCCAAACTCAGGTGGAGCTGTTTTCTGGCCCTCGTAATGCCCACATAGAAGAGCCGCCGTTCTTCGGCGATACCGCCCGGATCAACGAAGGACATCTGGTGTGGCAGCAGGCCTTCTTCGATACCGGTAATAAAGACCACATCGTATTCCAGACCCTTCGCGGTGTGCAGGGTCATCAAGGAAACGGTGCCGGTGGAATCATCCAGATCATCAGCAGCTGCAACCAGGGCGGTCTCGGTCAAGAAATCGAGGAGTAGCACATCCGGATTATTGCTGGCATATTCACGCAATTGCGCGACCAATTCTTCAACGTTCTCAGCCCGGGCCTCCTGTTGCGGATCACGACTCTCTTTGAGCAGGGTGAGGTAGCCGGTACGATCCAGCACCTGCATCAGAGTTTCAACCGGTGGACGGTTGGCGGCAATGATTTTGGTCTCATTAATCAGCGTGCCGAGATCGTGCAGAGCAGCACGGAGTTTGGGGCCGAGCCCCAGCTCATCGGCACGGAGCAGCGCATCCGCCATCAAGATTCCCTGCTCTTCGGCAAACTTGGCCACCTGGGTTTCGGTTGCCGGACCTATACCGCGCTTTGGGGTATTGATGATTCGCCTCAGGGCCAGATCGTCCGCCGGATTCACCGCAACGGTGAGATAGGCCATCAGATCCTTGATTTCGGCCCGCTCATAGAACTTGGTGCCACCAATGAGGCGATACGGAATTCCGGAGCGAATCAGGATTTCTTCAAGAGTACGGGTCTGAGCATTGGTGCGATAGAAAACAGCCATCTCGCTATAGGGATGCCCGTCACGGTGCTGTTCAGAAATTTGGTCGGCAACGAATTGGGCCTCATCATGTCCGGAATATCCGGTGTAGCCAATAATTTCGGCACCCTTACCGCTATCGGTCCAAAGATTCTTGGCCTTGCGATCAAAGTTATTCCCGATAACGGCGTTGGCAGCATCAAGAATGGTCTGGCTGGAGCGGTAGTTCTGCTCCAAAAGGACCGTGCTGGCACCGGGGAAATCGCGCTCGAATTCAGAAATATTGCGGATATCCGCCCCACGGAAGGCATAAATCGACTGGTCTGAATCACCCACCACGGTGAGGCTCGCGCCCGGAATATAGCCGTTTGCATCGACCAGATTGGCCACATATTGCCCGGTATTGATTAGATCCTGCACCTCTTCAGGTTCAATCTTGCGAGTGAGTTCCTGAATGAGGGAATACTGGGCGTGATTGGTGTCCTGATATTCGTCAACCAGAATATGCCGGAAACGCCGCTGATACTTCGCAGCAATCTTTGGATATGCCCGGAACAAATAGACCGTTTGCACAATGAGGTCATCAAAGTCGAAGGCTTTGGCGCGGGCAAGCTCCTGGGTATAGCTGCGGAAAATCTCGATGAACAGCGCCTCGGCCGGATCCTGAATATTGGCGTCTCGAGCGTAAGTCTCGTAATCAACCAGCTCATTCTTGAGCCGAGAAATCTTGCTCTGAGCCTTGGCCGGGGTGATATTAAAATTCTCAGCATCGAGGTTCTTGAGGATACGCTTCAGCAGCGCCTTTGAATCTGCAGAGTCATAAATTGAAAAACTCTGGGGGTAACCAAAATTTTCTGCCTCAGCACGAAGGATGCGCACACAGGCCGAGTGGAAGGTGGCCAACCACATGCCACTCGCATCATCTCCAAGGATATGCTGCACCCGCTCACGCATTTCTGCAGCGGCCTTATTGGTAAAGGTGATGGCCAGAATCTGGCTCGGCCAAGCATCCCGGTTATAGATGAGGTGTGCGATTCGGTGGGTAAGCACCCGGGTCTTACCCGAGCCCGCACCAGCGACCACAAGAAGCGCCGGTCCGCGATATTCAACCGCTTTACGCTGCTGCGGGTTCAATCCCTTGACAAGATCGTCACCATTGCCGTAATTGGATCCTGTCGAAGACCCGAACTCCGGGCCATCAACAAGAGTGGGAACAATCGCCTCGGGGCGGGCAACATTGGGTTGCGGCGCCTCGCCACTCACAAAACCGGCAGAATCAAAATCATCAAACAGAGCATCCATCACCCTCTATCTTAGAGTGCTGCACCGACCTTAGACACAGGGCAAAATATCCTTGGGCTTCAGCCAGTTTCGCTAAACTAGCTGAGACTCCTCCCCGCCGCAGTAGATCTCAATGAAGGATGACCACAATGTCAGAGCAGCAGAAAACCACCAAAGAAGCAGCCCTCATTGCGCTCATCTATTTTGTGCTCTTTCCCTTTATTTTGTGGCTCGTTATTTCGGTGCAACACGCCTCCTGGATGTTCAAATACGGTATTGCGATTATCTTTACCCCGGAGAACAGGTTCTGGGAATTTATAATGATGAACATCGAGCAGCTCCCACGCAGTTATGTTTTTGTTGCCACAACACCAGTGATGCTGGGTGTCTGGATTGGCCTGGCACTTTTCGTATTTGTTTGGCATCGCTTCACCGAATTCGGCATCTGGCTTCACCTGCTCTTTGGGCTTGCCCTCAGCCTGCTCACCTTCCTCATCGCGTTCCTCATCTCAAAAGAACTTCCGATTGACACCTTCAATATGGTCAACAATGTGGGCTATAGCCACCTGGTGCTCTGGACAATTGTGACCGTGCTGTTTGCTCTGATTACCAAGAAGCAGCGTGCTGCAGCGAAGGCAGCTCGGGCAAACATCCAAACCATGAGCGCTGAGGATTTTGCCAAGCAGAGCCAAAAAGCAAGCAAGCCAGTCGACACCCCAGAAGACAAACCCTTTGTTCCAGCACCGCCAATTCTTTAAGTGAATTCATTTGCTGCGGTAGTCGCTAGCCCTCGCTCCTAACCATCGATGGTCTGGGCAAAAAGAAAATGCCAGCCAATCCACCACCAGAACGCAATCAGTGTAATTCGGGCGGCAGGGCTAAGCATTGCTCGATCGACGAGAGTACTGAGCCTGCTGAGTTCATCTGTTCGGTGCCGTGACCAGAGCACAACAATAATGGATGCCAGGGCAACACCGAGATAGACAATAATCGTCAGCCACCTAAGCATGTTTTCCCCCACGTCTCAACAACCACACCCCAATCGCCAGCCAGAGGGCAAGAAACACAATCTTTCCGAGGGCAGTATTGAGTGCCGGGTCAAGGAGATCTGAAATCGATGGCATCTCGTTAAAGTTGAACCATCGCCCGGCGAGATACGAGCTCGCCTCCCAGAGACCGAGCACCAACACCAGGGTGATCCAGACAACTTTGGCCCGGCGATACTCGACTGGCAGTTTTATCTGCGTCTTTTTCTGCGGAGAATCATGGTCATTATTCGGCGAAGCAACGGGCCGGCTTCCCCCAGAGAACCAGGCAAAGCTCAACACCACCACGCCTAAAGACACAATCACAACGCCAGAGAACGCACCATGACGTTCGCTAAAGAACAGCAGGACTCCGATGGCAAGAGCTATTGGTACCAGCGCACCGAGACTTGGCGTGCCGAGATGAGTATCAATTCCAGCTTTCTTGGAACGGAAATTTGGCGGCCGGAATAGTGCAAGGAGCACTGCGAAAGCAAAAATAGCGGTATCGACCCATTGGCCTCGAAAAACTTGAAAGAGCCCGATCAAGAACAACACCACCAGAAATGGTATATTTTCTCGGCCCAGGCGAAGTTTCATAATCTTCCAGACTTAGTCCTCGTCGAGTAGGTTGAGCACCAAATCCGGATAGTCTGCGAATACTCCGTCAACACCGCTATCGAGAATCATCCGGAACTCCTCTTCGGCATTCCCCTCGGGATTGGCCAAAAATTGTGATTCCGGCCGAAGCGTCCAGGTATAGGCTTTGAGACCCGCCTGATGAACCCGATGCACCAAATCACTACTGTGATATCCAGACTCCGTCGACCAGCTCAGAATCATCGACTTGTCGACGCTGACCCCGTCGATGTCGTTTTTCAGCTCCCGCAAGCCTGTCTCGGTCAAGAAATCTGCAAAGGGTCTGGCGGCAGTGCCATGTGCCAGCATCTCATCCAGGGGTGCACCTTCGGCCTCAAGCAGAAAGATGTATTCAGCATCCAGACCGCTGTGCTTCAGGCGCTTCAGAATGGGCAACTCGAAACTTTCAATAACCAGTCGGGACTCTTGAACACCGGATATCCAGCCAAAATCCTGCAATTCCTTGAGCAGAATTGGCTCCAGATCTAACCCAATTGCGCTGAAATAGCTGGCATGCTTCAGCTCGATAACCAGTGTGATCTGCGATCCGGTCGCTGCTGTCCATGCGTGGACGAGCTCAATCAACTCGCCGAGTCGCAGAATTCCGGCCCCGGTATAGCGGGTATTTTCTGGACGAACTTGTGGGATTCTTTCCCGAGCCTCCAGGGTCTGCAATTCATCCCAGCTGAAGTCCTCAACAAACCAACCGGTGAATCGAAAACCAGCCAACTCTTTGGTGGTTTTGCGATCGGCGAATTCGGGTCGCTCTGCAATATCGGTGGTTTCGCTCAGCTCATTCTCGTGACGGATCACCGGAACCCCATCACGGCTGACGACAATATCCGGTTCAAGCGCTTCGGCACCCAGCTCAAGCGCCAGGAGATAGGCTTCGCGGGTGTGCTCTGGACGATATCCGCTGGCTCCGCGATGCGCAATAACCATGGGGTTGTTTTTCACTCGTGACCACCTTCGCACAGTTCGTTGCAGCTGCCGCTGCCATCCGGTTCCTGCTGTTAACGCTAGTCGAAAGTGTCTGGTTCTGTGCTGTTCTTGAGATGAAACACAGCTGAAGCATAGTTATTCGTGACGATTTTCGCTTAGAATATCTGAAGTACTTGTATCCGCTGGGCGCATCCAATGTGTCGGGCAAGCCAAGATGAAAGGATCACCGTGGCTTCGTCAAACCCGATTTTCAATAACTCCGCTGTTTTCAACCCGGGCAACCAGAAGGCTGTCGCCCGTCTTCAGAACGAACGGGCTGCTGCACAAGCCGATGGCATTACCGCCGAACAGCTGAACCAAATGTATGGCATGCCTTCAGCCACCAC
>JBARYA010000071.1:0-1799 GCA_049647625.1 Microbacteriaceae bacterium
GTCCTGACCGTTCCCCAATGTAATGACTTCCATGCGGGACTCAATCAAGTGAATCGTTGGTATAAAACGATCGTGGAAAATCGGGTCGGGCAACAGCCCCTTCGGCTCATAATTGGATGTCAGCAAGACGAGAACTCCACGATCGAAAAGTATTTGCAGGGTCTTCGCAAGATACACCGCATCCGCAACATCATGAACATGGAACTCATCAAAAAACACGGCGCGAGCAGAACCAATTATCCGCTCAATGGATACATCGACCGGGTCTCCGCTGAGAGCAATCTCGGCTTGCAGTTCATGGAAGAAACTGTGAAAGTGAAAACGTCTCTTCAGGCTGGTGGGCAAGGCATCAAAATACAGCTCAGAAAGAACCGTCTTACCTCGTCCGACTGAACCCCAAAGATAGTAGCCATTCGCCGCCGGAGTGGTGAGCTGCGAAATAGCATTTTCTTGGGCACCATCGAAAGTAAATTTCGTATTCTCAAGAGCACAATGAAAATGAGAAATAGCGCCAACGGTCAGTTGATTGAGCGGCGCTTCAGCTATTTTGACCGGTCGTTGCAATCGGGTGTGGCTCCTTCTCAGTATCTAGCTTAACAGCAAGAGTACGACCTCACCCAAGACAGCGTGAATCAGATTCGTGAGCAAGCCTAGACCCACCCCTACGCCAAGGAGTAACCTAGCAATTGGGGCAGAATCTTCGAAGATAGTGGCCGTTTCTGCGGCACTCAACACTGCTTCACGAAAGTGTGTCACCGTGCAAAACGAAACGAAAACTCCACTCGTGCAGAACGTCTATTACGGAATCGGAGTCGCGTTCATTGTTCTTGGCGGGATGGTGGCCGCATTCGCCGGTCCGCTGCAATTTGAAAAGGGCAGCTGGCTCGCAGCCTACCTGGTGCTCATCCTCGGCGTTGCCCAGTGCATCCTCAGTCGACAAAGCGAGTTCCTCGGGCTCACTCCCCCAGCCACGAACCCCACCATCCTGCGCATCGCGGCCTGGAACCTCGGAAATGCACTCGTGATTACCGGTGCGCTCAGCAGCCAGCCGATTATTTCAGATATTGGCGGCGTGCTGCTCATTATCGCGCTGGTGCTCGCCCTGCTTGACACTCGGGGCAGCAACCACAAAATACAGGCCGGAATCCTGCGGGCTATCTACCTGATCCTGATCGTATCAATCCCGATCGGGCTCACCCTCACCCATCTGCGCTCAATCTAAACGAGCAGGGGCTAAGCCGCAAGCTGCAGAAACTCACTCCACTGCGGTGCCGGACGCTCGATGCCCCGCACCATCCAGATCACCCCGTGTGGCACCTGCGGAATCACGCGCAACTTCCAACCCATCTCGCCCAGGGTGCGGTTACCCTTATCGTTATTGCACTTGAGGCAGCAGGCGACCAGATTGTCCCAGCTATCGCCACCGCCGCGTGATTTGGGCTGAATATGGTCGATAGTGCTCGCGTGCGTCCCGCAATATCCGCAACGGTTCAGGTCACGGCGCAACACCCCGCGACGGGTCACCGGCACACGATTATTGTGCGGGAGCTTCACATAGTGTGTGAGCAGAATCACCGAGGGCCGCTCATAGGGGCCGGTGACGGTAAAGACCGGATGCTCCGCATCAGATGAGAGCAGGCTCGCCTTGCCGTTCATAATCAGAATCATTGCTCGGCGAAAGTCGACGACGGCCAGGGGTTCGTATCCGGCATTCAAAACCAAAGTGCGCATGTGCTGTTCCTCACTACCCGGGATGGATTCTCGGGTGTTGGCAGATCTCTTGGTGTTTTGGGTCTTGC
>JBARYA010000072.1:0-3870 GCA_049647625.1 Microbacteriaceae bacterium
GCTCGTGTTTGAGCTGCTGAACCGCCTGCTCTAAGTCGCCTTGCAACAACTCGGCATTCCAATCGACCCCGCTCAGCGTGCTCGACACGACGTACTTCTTTGTCTGGTCAATGGCTTCAGCGAACGGGATCTCCCACTGTTCCATCCACTCAGGCCAGATGCCCGTGGTTGGACGCCGCCACGTCGACTCCATCATTTCGTAGGTCACCCGGCCGAAGAGTATGGCATCGGCTCGTTCCATCTCAGCGGTCCAGTAGCTCATCGACTCCTCGTCTGGCGGGAGCCCTGCCTCATGATGGCAGCATCCATCGAGTGTGACGTTAATCGAGTATCGGAGTGGTCTCATCTTGGTACATCTCCCTTGATGCGTTTATCTATAAGACGACGAAATTTCTAGGGGGACTGCTCGCACTATTTTATCACTGGTGTTCCATCACAGCTTTCACCGATGCTTCCGGTCGTAGATCTAAGCGCCGCAGCAATTGGGCGTTCAGGGCAACCACAATAGTCGAGAGTGACATCAGCACGGCGCCAACCGACATCGGCAAAATAAAACCGATCGGTGCCAAAACTCCGGCGGCCAGTGGGACAGAGAGGATGTTGTATCCGGCGGCCCACCAAAGGTTCTGCTTCATCTTGCGATAGCTGGCGTTTGAGAGCTCGATCACCGAGAGTACCGAACGCGGGTCGGAGCTGGCGAGCACGACTCCGGCCGAGGCGATCGCCACATCCGTACCGGCACCAATCGCAATACCGACATCCGCCTGGGCGAGCGCCGGAGCATCGTTCACACCATCGCCCACCATGGCCACCTTCTGACCTTCGGCCTGCAATTCGGCAACCTTTGCAGCCTTATTTTCTGGGCGCACCCCGGCAAAAACGCGATCAATGTTCAGTTCTTTGGCAACCGACAGCGCAACCGCTTCGGCATCACCGGTAATCATGACAACCTGGACACCGAGCGCCTGCAACGCCTCAACCGCCTGCCTTGAATGTGGATGAATCTCATCGGCTAGGCGTAATGCTCCGATCACCTGCTGATCTGCCAGCACATGCAAAATAATTGCACCCTCAGCACGCCACGCATCAGCAATCGGTAGCTCTGACAGTCCGTGTTTCTCTAAGAGGTACGGTCCACCAACCTCAACAACCACACCATCAACCGTCGCACTCACGCCGACAGCGGGGGATGAGCTGAAGCCGCTCGCCTGGGGAACCTCAAGTGAGCGATCTTTGGCGGCACGCATAATCGCCTTCGCCAGGGGATGCTCACTATCGGATTCGGCAGCGGCAGCTAGGGTCAGCAATGTGACTTGCGACATTTTCGCATCGGCGGGGGCGATAGCAGTCACGGTCGGTTCGCCAACGGTGAGGGTGCCGGTCTTGTCAAAAAGTACCGAGCTAATGCTGCGCATGCTTTCGAGTGCCAGCCGATCTTTGATCAGCACCCCGCCAATGGCAGCGCGTTCAGTGGCAATCGATACCACCAGCGGAATCGCGAGCCCGAGTGCGTGCGGGCAGGCAATGACCAGCACCGTAATGGCGCGCACAATGGCATCATCCGGATATCCGAGTACCGACCAGATGATTGCGGTAATGAACGCTGAGCCCAGGGCAAACCAGAACAGCCAGCCGGCCGCGGTATCGGCCAGACGCTGCGCCAGAGACGACGAAGCCTGCGCTGCAGCAACCAGTCGCTGGATGCCGGCGAGCTCGGTCTGATCGCCAATAGCGGTCACTTCGACCCGAAGTCCGGAGTCGGTTGCCACGGTTCCGGCAACAACTCGGCCGCCAATTTCGCGCCAGACGGTGCGGGATTCGCCGGTAATCATCGACTCGTCGATACTGGCGGAGCCGTCAATAATGATGCCATCTGCGGGGATGGATGCTCCCGGACGCACCAGAATAATATCGCCAACCCGAAGCTCGCTTGGCGAAACGCTCACCACGGTATCGCCCTCGACGCGGTCGGCACTATCGGGGAGGAGAGCCGCGAGAGAGTCCAGCGCTGAGGTGGTTTGCGCGAGAGAGCGCATCTCAATCCAGTGCCCGAGCAGCATAATCACAATCAGCAGGGCAAGCTCCCACCAGAAGTTCAGTTGATGGTCGAAGATACCTAAAGTGGATCCCCAGGATGCGACAAAAGCCACGGTGATTGCCAGGGCAATGAGGGTCATCATGCCGGGCTTTCGGGTTTTGAGCTCGGCGACGGCGCCGCTGAGGAACGGCTTACCGCCCCAGACATACATGAGGGTGCCGAGAATCGGCGATACCCAGGGGAGCCAGACGAGATCAGGCAGTTGATAACCGAGGATCATGGCGAACATGTCGTTGAAGGCAACAACCGGGATGGCGATGACCAGCATGATCCAGAACATTTGTCGGAATCCAGCGACATGGCCTTCGTGCCCGCCGTGGCCACCATGACCACTGTGATCTTCGTGACTGCTGTGATCCATCCCGGCCATTCCCGGCATTCCAGCCATGTGATTCATATGGTCTGCATGTCTAGTGTGGTCTTCGTGATTCGTATGATCGGTGTCGTGGGCATGGTCTGTGGGAGTTGAAAGATTAGTATGCTCGGCGTGAACGGAGTGTTCTGCATGATGCTGATGGTCATGGTCTGCGTGCTGCTCGTTCTTCATGTTCCGCTTCTCTCATCCAGTCAACGCTGCTCGTCAATCCGACCCAATATTCTCGGCAAATTCTTAGCTCACGTATTTTCTTAAGCTACTCTTATGTATACCCCATAGGGGTATCCAAAATCAAGCATGAATATCTCTAAACACCGAAGGAATCTTGTGAAACTACGTTCTATCGCAGTTGCCGCTCTGCTCGCACTCACCCTGGCCGGATGCGCATCCGCCCCGGAAACTCCCTCGGTTCAGGACGAGCTGGCTACATCTTTAGGCATTTCTGGCCTCAGTGCTGAGCAGGCAATTGACCAGTTAGATGCGACCCCATTGGCTGATCGCACCCAGGCCGCATTCGCCTCAATTCGCGGCGACCGTCTGATTCTGATGAGTGCGGATCAGAAGAAACAGGCGGAGTTGCCAATCACCGGCGACAAGTTTTACCTCTCCATCGCGCCCTTCGTAACCGAAACGCATGACTGTTTCTTCCATAGCCTCACCACCTGCGTCGGAGAATTGCAGGATGCCGCAATCGACGTCACAATCACCGACACCGCATCCGCTAAGGTGCTTTTTGAAGAGCAAACCGACACCTTCAATAACGGTTTCTTCGGTGTCTGGTTGCCACGAAATATTGAGGTCGAAGTAGAAATTCGTTACGAAGGCATGACGGCCACCACCCTGCTCCAAACCACCCCGGATGCTCCCACCTGCATTACGACTATGCAGCTGAAATAGCTCCTTTTATTGGAGGCATCCCGTCTTACTCAGGAGAGTAGCTGCCTAACCGACTCGTCCATCACCGTTGAGATCCATGCCGGTCATCTTTTCATATTGGGCAATCTCTTCTGGGGTCGCTGCTCGGCCATTAATCGTGACGGAACTGCTTTGAGTCACCACAGCAGCTGGGCTGGTTGGGATCGCTTGATCCGTTGGGCTCGATGAGGGCGAAGACGTTGTGTGGCTATTCATCTGTTCCGCAAGCTGCGCAGCAGCGATGTCTGCCCGTTCACTGCCGCTCGGTACCTCATCCCACATAACACGAAGTTTCGTGGGGTCGTTCCGCTCAATCTCAACCGGGAGGGTGATGCCCGCATATGGCCATTTCTTCCAGTTTGCGCGTACGGTTTTCTTGACCGGGACACTCGCTTGTTGTGGAACAGTGACAACCAGGTGTAGCTCACAGACTGCTGAGGATGCGCGAGATGGCTTGGCAGAGGCTGATACAACATATGCG
>JBARYA010000073.1:0-5983 GCA_049647625.1 Microbacteriaceae bacterium
AGCGTCATATGCTCCATCATGTGCACGCTAAAGAGGTAACGCTCATAAGCATTCAATGCGCCATTGGTCGAGTAGAAGAAAATCACCATACCCGAAATGAAGCTCACCGTGCGGAGCCACGGCCAAGTGTCTCCACGCTTTCGGAGCCGGATAACCCCCCAGAGATACCAAACGATGGCGAGGACAGCGACCAGCATCCAAAGCAAATCGAGACGCCAAACCAGCAGAAAATTCTCTGGGCTTGGAACCGGCGGTAACGGTTCTCCGGTAAGGTATTCGGCCGGTGAGACGTTTCCACTTGGAGGGGTATCGTCAATTGGGGTCTTGGTTCGAGCCAGCGCGGTACCGGTACCGGCTGCGGCCCCCATGAACGCCAGCTCGGTGACGATAATGTACCAGAACCACGCCTTCACGGTTGCGGTCTTCTCAGCCCTCGCCATCTTGCCCAACACCCAATTGCGTTGGAGGAGGCCGAAAAATGCGAGCACGGTGATCAAGAAGACCTTGCCGATAACCAACCAACCGTATTCGGTATTGAACAGGTTTTCGAGACTCCCCACCCGGATGATGGCACTCGCTGCACCGGAGTAGGCAACGACTAAGAAACAGAGCAGCGCCAGGGCGGAAAAACGTCGGAGAACAATATGAAGACGGGCCAAGTTCTTATAGGCCAAGAAGGCAATTGTGGCCAGACCACCCATCCACACCGCAGCGCCGAGCAGGTGCAATAGCAGCCCGGTAACCGCCACATCGTGTGAGGCGCCCCCGGCAGCATGACCCATTTCGGCAAAAGGATAGATCCCGACGATAGTAAGCAGAAGTGCCCAAAATAAGCCGGTATAGCTCTGCACCATAAAGCAGAGAATGGAGACCGTTGCGGCGACAATAACGATAAAGAGGTAGAGCTGCCCAACCGGAATTTCACTGAAAAACTGCAGGAAAACTCGGTTAAACATTTCTCCAGATGCCGGCGTCAAGCCTGACATACTCATGAATGAGAAGAAGCCGGTTGCCAGCGCAGATATGGTCCAGAAAACTGCACCCATGGCTGCGATATCAATAGCTCGTCGGAATTCCGGCAACTTTTTGCTGAGTGCAAACGCAGCAACGGCAAGTGCACCGAGCGTGACGGTGAAACCAATATCGTTCAACAGTCTGGCTGTTGGAGCACCCCAACGCACAATGGGTCCGGGGTCAAGAATGGCTAGAGGGTCCGCTCCACCGCCAACAACTAGCGCAAGATAGAGCGCCCCGAAGCTGAACAGTGCAACCAGTCCCGGAGCAAGAATCCGAAATACGCGAGGCACGGCTTAAGCCTAGCGCACAGAGCTTTAGAGCAGCCCAGAACCCTTGGCACTGCTTTGAGCAAAAAACACTGGACGGGCATTCGAAGATGCCCGTCCAGTGAAAAAGCTTGGAAAGAAAATTACTTCTTAACTGCAGCCTTCAGCTTGCTACCAGCAGAAATCTTGACGGCAAAGCCGGCAGGAATTTCGATGGTTGCACCAGTCTGTGGGTTACGGCCGGTGCGAGCTGCACGTGAGGTGCGCTCTACAGCGAGGTAACCAGGAATGGTAACTTTGCCACCCTTAGCAACAGTCTCGGTGATGGTTTCGAGAACAGCATCCAGTACAGCCGAAACTGCGGTCTGGGTCTGTCCACTTGCAGCAGCTGCGGCAGCTACCAGTTCACTTTTGTTTAGCGTGTCAGCCATTGAGGCCCTCCTAGCTGGGTTTATCACCACGGTTGTGGCAATAGTTGTTTATTTGGGGATTTGTAATTTTCTAGCGAGTCGAATGACTTCGAACTTACCGAATAAACTTACCAGCTTGACTTGGTAATGCCCGGTAATTCGCCTCGGTGTGCCATTTCGCGGAAACGAACACGTGAAACACCGTATTTGCTGAGGACACCACGTGGGCGGCCATCGATCTGGTCGCGGCTACGCAGGCGAACTGGGCTCGCATTGCGTGGCAACTTCTGCAGACCAACACGGGCCTCTTCACGCTGCTCATCGGTTGAGAGTGGGTTAACGAGCTGCTTCTTGAGCTCCAAACGACGCTCTGCATAACGGGCAACGATTACAGCGCGCTGCTCGTTGCGAGCAATCTTACTTTTCTTAGCCATATTTTTAACGCTCCTCGCGGAATTCTACGTGCTTACGAACCACTGGATCGTACTTCTTGAGTACCAAGCGGTCTGGGTTATTCCGGCGGTTCTTACGGGTCACATAGGTGTACCCGGTTCCGGCGGTTGAGCGAAGCTTAATAATTGGTCGAACGTCTTGAGCCTTAGCCATTAGAACTTAACCCCCTTCGCGAGCAGTTCGGAAACAACCGAATCGATGCCACGGGCATCAATGACACGGATGCCACGAGCTGATAAAGTCAACGTTACGCTGCGCTTCAATGAAGGCACATAGTACGTCTTCTTCTGGATGTTCGGATCAAACCGGCGCTTAGTCCGGCGATGCGAGTGTGAAATGCTATGACCGAAGCCTGGAACAGCTCCGGTAACTTGGCACACTGCAGCCATAGTTTTCCTCCTAGTACCGTAGAGCAGATGCTCTACCCAAGATCTCTTGTCGGCATATGCGGAAGTCCCACACATACGTAAATGCAAACATGGATGATTTGCAACTTAGCAAGTCTACGGGAAAATAGCCCGAGATTGCAAGATAAAACCAAGATTTATGCGGTTACCGAGCACTCAGCACAGAGCGCAAAGATGTCGATGAGGTGTTCTGGCTGCGTGTAGCCGAATGAAGCAGCAACCGTTCGTGCCCAATTTTCAATCGGTTCCGCTTCGATTTCTACAGTTTTACCGCATTCCCGACAGATCAGATGATGATGGTGTTCGGTACTACACGCCCGAAAGAGCGTTTCTGTTTCGGTGTTAATGGTGTCGGCATCGCCGGTTTCAACCAGCCCAGAAAGCACACGATACACCGTGTTCAAACCGATGCGTTCACCTTGTGACTCCAGCAATTCGTGCAAGGATTGTGCGCTCACAAAATCTGCAGCCTCGTGCAGGGCTGCCTTCACGGCCCGCTTTTGGCGAGTATTCCGCGGCAAAACGCTCGGAGAAATTGGTTCAGACATAATTGATTACCTCGAACACCAATGTAGTCGTTCGCGCTCTGAAATGCACTGCCGAAAGATTCCATCGATACCCCGGGCTCTTCCGAGAGCTCGTCCTTTAGTCGAGAAGGAGGGCTGGTTCCTCAAGCACACTGGCAACATCGGCAACAAAACGGCTGACAACATCGCCGTCAACGACCCGATGATCAAAACTTCCACCAACGGTAGTGATGTACCGAGGCATGATCTGGCCATCGACGACCCAAGGCTTTTGCTTGATGGTTCCGAGAGCAATGATTGCAACCTCGCCCGGATTCAGAATCGGGGTGCCAAAGTCCATCCCGAAAACTCCGATATTGGTGATGGTAATCGTGCCGTGCTGCTGGTCCTCTGCGCTGGTCTTGCCATCGCGCGCAGTCATCGTGAGATTTTCAAGCGCATGTGCCAATTGCAAGAGCGACATTGACTGGGCTTCTTTGATATTTGGCACCAACAGCCCACGGGGGGTAGCGGCCGCAATACCCAAGTTCACATAATTGTGCATGATGATTTCGGAGTCGGTCCAGGTGGAATTCACCGAAGGGTTCCGCTGCACCGCCCAAAGAATTGCCTTCGCCATAATCAGCAAAGGTGACACCTTCACACCGGCAAAGTCGGTGGA
Source organism: Microbacteriaceae bacterium (assembly GCA_049647625.1). Lineage (GTDB taxonomy): Bacteria > Actinomycetota > Actinomycetes > Actinomycetales > Microbacteriaceae > JBARYA01. Next base: position 3,742 of record JBARYA010000073.1, read on the forward strand.
ATTTTTAAGACGACGCACAAATTCCATGGTCCTGGTCGCATCAACGTCAACAAAAACACTCACATGCGGTGCTTCAAAGGCACTCTTCACCATGGCTTGGGCGATCATTTTTCGCACACCCTTGACCGGGATGCGCTCTTCACGCTCATCTGGCCATTCAGGGGTTTCGATATTGCGGAACAGGCTCACCTGGCTTGCAGAGCGCACCACATCTTCACGGGTGATTTCTCCAGCCAGGCCGGTTGGATGCACCACTGCGAGGTCGACGCCAAGGTCACGAGCCAGCTTGCGAATAGGTGGCTTTGCAATAATTTGTGCCGCCTGGGCAGCGGGAACGGAACTTGGCCGTGAGGTATCTGCAGAAATAGGACCCACTGCACGCTGGCGGCGGCTCTTCGACTGTTCGCCGGTGCCATATCCAACCAAAACCGAACCAGAGGCACCGGTATCTTCGCTGACGCTGCCTGCAGTATCCTCAATATCGTTCCGAATTTCTGCGGCAATCTCCGACTCGGATGCACTCATTGGATCACTTGCTTGTGGAGTTTCTCCCTCAACGGCGAAACGAATGATTGGGGCGCCGACCGGTACGGTATCGCCCTCTGCCACCAGGAGTTTCTGCACGGCACCGCTATAGGGCGATGGTAATTCAACCAACGACTTTGCGGTCTCAATCTCGACCAAAATCTGGTTGAGGATAACAACATCGCCCTCCTTGACCCGCCAAGAAACGATTTCCGCCTCGGTCAGACCTTCACCAGCATCCGGAAGATTAAAAATTGCTTCACTCATGATTTTCTCCTTAGTAGGCCAAGACGCGATCGACGGCCTCTAAAATTCGGTCCGCATCCGGAAGATACTTGCCCTCGAACTTTGCAGGTGGGAACGGAACATCAAAGCCAGAAACCCGGATGACCGGAGCCTGAAGATTGTAGAACGCCTTCTCGGTAACGGTGGCTGCAATTTCGCTGCCCAGGCTCGCAAAACCAGGAGCCTCCTGCGCCACAACCAAACGCCCGGTACGGCGCACCGATTCAAGCAGTGGGGTGTAATCGATTGGCGAAAGCGAGCGCAAATCAACAACCTCAATACTGGTGCCCTCATCCTCAGCGATACGAGCCGCATCCAGCATCATATGCACCATTGCGCCATGACCGACCAGGGTGACATCGGTGCCAGCACGTGCAATAACTGAAGCATGCAGATTGCGGCTCGGCGCACTCGTGTCAACCGGGCCCTTCGCCCAATACCGACTCTTCGGCTCAAAGAACAGAACCGGATCGAGGCTTTGAATTGCCTGCTGAATCATCCAATAGGCATCATCGGCAGTCGAAGGGCTGACCAAGCGCAGACCCGGGGTGTGAGCGAAATACGCTTCCGGACTTTCTTGATGGTGTTCAACCGCACCAATATGTCCGCCGTAGGGAACACGAATAACCACCGGCATTTGGCCGACGCCCTCGAGGCGGTTCGTCCATTTCGCTAATTGGGTGGTGATTTGATCGAAACCGGGGAAAATAAAACCGTCAAATTGGATTTCACAGACCGGACGATAGCCGCGAAAAGCCAGACCGATAGCGGTACCGATAATGCCCGACTCAGCGAGTGGAGTATCCAGTACCCGGTGGGTACCAAACTCTTTTTGCAAACCGTCGGTCACCCGGAATACCCCGCCCAAACGACCAATGTCTTCGCCCATAAGCAAGACCTTGTCGTCCTCTTTCATCGCGCGACGAAGGCCCTCATTAATTGCCTTCGCCATAGGAGTCAGTGCCATCTCGGTCATAGTTCCTCCCCAAAAGCTTTTTCATAGGCTGCCAGCCACTGTTCTTGCTCAATCATCACCGGATGTTCTTCGGCGTACACATTCCGGAAGATTTCTGCCACCGATGGAGCTTGAAGTTCGAGGGTTCGCTTGCGCATGTCACTTGCAACATCTGCAGCATGAGTTGCCGCCTCGCTAAAGAACTCTTCTGGTGTGCCCTGCGAGCGCAAATACGTTTCAAGGCGCTGGATAGGATCTTTTTCCTGCCATGAGCTTAATAACTCGGCAGCTTGATACCGGGTCGGGTCGTCACTGGAGGTGTGGGCTCCCATCCGGAAGGTCTTCGATTCAATCATGGCCGGGCCATGACCATTTCGAGCCTGATCCAACCAATACGAACCGGCCAAGAAGCCGGCAATAACATCGTTGCCATCAATTTGCACACTCGGAACCCCGAAACCGCGGCTGCGCAAATAC
>JBARYA010000074.1:0-7102 GCA_049647625.1 Microbacteriaceae bacterium
CTGGTGAGCTCACTCGACGAGATTGATGAACTTCTTTTACCGTTAGACGGCTCATTGCCATATCCAGGTGGTGAGGTTGAAGGGCCTCGTGGACGCACCGGAACTCCGAAACGTCCATCACTTCCTGAGGGCTGGCTCGACAGTCGCGAACTATCCACAGCACAGGGGAGCGAACTGCAAGAGGCCGAGCTCGACGTTAGCGGAGGTTAAGAATGACCCTTGCAGAATCGAAGCAACACTATACCGAGTTCGATCGTGAACGGATGCTGCCAGAAACGCATTCATCCCGTCGCAGCGATTTCGCTCGTGATCGGGCACGTATTTTGCACTCAAGTGCTTTGCGCAGGCTCTCTGCCAAGACCCAGGTGTTGAGTCCGACCGCCGGTGTCGATTTTGCTCGGAACCGTCTCACCCACACTCTTGAGGTCGCTCAGGTGGGGCGTGAACTGGCCAGTGCACTCAATTTAGACCCGGATATTGTCGATGCTGCCTGCCTCGCCCACGATCTGGGCCATCCACCTTTTGGGCACAATGGTGAGCAGGCACTGAACGATTGGTCACAAGAGTTTGGGGGGTTTGAGGGGAATGCACAATCATTACGGTTATTGAGTCGACTGGAGCCAAAAGTTGTCGACGAAACCGGACAAAGCTATGGCCTTAATCTGACTCGTGCATCCCTTGACGCCAGCATCAAATATCCCTGGTATGCGAATGATGCGGTTGACGATCCCAGCGGTCGGCAAAAATTTGGGGTGTATCAAGACGATCGTGATGTCTTTGAATGGATGCGCGAGGGCGCACCGCTGGGCCGCAGCTGTATCGAAGCCCAGGTCATGGATCTCTCTGACGATATAGCCTATTCCGTGCACGACTTTGAAGATGCAATCTTTGGTGGATATATAAACCTTGAAGAATATCTTGATCAGGACGTGCGTCAAGAGCTCATCAATTCGATTCTGTCTTGGGTAGGTGATGGCTTCACGAGCGATGATATTTCAGCCGCTCTCGAGCGAATGCAAGAATCTGCATATTGGTTACTGAGTTTTGACGGCTCACGCTGGGCTCAGGCAAAGTTGAAAAACCTGACCAGCCAGCTCATTGGCAGATTCGTTCAGGGCTCCCTGAACGCCACTCGCGCTCAGTATCCAGACGCCCTCTTGCACCGCTACAATGCGACCATTATTCTGCCAGCAGAACTCCGAGCTGAGATTGCGGTACTCAAGGGAATCGTTGCCGCATTTGTGATGAAAAAGGCTGAGCGTCAGCCAATCTATCTCGAACAACGGGCATTACTGAGCTCTATCCTTGATCATCATTGGCGCACAGAGGGTCGTGATCTTGATGCCGGTTTCGCGGGTGATTTTGCGGAAGCCGCCACAGATGCCGAAAAGAAACGCGTCATCGTTGATCAGGTAGCAAGCCTCACTGATCAAACCGCAATGAATTTCGAACAACAACTCGGTAGAATTTAGCCTTATGGCTGGGCTGATAAAACGGAACGATATTGATGAGGTGCGTGCTCGAGTCAATATTGCCGATGTTTTGAGCGAATTTGTGCAATTGCGCAATGCCGGACCAGGTTCAATGAAGGGCCTCTGCCCATTCCATGACGAGAAAAGTCCAAGTTTTCATGTGCGCACCCAGAACGGTCGCTACCACTGCTTTGGTTGTGGTGAAGACGGCGATGTGTTCACCTTCTTGCAGAAAATGAATCAGATTAGCTTTAGCGAAGCGGTCGAGCGTCTGGCCCATCGCATCGGCTTTGAGCTGCATTATGAGGACGGTGGCAAAGCTGGTGTCGAGCAGGGGAGTAGGGCGCGCATTCTGGCCGCAAACAAGGCTGCTGCAGATTTTTTTGTGCAGCAATTGAACGAACCCGGTGCCGAACTCGGGCGCCAATTTTTACAAGAACGCCATTTCGACCAGCAGGCAGCGGCACATTTTGGGGTCGGATTTTCACCAAAATCTTATGATGCCATGAGTAAAGCGCTGCTTTCGCAGGGGTTCAAAGCTGAAGAGCTGCTCGCTGCCGGTCTCACCGGACAGGGAGATCGTGGCCCCTATGACCGCTTTCGTGGCCGATTGATGTGGCCCATCCGTGATGTTTCCGGCCAGATCATTGGCTTTGGTGCCAGAAAACTCTTTGACGATGACACCGGCCCCAAATATTTGAACACTCCCGAGACCAGCGTCTACAAGAAGGCGCAGGTGCTCTACGGTCTTGACCTGGCTCGTAAAGACATTTCACGCGAACGCCAGGTTGTGGTGGTTGAAGGTTACACCGATGTGATGGCCTGCCACCTAGCGGGTATCACCACTGCGGTGGCCACCTGCGGCACAGCTTTTGGCTCCGGACATATCTCGATGATTCGTCGCCTGATGGGCGATGACACCATCGGGATGGGAGAAATCGTATTCCTCTTCGACCCTGACGCTGCCGGTCAAAAAGCAGCTCTCCGGGCCTTTGCCGATGAGAAACGTTTTTCGGCACAAACCTATGTGGCGGTTCCGGATGCGGGGCTCGATCCTTGCGATCTGCGCATCCAAAAGGGTGATGAAGCCGTTCGCCAGCTCATTAACCATAAAGAGCCCATGTTTGAGTTTGTGATTCGTCAAATACTCTCTGCGCACGACCTCGAATCGGTTGAGGGCAGGGCAGGTGCTTTGCGGGCTGCAGCCCCGATTATTGCGGAGATTCGGGACACATCCCTTATTCCTGGCTATAACCGCCTGCTTGCGGGACAGCTCGGCATCGAAATTTCGGATGTTGCCGATGCTGTTCGCTTGGCCGAGAAGCAGGCAAGCCGGGCTATCGGTCCGGGCCCTGTAGCCACATCGTTAGGGTTTGCGCCAGAAGGGTCTCGGGCTGCAGAAGATAGCTCAGCCGAACGGGCGCCAAGCAACAATCATGTGATCACGTCCCTGGCGGAGACCCCTGTCCTCCCGCCACAGCCCAGTCTTCGAGGAATGCCGGTGACCCCGCAAACGAGGCTGGAGGTAGAGGTCTTGGCTGTGCTGCTGCAATATCCCGGACATCTTGATCTTGAACGGCTCGCATCGGTGCTGAACGCCGAGTTTAGCCTGCCACCGCTCAACCAAGTGCGCGACGGTCTAGCGGCCGCAATTGACCATTACAAGGATGCTGACTTCGTTGACCGGGTCACAGCTGCCGCACCACAGGTGGACCTGCTCAGCAGGGAACTCTCGGTGCTGCCCTTGCCACAGGCAGCCGGAACAAAAGTTCACGGCTATATTATGGGCATTACTGCTGCACTCTTGCAACGACAGCTTGAAACCCAGAAAATGGAACGCCTAGCTCGGCTCACTCGGGCCCAGGCGAACGGGGATACAGTTCAGGTGCAACAATTGCAGCTCGAGTTGTCTGCGCTTGAGCAGGAAAGAAGAAAGTTTCAGCATGAACGAGGATAATCTTGCAGTTCTGAGTGACGATCTGACGATTGGTTTCACCAAAAGGGCCGAGACGCCGGTGATTGAGGGATTGACCCTCAATGTGCGCCGCAACGAGTTTTTTGTATTGACCGGGCCAACCGGATCTGGCAAGAGCACATTCTTGCGTGTACTTGCCGCAAATAATGCGCGCAAAGATCCCAAGATTTTGGGTGGCGACCTCATGGTCTTGGGCCGTGATTTAGGCTTTCTCATCCCCAGAGCACGCTATCGTTTGCAGACTCAGCTCGGATACCTGCCACAGGATGGTGCGATGCTCTTAGCGCCGCAGTTCACCGTCGCTGAAAATATTGTGTTGCCAATCACCAGTCGGGATCGTCACTGGGACAAAACCGACCTCAGCCGCAGAGTCTTAACCCTGCTCGAGCAATTGGCTCTGCCTAAGTCTCTTGCTAGCCACTATCCGCATGAACTCAGTAGTGGTCAGCGCCAGCGGGTTGCCCTAGCCCAATCGGTAATTTTTGAACCAAAATTGTGGCTTATTGACGACCCAACCCGAGGGGTGGATGTCATCGCTCGCGAAGCGGTTCTCAGCTTCATAACAGAACGCAAACGGAGCAGCGAGTGCACCATTATTCTTGCCACTACCGAACCGACCGTGCTCCGAGATCTCACCGACCGCGTCGCGGTGCTTGACGAAGGAAAATTGGCGGATATTGGCGATACCGAAACCATTCTGACTCGGCCGCAGAGCTTCTTTATGCAGGACTATTTGGCACTTTTGGACTAGCTTTTGGCATCCGAAATATTCTCTTCGAGTATTTTCGCCCCGTAATTTGAAACCGGGTGAGCTCATTTGATAGAGTGAATCTCGCAGCAATCCCCGATAGCTCAATTGGCAGAGCAATCGACTGTTAATCGATAGGTTCTTGGTTCGAGTCCAAGTCGGGGAGCAGATAGGCCCTCAGGTTTCCCTGAGGGCCATTTTCTTTCACATACCGGCTTTGCACAGGGTCGGATACGTACTTTGTACGCGATAAAGGTGCGGGTACAGCTTAGAGAATCAGGGCCACGATATACATGGCGATAATGACAAGCCACATCGCTACCAGTACGCTCACCATCACCATGGCGCGTCTATGACTGACAACACCGTGGAACCTCATCGCCAAGATTGATATAAAGAGCAGAACATTTGCAAGCATCGCGAAAAAGCCAATAACACCATCGAATCGCACCAGCGAGAGATAGCTAATAATCGAGATGAGCAGTGTAGCCCCGCCGAAGAACAGGAGGTTACCTCCCGCTGAGAGACGTTTTCCTTGTTCAGTCATAGGAATACGTGCTGGTCGAATTGCAACATGCGTTTTGCTTGGCATGATAATCACCCCTTGTGAAGTGTTGATAAAAAATATCGAATATACCCTGCGTGTTAATGCTCAAACTACGCCTGAAGTCTGGATTCTGGGTGTGAGTTTTGGGGCGTTTTCACTGATCTATCAGACAAGGATTCTGACCGTTACGGTAAGATTTATCTGTTTAGTGTGAAAGGCAAATGTGCTCACGGATCAACCCCAAACACCTTTTGAGAGTTTCGCAATTATTGCGCTCATCGCTCTCGGAGTGATCGCCCTTGTTTTCGCGGTACTCTGGTGGCTTGCTCGTCGCAAGCTCAACCAATCTGAGCAAGATGTTTTTGCTAAGCAGCAGACCCGCATCGGGCTCGAGCTTGCCGTAGCCGATCAGGTTGGCCGGATGCGCCTCATCCGTGAACTGCACCAGATTGCCGTACTGCAGGTGAATGAGATCGTGACCAAGGCAGAAGCGGCCAAGCTCACTCTCGACGATCAGAACGAGTATGCTGCCCGATCGTTCGGTATTATCGCGGCGCAGAGTCGTGACACTTTGGCCGATATGCGTCGCATCCTGACGCTCGTTACCGAGGGCGAACAACTGGCACAGCCACAACCGCGCCTCAAATCGGTTTCTGAGCTGCTGCAGGCGATACGGGATGCCGGTTTGATTGTGAGCCTCGACGAGTCGGGGGAGAGCTATGAACTCCGCCCAGGGGCCGAACTGGCCATCTATCGAGTGTTGCAGGAGTGCCTCAGTAACTCACTCAAGCATGGTGGTGTTGGCACCGAGGTGTGGATTACCCTCACCTGGACTGAAACATCCCTCAAATTGAGTCTTGATGATGATGGCGTTCGGAATCATCTTCGCTTGGCCGAGGCAAGTGGCGTTGGTAAAGAGAAGGCCGTTAAGGATGCACAAGTGGATGTTGAGAAAGATCTTAGCGCCCTGGTTCAGGCGGTTTCTGGGCCTGGTATCAGCCAGATGCGCCAACGGGCTGAAATGTTTGGTGGTTTCCTTGAGGCACACGAAGTCCCAGGTGTCGGTTTCTCGGTGAACGCAACATTCACCGGAATCCGTCTTCTGGGTGGCACCCATGGGGTGCGGCTCAACGCCCACTAAAGTAAACGTTTCGCAACAATTACCCCAAAACAGGGGGGTTTGTGAACTGAGTGCTATATATTAATAACTTCAGTATATTTTTCTCATGATTAGGATTCTTTAATGCCTCAACTGGCTGTTCAAACCCGTTCAACAAAATCTTTCGTAACACCTCTCGTGCTGCTCATCGTTTCGTTCCTCGCGTTCGCGCTTACTGCGTGCTCAGGTGTAGGTGTTCAGACTGTTTCTGTGTATCAGCAGACACAAAATGGTGTTGATATGACCATCACTTATTACGCCAATGGTGATGAAGTAACCAAGCAGAGCACCGTCAATGTCATGAATTATGCGGGCATTGGCCTCAGCGGCCCAGATGAGGCACGCAAGTTGCTTGATCCAATCATGGCTGAGTTCCAGGGCGTTACCGGTCTCGAACACTCAGTAGAATACGGCGATACCGCAGTAACTGAGCGGATGACTGTTGATTACTCTATTGCAGACATCAAAGAGATTTCTGAACTGACCGGATCTTCTTTTGAGGGTGTTGGCGATGGTAAGAACGTCAAGCTCAGCCTCAAGCAGAGCGTAGCATTGCTTGAGAAGTCTGGTTTCAAGAAGACCAACTAACGATCTTCTGAAGCTGCAAGAACTGCAGTTTTGTGTTGGGCCCCTCAGTAATGAGGGGCCCAACTTTATTAATCGTAAGCGCGTAACTTCACGGGTCGCTAGGAAGTGCCCGTTTCAAAAATGGAGCATGTTTTGAATTCGAGCAGAAGTCATGACTATGTGGCAAGATGAGTGCCATGAAGCGCGCTGACATTATTACTGTGATAGCTATTGCTGTGGTTGTGATATCTCTTGCGATTCTGCACGCAACTGGGCAAGGTGTGTGGACCGAGATTATTTGGATTGTTCTCTTCGCCCTCGTTGCAATTCTTTTTATAATTAGACTCTTTCGAAATAAGAACATGAGCGCTATTAAATCTGCGGCTCAGACTGTTGATCCAATGAATGACATGTTGCTCGGTGTCAATTACTCAGGACCACGGATACTCTCTCCTCACACGCAACAAGGGATTGAGCTTGTCGATGAGTCCCAAAGTGCTACCCAAGATTTCACATTGCCTCCTGAAAAGCTGAACGATTAGCCAAATTTTCATTCGAGAGCGAGAGCGAGAACTAGAGCGGGACTTGAGCCCCATTTCCGGTTGAACTTGTGCTGCAAAGCTGAGCTTCCAGC
>JBARYA010000075.1:0-3891 GCA_049647625.1 Microbacteriaceae bacterium
CGCATATCCTCAACGGCCTTGCCCTTTGCTTTGGCCAGAGCGCGGATGTTCTCCGCAATGGGTTTACGAATATCTACAACGCCGATACCGTGACTGCTCGTCACCAGTTTGTCCATATAGAACACACTTGAAGCATCCAGCATCGAACCACGATCAGCAACCGCAATCACCGAGAGCGCATGGCTCCGTCCGGCAGCGGTCAAGCTCGTTCCATCAATGGGATCGACAGCGATATCGCACTCAGGACCAAGGCCGGTACCAACGACCTCGCCATTGAATAGCATCGGCGCCTTGTCCTTCTCACCCTCGCCGATAACAATACGGCCGGAGAAATCAACCGTAGAGAGGAATGCTCGCATAGCATCCACAGCGGCGCCATCAGCCTCATTTTTATGACCCCGACCGATCCAGGGATAGGCGCGAATTGCCGCAGCCTCTGTGGCCCGAACCAACTCAAGAGCCAGGTTCCGATCAGGATTGAGTGGCAAAGTCATTGAAGTGTGGTTCTCAGGTAAAGAATTCATGGTTCAAGCTTAGTTCTCGCCCCCAGAATAGCCATGGCTCTCGGCGGAAGAATGCAAGAAATCTGAACAAATTTATCAAAATGTAAAAAGCCAAAGACCTTAACACTTCGGTACACTCATACTGTAACCAGAACGTAGGAGACTGAAACTATGCCAATTGCAACCCCTGAACAATATGCCCAGATGCTCGATAACGCGAAGAAGCGTGGATTTGCGTATCCGGCAATCAATGTTTCCTCCTCACAGACCCTAAACGCCGCCCTTCAGGGCTTTGCTGAAGCCGGATCTGACGGCATTATCCAGGTCACCACCGGCGGCGCAGATTACTTCGCCGGCCACACCGTCAAGAACCGTGCCGGTGGCGCACTCGCATTCGCTGCCTTCGCAAAAGAGGTTGCCAAGGCGTACCCAATCAATGTCGCCCTACACACCGACCATTGCCCAAAGGATGCTCTCGATAACTTCTTGCTGCCACTGCTAGCTGCATCCGAAGCCGAGGTCAAAGCCGGTCGCGAGCCAATCTTCCAATCACATATGTGGGATGGCTCAGCCATCGAGCTGGATGAAAACTTGGCGATTGCCCAGGATCTGATCAAGCGCACCAGCGCTGCCAATATCGTGCTCGAAGTTGAAATTGGCGCTGTTGGCGGCGAAGAAGACGGCGTAACCCACGAGATCAATGACAAGCTCTACAGCACGGTAGAAGACGGCATCGCACTGGTGAACGCACTCGGAACCGGTGAGCAGGGTCGATACATCACGGCCATGACCTTCGGCAATGTCCACGGCGTCTACAAGCCCGGTGGGGTAAAGCTTCGCCCAGAACTCTTGAAGGAAATTCAGGAGGGCGTTGGCAAGCACGTTGGTCTGCAGAACCCATTCGATTTGGTTTTCCACGGCGGTTCTGGCTCTTCCTCACAAGAAATAGCGGATGCGGTGCGTTACGGCGTTATCAAAATGAATGTTGACACCGACACCCAATACGCGTTTACCCGCTCAATTGCCGGACATATGTTTAGCAACTATGACGGAGTACTCAAGGTCGATGGGGATGTTGGCAACAAAAAGGCCTACGATCCTCGCGGCTGGGGCAAGGTTGCCGAATCAGCAATGGCTGCCCGCATCATCGAAGCGGCACAAGAGCTCGGCAGCGCCGACCAATCTGGCAAATAGCAGCCAGTTGCTGGTAGCTGAGCCACATCCAAACCATTGAGTAATGTAAACAATCCTGCTGTCCGTGCGGATGCGGCAACCCTCGAAGACCCCTGGTCGGTCTCACGGGTTGCTGAGAGCATCCGCGCCTATATCGACCGACTCGGCAGCATCTGGATTGAGGGCGAAATTACCCAATGGGGTGTTTCAGCCGGAAATGTTTATGGCAAGCTCAAGGACCTGGAAGCCGATGCAACCATCTCCTTCTCAATCTGGAACAGCACCAGATCCCGTCTCAGCGACGATTTCAAGCAGGGTGATCGGGTCAAGATTCTCGGCAAACCCAACTTTTGGGCCAAGGGCGGCACCCTCACCTTCATTGTTTCGGATGTTCGAAAAGCCGGTATCGGTGACCTCCTCGAACGCATTGAACGACTCCGGCAGCAGCTTGGCGCGGAAGGCCTCTTTGAGGCGAGCCGCAAAAAGAAACTGCCCTTCCTGCCGAAACTCATTGGCCTGATTACCGCCAAAGATTCCGATGCCGAGAAGGATGTCATCCGCAATGCCCAATTGCGTTGGCCGAGTGTGCAATTTCGCACCGTTCACGCCGCGGTGCAGGGCGAACGCAATGTTCCTGAAGTCCTTGCAGCTCTAGAAACCCTGGATGCCGACCCCGAGGTCGATGTCATCATTATCGCCCGTGGTGGCGGTGACTTCCAGAACCTCCTCGGCTTTAGCGATGAAGCGCTGGTTCGTCGTGTTGCCGCCGCACAGACCCCGGTAGTGAGCGCCATTGGGCACGAGGCCGATCGCCCCATCCTCGACGAGGTGGCAGATCTTCGGGCATCGACACCAACCGATGCTGCGAAACGCGTGGTTCCGGATGTGGTCGACGAGACCCTAAAAATTCGTCAGGCCCGAAATAGCATCTGGCAATCACTCAGTGGCACCCTAAACCACGAAATTGCGATGATTTCTGGGCTCCGCAGCCGCCCTGCGCTGGCCGGAACAGCCTGGATTTTTGAACAACGCTTTGACGAGCTGGGGCGCACACTCGACCGCTCTCGTGAACTCACCCAGCGCATCCTTGAACGCTCAGATGCCGAGCAGCGCGAATTGCTCGGCAGGCTCCGGTCACTCTCACCGCAGAGCACCCTCAAACGTGGCTATGCAATTGTGCAGCTGAACGGCGATACCGTGCTCTCCCGTGCTGAGGATGCTGCCAAGGGCGACACCCTCAGAATTACCCTCGCATCCGGACATGTTGCAGCCACAGTCAGCGGAACCGAGGAGTGAGTCATCGAGTGAGCCGAAACATATTTGCCAAGAGTAAGATTGATACGATATGACTGCTAAAAATGATTACGCGGATATTGCCAAGCTCAGCTACGAGCAGGCCCGGGATGAGCTTCTCGCCGTGGTAAATGAACTTGAAGCCGGTGGCGCGACCCTCGAAGATTCTCTGAAACTCTGGGAACGCGGCGAAGCTTTGGCTGCCCGCTGTGAGAGTTGGCTCATTGGAGCAAAGCAGCGGCTCGAAGAGGCTCGCCAAAAGAGTGCGGCAGAGAGCGAACCACAGGCCTAAGGTATGCAGATTTTCACAGAACCTGAGACTCCAGAGGAGATCGCGGCCCTCAAAGCCGAAAACACCCGTAAAAGACGAGTCAATAACACCGGTTTCAACCTGGTCATCGCCATCGTTGCCACCCTGGCTGCGGTCGCTGTTTTATGGATGACGGTACTGCGCCCATCCGGTTCAATTGTTCCAGAAATTGATTACGCAACGGCTGTCTTGAATGCTGAGCGCGGATATTCCGAAGATATTGTTGCTCCGGAACTTCCTGAAGGCTGGACGCTAAACGCTGCCAATGTGCGTACCGATCAGAGCGATAAACAGCTCTACTGGTATCTGGGCATTGTGACCGCAGACGAACAATTCATCGCACTCAATCAACGCATTGATGCCGATGAGAGCTGGACAATCCGGATGATGGACTCCACCCTCCCCAGCGGTGATATTACGCTTGCAGGCAAAAGCTGGATCGAATTTGACCGGAGGAACAATGACAAAGCGTCCGGCAATAAGCCCTACGGAATAGCCCTCACCGAAGGCAGCAGCACGGTGCTCCTGCACGGTACCGCATCCCCCGAAGATTTTGAACGACTGGCGCAGCTAGTAGTTGCAGAACTCAATAATTAACGACGAGAAAGGCTG
>JBARYA010000076.1:0-6168 GCA_049647625.1 Microbacteriaceae bacterium
TATCCCTGGCTTTCAGCATAGGAAAAGAGCGCTGAGGCAGGTGGGTGAGCTGGCCAATCAATATCAAGGATGATCGCCACTTCTTCTCCTGCACCGGCACGATCAATACCCAGCAGCCCATCCTCAGCATAGGCATTGGCAACCTTCGCCCCGAGACTCCGGGCAAGAACGTGGGCAAGCACTGTTGAGTGCAATTGATCCCAGCTGATGATGCGCTCAATGCCGAGGTCCTTGAGTTGTGGTACTAAAAGCTCACCAAATGACTCCCAAAGCATAGGCTCATCGAGAGTCCATGGTGACTCGTCAAGTTTTGGAAAGAGCTGGTCCGCAAGTTGTCCGACCTGTTCCTCATATGCTGTCACTGTGTTTCCTCACTTCTCTCTGTACTCAATACTACGTAAATCATGCGCATGCCCGATGCTTTCAGGATGCGCCTCCAATTTCTTGGCTCAAAGACTTTGCTGCCTCGACAATAATCCGAACAGCGTCTTCCTGCTTTGCCTTATCGAGAAAACGCTGTGCCGGAGCAGCCATGGTTACTGAAGCAACAATTTCATTCAAAGAAGAGTAGACCGGTGCGGACACGGCCCAAACATCCCGATCAAGTTCGGATTCACAAACATCAAAACCGCGTTCGCGGATTTCATTCAACTTCACCCGGAGCGCATCCGGGCTGGTTATCGTCCCGGTGGTGTAATGCTTCCAGTCATTCGCCCCCAGTACACCCTCAATCACCGATTGCTCAGACCAGGCCAGGATTACCCGCGCAGAAGCAGCAGCGTGGGCTGGCATGATTTGCCCCTGGTGCACAAAAAGCCTCAGCGGGCGCTGCGCCTCGACCAGAGCCGTACAGATAATTTGGTTACCAGAGCGCTCCGAAAGAAAGACAGTCTCTGCAAGGCTTTTTCCAGCTTCCTGCAGCACAGGATTCATTTGCGAACTCAGAGAACCGTGCTGTTCTGCTTGACGACCAATTTCTGAAGCTGCCGGTCCAAGAAAATATTTCCGATTACTTTGCGAGCGGGTTGCAAACCCTTCACGCTCAAGCACGCTGAGCAAGCGATACGCAGTGGGAACCGGCAATTCAAGCTTTTCGGCAACATCTGCCTGAGATAAACCAGCGGGAAATTTTGCCAAGAGCTTCACTACCGACAGTGCTCTGACTACAACATTCACAAGGTACCTTCACTGATTCACGTGTTCCTCTATGAAGTATAACGCAACACTTAAGTTTCACCACATGAAAGTTTCAAGCGCAGGGCCTCAGCACCGATAGGCTTAAAGTGCAGATTTTTTCACGAAGAACAAAGGATCCCAGATGAACGCCCCGGAGCAGATTCGGATCGGAATTGCCGGCTACGGTAACCTCGGTCGCGGTGTCGAGAGTGCCGTACAAAAAAATGCCGATATGACTCTGGTTGGTGTTTTTAGCCGCAGGAACCCTGCCGATTTAGAACTCCAGCACCCGGAAACACAAGGGTACTCCTGGTCAGTTTTGACAGAAATGCGCGATCAGATTGATGTGCTGATTCTCTGTGGAGGCTCCAAAGATGATCTTCCCGTGCAGGGCCCGGAGCTTGCCGCCCATTTCACCACCGTGGATAGTTTTGACACCCATGCGCGTATCCCGGAATATTTTGCCGAAGTTGATGCTTCCGCATCGGCCAACCAGAACACGGCGATTATCTCGGTGGGGTGGGATCCCGGCCTGTTCTCAATCAACCGACTCTTTGGTGAAGCAATTCTTCCCGATGGTGAGAGCTACACATTTTGGGGCAAAGGCCTCAGCCAGGGGCACTCCGATGCGCTGCGTCGTGTAGCCGGGGTGGCTGCCGGAGTGCAATATACGATTCCCAATGAGACTGCAATTGATCAGGTGCGATCAGGATCTCAACCGGCACTTTCCACCCGAGAAAAACATACCCGTGAATGTTACGTGGTTCTGGAAAATGGCGCGGATGCGGCACAGGTTCGCGAAACGATCGTCACGATGCCCAATTATTTTGCAGAATACGACACCACCGTCCATTTCATTTCTGCAGCAGAGTTCGCTAGCAATCACACCAAAATGCCACACGGTGGTTTTGTTATTCGGAGCGGAAACACCAGCACACACGAGGGGCAAGTTATTGAGTATGCCCTCACACTCGATAGCAACCCGGAGTTCACCGCAAGTGTCTTGGTGGCGTACGCGCGTGCCGCATACCGCATGCAACACAGTGGTAATTTTGGCGCCAAAACGGTATTCGATATCGCACCCGGCCTGCTCTCCCCCAAATCTGGTGGCGAGTTGCGCGCGCAGCTGCTCTAGAAACGAGTGTTCACCAGATAGCGACACGGTGGATTGGTTAAGATAGAACCATGCGGATAGCCACCTGGAATGTGAACTCAATTAGAACTCGTGTTGGCCGAGTGGTTGATTGGCTGGTCCGTAATGATATTGATGTTTTGGGCATGCAAGAGATTAAATGCCGCCCCGACCAGTTCCCCCGCGAAGCCTTTGAGGCAGCCGGCTACCAGCTTGAAATCCATGGGCTGAACCAGTGGAATGGGGTGGCTTTTGCCAGTCGCCTCCCAATGGATGATGTGGTCGAAGGTTTCGACAATGTGCCAATGTTTGGCGCCAAGCCCCATATTGAAGCACGTTCCCTGGCCGTAACGGTGGAGGGTATTCGACTCTATAGCCTCTATGTCCCGAACGGCCGCGGCATCGACGACCCACACTATTCTTATAAGCTCGAATGGCTAAAGCAGCTTGCAAATGTTAGCGAAAACTGGATCAAAGAACATCCAGATTCTCCCCTGGCACTGATGGGAGATTTCAATATTGCACCGCTCGACACCGATGTCTGGGACATCGGATTTTTCGAGGGGAGCACCCATGTGACAGCACCTGAGCGGGCCGCATTCCAGCGCTTTCTCGACCTTGGCATGATTGACCTCGGCCGCGAACGGGTACCGGTCGGCTACACCTATTGGGATTACCAACAGCTCCGCTTCCCCCGAAACGAGGGAATGCGGATCGACTTCATTCTTGGCACACCGGCCTTCGATTCTGAAGTTGTCGATGTGTGGTTCGACCGTGAGGAGCGCAAGGGCGACGGCCCGAGCGACCATGTTCCCGTCGTTGTCGAACTTGCCAGCGACGATGATGACTCACCGATGGTGTTCTAGGAGGAAGCCTTAAAACTCCTCATAGCTCATGAGAGCGCCGTCATTATTTTCCGGTAAAGAGACGATTCATCCCCACGTCCGTGGCCCATACCTTGTCATGTGCCTCGCGGAGGTACGGACGGAGGGTATCGACCCGCTCCCGAACCACCTGCATATCTTCAAGAAATGTCGGCAAAACAGCTTCAACCTCGGCAATGATTTCTTCTTCTGACATGGTGGTGAGCACTCGATCTCGCACAACCACTCTGCCGCCGATAATTACATCGGAGACCCCTCGCCCAGATTCCGCATAAACAGCCTGGCGTACCGCATTATTCAAGGGCACAAATGAGGGATCATTCAGCTCAACTACCGTGAAATCTGCGGTATAGCCAAGGGCAATTTTTCCTAGGTTATCCTCTTGAAGCAGCGCTTTAGCGCCGCCACTCGTTGCGGCATGGAAAATTTTCTGCGCCTGGGGTATCTCGGGAACTTCGGTGCTGATAGCCCCAGAAAGTGCAAGCAACTTCATGGCCTGGAACATATTTTGTGCATCGCTACAGGATGAATTGTCGCAACCAATCGCAAGATTCACCTGGGCATTTTGATATTCATGCAAGGGTGGGATGCCGCTCTTGAGTTTGTAATTACTGAGTGGGTTCAACACAACATTGGTATCGTGTTTGGCCAATAACGCTATTTCTTCATCTGTTATCCAGACACAGTGCGCCAGGGTCAGTCGATCCGTCAGCACGCCAAGATGCTGGAGTCGTTTGATGAGTGAACCGTCATGCTCCGGGTACTCCAAAAGTGCTTGGAGGTACATTGAGCGCGACTCGTAGATATGGCTAAAAATCGGTATTTGGTACTTTTCTGAGAGAGCATTCGTTCGGAGCAGCAGATCATCGGTACAGCGTTCCGGCGCAGAAGGACCGAGAGCCCAAGAAACCCGATCAGAATAATTTCCCTTGCTGAAATAGTTCTCCTCGAGGTATTCCAAGAGGTCGAAATCTTTCATCGGCTCCGCTGCAGTAGACAGGAGTTTGTGCATTTCTTCAGGAAAGATTTCGCTCCAATACGGAATGGTTTTGATTCCTGGGATATCCGCATATTGCAAGCCAACATAGGCCCTGAGACCAATTTCTTCGTAGACCTCAAGGAGGACATCTAGATGTTCCGGATCAAATGGGAAGAGCGTAACCATATCCTGAACCGTTGTTGTTCCAGACATGAGATTCTCCCAGGCGCCCAAAAGCACCCGAGCCCGGATTTCTTCTCGACTACGTTTCGGATACTGCGGTGGTAGTGCGAACAGCCGCCAATATTCAAGGGGCTCACTCTCAAGAGTTCCCTTCGCGAGAGTGTCGTGCGAGTGGTAGTGGGTATTGATGAGCCCAGGCATGAGGAGTTTGCCCGCAGCATCAAAACGCTCAATATCCCCCAGCCTGGGGTCCTCTGCCAAGCCGTGGCCAAACTGCTCGATCTTCCCATCCCGAACCAGGATATCTAGCTCGCGGACAATATTTTCTCCATGCTCTTCGATGAGCACTTTCCCATTGCTAATCAGCAAAGAATGTGACATGAAATCAACCACCGATCAATCAGATTTTGTTTTGAGGAGCCGTTCCATAACAGCTAAGAAAGTTGCACTGATCGTAATCAGGAAAAGGATATAGCCATAAGCATTTGCGATTTGAAAGCTACTTGAAGCAGCTTCAATTTGGTGACCAAGCCCCTCTTTTGATCCGAGCAATTCTGCCAAGACCACCATGATCGTCACAACAGAAATCCCGATCCTTAACCCGGAGAGAATCATTGGACGCGCAGCACCGGCCTTAATTTGCAGATCCATCTGCCACTTCTTGGCACCATAGGCTCGTCCGACCCTGAGATAGGTCGAATCGACATTTGCTAGGCCTTTAACCGTGTTGTAGGCAATGGGGAAAAATGCCCCTGCAGCGGCATAGGCAATCTTCGACTCGATTCCAGCGCCAACCCATAGCAAAAAGAGCGGATACAAGAGCACGAATGGAAGCATATATCCCCAGGCATAAAGCGGTTCAACAGCCTTGACTATCGTGGTATTCCGAGAAGAAAGGAATCCCATCCCGAGCCCCAACACCACAGCGATGGCATAGGCAACAATCATTTCGAATAGGGTGATTCCTGCTTGGCCCCACATAAATGGGTCTGTTATTGCTTCGAAATATTTACTTACGACCGTCCCAATTTCCGGAAGAATCAGCGTTGAGACCCCGCCGAATGTATTTGCATAGACCCAGAGACCAAGAACTGCAGCGAGCAATAGGAATCGCAACAGATAAATCTGCACCCTTCGACGCGAGAGATTTCCCGATCTGGTGTTTACCTCAGCACTCATTTTGCTCCGGGCACCTTTACATGTGTGGATTCCAAGTGCTCAAATAGTCGTACCCGAATGTCTTGGAACTCCGGAGTGGTCATGAACTCAAGGCTTCGAGGTCGTGGAGCATCCACGATAATCTCCTCTGCAATTTGTCCGGGGCGAGCAGACATGACAATAATTCGGTCGGCCCAGAAGATTGCCTCGTCCAGGCTATGGGTGATGAGCACAACCGTTTGCCCTGATTTTTCAAGAATACGAGACATCTCAAGTCCTAGTGAGCGACGCGTTTGCTCGTCTAAAGCGCCAAATGGCTCATCCATCAGGAGGGCCTTCGGCTTCATTGCAAGGGCTCGTGCAATGGCAACGCGTTGCTGCATTCCGCCAGAGAGTTGGCGTGGGAATTTTTCTGCAAATTCTTTGAGGCCGACAAATTCAAGATTTTCAAGAGCCTTCTCGCTGGCATCCTTTTTGGAGTGCCCATTGAAACGTAATCCTGCGCCGACGTTATCCTTGACCGACTTCCAGGGGAAAAGGCTGTAATCCTGAAACACGAAAGCCGCGTCCTCAGGGTTCGGTTTCAGTACCGGTTTCCCCTCAAACGACACCGCACCTTCGGTTGGTGAGAGCAAGCCCCCCATAATGTGTAGCAG
>JBARYA010000077.1:0-16650 GCA_049647625.1 Microbacteriaceae bacterium
GGGAATTGACTCCCTGATTTCATAAAAATTCTCGAGTACATTTTTTGAGGGGAATTGACTCCCAATTTCCTGCATGAGACCCAGCAGATCGTGCTTCCAGCGGCAAGAGTGGCGAAATACTTCGCATTTCGCCTTGGAAATCGGGGCCCAAGAGAGCTTCGCATCCTGGACCAGCACCGAATATAAAAGGCCCCAAGCTTTCGCTTGGGGCCTTTTATATTCGGTGGAGATGCCGGGAATTGAACCCGGGTCCATCGCTGTAGTCGTGTGTCTTCTACGGGCGTAGCCACTTAAATCGTTCTACTTGGCCGCGATCCTTGCTAGTGGCATCTTGATCGACCGGCCCAGCCTGAGTAAAAGTCCCACAAACCCCTAAGGCGTAAGTTTGTAGCTAGCTCTCTAATCGATGCCAGAATCCAAGACGAGAGCAAATCTCGGCTCTGACAGATTTCGGGACTAGCTTATGCAGCTAGGGCGAAATCGGTGCGCTTTGCGTCGGCACCTATAATTTGCGTGAGGTCGTTTACGAGATAACCCACGCCTCCTCGGCCCGCTTCTCACAGTCATTCAGGCAATGTCGAAACCGATCATCCCCGTTTGAACTGCATCCTCAACACAGCATCCACAAAAACTGGAAACTATGGTGAAAGAAGCAATCACACTTTGTACCCTATTGAGTTATATTCCTTACCAAGTAAAGCAGGTCATCCTGAGAATCTCGAATGAGTGCCACTTGAATTTTTGAAAGCTTCGATCAAACGTTTGACCTCAGCCCCAAACCTTATTCGCCGAGATGTCTCCGGCTTGCCATAGCCCGATCAGCCTCGCGCTTATCCTGCCGTTCACGAAGAGCCTGACGCTTATCGTAGTCCTTCTTACCCTTGGCAACCGCCAGCTCAACCTTTGCCCGACCATCACTAAAATACAGTGAGAGCGGAATCAGGGTGTAGCCACCCTGAGCAACACTGGCGCTCAGCTTCAGAATTTCTTTCTTGTGGAGCAAAAGTTTGCGCTTCCGACGAGGTGCGTGATTCGTCCAAGTCCCCTCGGTATATTCCGGGATGTGCACCGCATCAAGCCACGCTTCGCCCCGTTCGATGAACGCATAACCGTCAACAAGGCTCGCTCGACCGAGCCGCAACGACTTGACCTCGGTACCACTGAGCACTAAACCGGCTTCAATGGTCTCTTCGATCAGATAGTCGTGGCGCGCTTTACGGTTGGTGGCGACCACTTTTCGGCCCACTTCACGACTCAAGGCGTTAACTCTTTCTGAAAAAAATTCTAAACAGCCTTATAACTTAGCACGAAACTAGACCTTGAGGTACCGACTTATCGCAAAATTGGCTGCCAGGGCCGAAAGCACAACCCCGATGCCGATAATAATTGGCACCGTAATGAGCGCATCCTCGAAGGTCACAAATGCGGTTGCCGGCCAGGACGTGGTGAGATATCCCTGAACAAAGAAGACAATAATCGACATGGTTGCAGCGCTAGCAAGGACCGAACCGATCAGCGCAGCGATGATTCCTTCGATAACAAAGGGAGTCTGAATGAAGCCATTGGAGGCACCCACCAGACGCATAATATTGATTTCTCGTCGACGCGAAAACGCCGAGAGGCGAATCGTTGTTGAGATAAGCAGAATCGCTGCCACCAGCATCAAACCAGCAATCGCGATTGCGGTAATACTGGCAATATTCAAAATAAGAAATATATCCTCGAGCAATACCCGCTGATCAGAAACTTCTTCGACACCGAGTTGCCCACCAAGGCTTTCGATCACCACATCGGCCTGATCCGGGTTGACGAGGTTCACCCAGAACGCTTGGTTCAATGTCTCAGGGGTCACCCAAGAGGCAGCGGCTGAGCCGGCAAATTCAACCAAAAATCGGTCATAGGCTTCTTGGCTATTTTCAAATTGGTAGCTCTCCACGAAACTGGCAAGTGGAGGAGTTTTCAAGACCTGCTCAATCTCGGCGATCCGGGTTTCATCAACCGCACCGTCGATACAGTTTTCGTTCTCAGAGTTATCGGTACACAAATACACCACAACCTGGGCTTTGTCGTACCAATACCCCTTCATCTGATCAATCTGCATCTGCAACAAAATTGCGGAACCGACAAAAGTGAGCGAGACAAAGGTCACCAACACAACAGAAATCACCATGGAGGCATTACGACGAAGTCCCTGCCATACCTCACCAAAAATAAACCCGAGATTCATTTGGTTTCTCCGGTCTCTTCGTCCGGATCGACTTGCGCAGCAGGCGTTCCACTGTTTTCAGCAGAATTCTCTAATAGCTCAGAAATGGTGCTGCTCATTCGATTCTGCATGGCACGTCGTGGGCTCAATTGAGTCTCTTCATGATCAAAGGTTCCAGATGTTGACCAGTCTTGATCAAAAGCTTCATCAACCCCGCTCAGGCCTTCAACAGGCGCGACAACCGTGTCGAAATCAGCTTCGACAGCTCCCGCAGCTTCCGGCAATTGCTCTGGAACAGCATTCGGTGGAACGATCGGGTTTTCCGGAATCACCTGAACCACCTGAGTGGTACGGTAGCCTCCGGCACGCTCATCGCGGACAATACGACCAGATGAAATTTCCACCACTCGTCGCTGTAACTTATCAACAATGTCAACATCGTGTGTTGCCATAACCACGGTCGTTCCGGATGCGTTGATTCGCTGCAGCAGCGTCATAATTCCTGCGCTCGTGGCCGGGTCAAGGTTACCGGTCGGCTCATCGGCGAGCAGCAGATCGGGGCGGTTCACAATGGCACGAGCAATCGCTACACGCTGTTGCTCACCACCGGAAAGTTCATGTGGAAGTCGGTTCGCCTTCGAAGCCAAACCAACCATTTTTAACACATCCGGAACTGCCTGCTGGATGAAGCCTTTAGACTTGCCAATCACCTGCAAGCTGAATGCCACATTCTGGGCAACCGTCTTGTTTGGAAGTAACCGAAAATCTTGGAAGACCACCCCGAGCTTGCGGCGGAATAGGGGAACCTTGCGGTTCGAAAGCCGCGTGAGGTCTTGCCCGAGCACGTGTAATTCACCCGAGTTTGTCTTCTCTTCACGCAGAATCAGGCGAAGGATGCTCGACTTGCCGGAACCGGAAGCGCCGACCAGGAAGACGAAATCTCCTCGGTCAATTTCGAGATCAATCTCTCGAACTGCGGGACGGGAGTTCCCTGGATAATATTTCGTGACTTTGTCAAAACGAATCATAACAATCGCAAGCTTAAGCTTTTCGCGACGGCTGTCGCGGCTGCCACGCCCGAAGTCAACACATCCACAGCTTTCTACAACCAGAGCTCAGCACTTCAGCCCCGGTGGTACCGTTTATTGCTGTTTCCGCCAGCGAATACCGGCAGCAATAAAGTTATCCAGATCACCGTCAAAGACGGCGCTCGGATTGTTAACCTCATAGTCGGTGCGCAGGTCCTTGACCATCTGGAACGGCGCTAAAACGTAGGAACGCATCTGGTCACCCCAGCTGGCGGTGATGTTTCCGGCCAGTTCCTTCTTTTTGGCGTTCTCTTCCTCACGCTGCATCAGGAGCAATCGCGATTGCAGCACCTTGAGCGCTGCGGCACGGTTCTGAATCTGGCTCTTCTCGTTCTGGCAGCTCACCACAATACCGGTGGGAAGGTGGGTGATTCGCACAGCGGAGTCGGTGGTGTTGACCGATTGTCCCCCGGGTCCGGATGAGCGGAAAACATCGACCCGAATATCGTTTTCGGGAATATCAATCTCTTCAAGCTGAGCCAAAAGGGGCACTACTTCAACAGCCGCAAAACTGGTCATCCGCTTGCCTGCCGAGTTAAACGGACTCATTCGCACCAGGCGGTGAGTGCCAGCCTCGACCGAAAGCTTGCCAAAAGCATAGGGGGCATCAACCTCAAAGGTTGCCGACTTGATCCCGGCCTCTTCTGCATAGGAGGTGTTATGAACCGAGACTCGGAAACCGTGCTGCTCTGACCAGCGCAGGTACATCCGCAACAACATTTCGGCAAAATCTGCCGCATCCACCCCACCAGCGCCGGCACGGATGGTGACCACAGCTGGCAGCGGATCGTATTCCCCATTGAGCAGGGTCTGGGTCTCTAAATCAGCAAGTGAACGGCCCACATCTGCGAGCTCTGTCTCAAGATCGGCCTTGGCCTCGGCATCTGCCTCGTCTTCAACCAGCTCAGCGAGCACGACCAGATCGTCTAATTTCCGCTGGGTGTCGAGCACTCGATTGCGAGCCGCCTGTTTGTGACTGAGCGCACTGGTAACCTGTTGGGCACGGTCTTGGTCATCCCAAAGGCCAGGGTCGGAAGCCTGAGTTTCGAGTTCGGCGATTTCCTGCTCCAGTTTCGGCACATCCGTCACCGCAGCAATATCGGCCAGAAGTTTTTGCAACTCGGCCAAACGGTCTCTAATCTCGAACACATCACTCATATCGATTCAAGCTTAGTACCTCGGTCTGTGGAGCCAGGGTCAAGAGTAGGATGGGAATAGTGGCAGCCTCGGACGATACTTTCACGCTTGGAAAAGCGGTGCTGCCGGTCTATCTGCCGGCGGTTTTTTTCGCAATGGGTGAAGGCGCAATTATTCCCATCATTCCGGCAATCGCATCCCGCCTCGGTGCCGATCTTGCTATGGCCGGAGTTATTGCGGCGCTACTCACCATCGGCTCGTTAATTGGTAACCTGCCCGCCGGGATGATGGTGGCTCGTTACGGGGAACGTAATGCCATGATTGGCTCGGCGATCATGAGCGGCATTGGTGCGATCATCGCCATCTTCTCAACGCACCTGGTGTTCTTTGCCCTGGCAATATTCGTGATTGGCCTCGGACACAGCGCTTTCGCCCTTGCCCGCCACGCCTTTATGACCACCTTCGTTCCCATAAGTCACCGGGCCAGGGCACTCTCGACCCTGGGCGGCGCTTTTCGTGCCGGGATCTTTGTCGGCCCGTTTATCACCGCCTTGTTGCTGCTCTATATCGAAAACAGTATTTATGTTTTTGGCGTAATGATCTTCTTCGATCTCTGCATTATCGTGCTGCTGCTATCGATTGAGGACCCTACCGAGAAACTCCTCCAGGCCCGACTGGCCTCAACGGCCAGTATCCCGATCATGACCGGAAAACAGGACACCCTCTGGGATACACTCGTAAAGTTCCGCGAAGCACTGATCCGACTCGGCTTCCCCTCGGCTATTCTTGCCGGGCTCCGTACCTCAAGACAGGTACTCCTCCCACTCTGGGCGGTCAGTATCGGGATCGGTGAGACCGAGACCTCAATCATTATTGGCATTGCCGGGGCGGTTGACTTCTCGCTCTTCTATGTCGGCGGGATCATGATGGATCGCTACGGTCGATTCTTCACTGCGGTGCCCTCATTGCTCGGCTTGGCTTTTGGCGTTATGGCTCTCGCCTTCACTCATGATTTAGCCGGTTCAAGCTACTGGTTCTTCTGTTTGGCGGTTTTCCTTTCCATCGCAAACGGTGTCAGTGCCGGAGTGCTGATGACCCTGGGCTCAGACCTGGCGCCAAAATATAATCCGGCACCGTTCCTGGGCGCTTGGCGAGTAACCTCGGATGCTGGTCAGGCGATCACACCCCTTGCGATCGCGGGCCTCACCGCCATCGCCTCAATCAGCGTTGCTTCACTCGTGGTCGGCGCCACCGGCATTTTTGGCGCCGCACTCTATGTGCGCTACCTACCGCGTTACGATCCGCTGCATCCAATTCGCACACAGCAGCGCCATGAGCGCAAGGCATTGAAGCAACAACTTCGTGCCCAGAAAAAGGCCGGACACTAGCGCAGCCTTAGTACTCACCGTCCCCTGAGAACACGACTCGAGCGGTGGCTTCCACCTGAATCTCGATCCCCTCCGGTACAAAAAGTGTCAGGATGGGCGGACGCCAACTGGATTGCAATACGATGCGAGCGCTGCGCTGATCCGGGGAATGGGCCGAAACCAAGAGCAGCCTTTCGTGGCTGATATCGAGCCCGCCGAGATAGGCTCTGGCAGCTGAGCCCACTGCATCATCCTCGAGAACAAAGTTGAACCTACCGTCCTGCATATTGGCATCGTTTACGGTGAACGCTTCGGCCGCAAAGAGAGCCGCGCCATCGGCAAGACTGAATAGTTTCTTGCGTTCAAGGTAGAGCGAAACCGCTGAAGTGCTGACCAGCACCACCAGAAGACCAAGGGTCACGAAAAGGCTCACCAAGGGGAGAATGGATCCTCGCTCGGCAGCTAATCTTTTGAGAGTGATGTCGTCCATCGTTCCGGCTATTTTCTTGCTCATCGTCTTGTTCATTGCCCCGCTCCGGCGAATTTGGAGACTATCTGGTGTGCCTCAGCCGTGACCGGGATACTCATCAACTCACTGGGAATAAACCCTGGCACGAATGGCAAGAGCACCGAGGTTTCCACACTCACTGAAATTCGGGTTCCGGCGCTGAGGCAAGCCTCCATTGAAACACCAGGGGCAGCCTGGTGTGGTGAGCGGCACTGAACAGAAACCTTGAAATCAGTGCCCTCAAGGTTGTGATTTTGGAACGCCAACATGACTGCAACTTCTGCTTGTGAGAGGGCAAGCGCAAGCGTATCGGCGCGCACAAACAATCGCGCCGCCTGCCTGGCTCCACCCTCAGCTGCCAGCACTGCCGAGTGGATTTGGCCGAGGGAAATCGCCAAGTAGCTGAGCGGCAGGATTAGAAGCAATCCACTCAGAAGCAGTTCGATGGAGCTTGAGCCTCGACTTTGGGCAGCGTCGTTCTCACTGAGGAACCACCGCCCGAGCAGCCGCTGAAAGCTCTGAAGTCTCCTAGTGTCGGAGTTCTCGCGCGGAAACAGCGTGCACCTCCATGGTTCCAAAAACACCCCAAATACCCAGTACCGGCAATGCTGCTACAGCATCGACTCGAATTGCGGGGCTGCCCAATACCTCGCTTTGACTGGCTCGGAGCTCCACCTCGAATCCTGGCCCGAGGCTGGCGCTGATAAGTTCGCGGCTGCGCACAATGCCGTCGCTAAGATTGTGGTCAGCAAGCGAGGCATAGCGGGCACCCTCGGCGACCGCATCAATCACGGTGTTCCGCACATACACGCTGAGGCTCAATTGCAGCACACCGAGGGTGATCAGGCTCAGCAGAATTCCGGTCATCACGAACTCCACCGGTGCCGAGCCTCTATCGCGTAGTAGGAACTTCCGTAGTCGTTTCATCGGATGCTGCCGGTGACCCTTCGGATGGCCTGATCAAAAATATCGGCGAGCGCCGGACCTGCCAGAGCCCAGATAAGGACCACCAATCCAGAGGTCATGAGTGTAATGAGGATCCATCCGGGAACATCACCGCGGTCTGCGTTGAGCCGTTCGCCGAATCGTGTTTCGAGTGTGAGTTGGAGCTGCAAGAGTCTGTGCGCCAAATCACGAGGCCGTTGCATTGGGCCATTCGGAATGGTTTCGTTCTGATTGTTCATTATTTTCCCCTCAAAAGTGATGTGTATCTCTTTGGCTGCAGTGTCTGGTAATTCCCCCAGATGTTGTTGTTGATCTTTCGTCCTCCGAAGCTATCCGCCCAATTGCAGGGCCAAAATTCCGGGGTAGATTGCAAAGAGCACCACCACCGGCAATATCAGGAACACCAATGGCACCATCATGGCGATCTCTTTGCGTCCAGCCTGCTCGATGAGTTCTTTCCGTGCCTTCTCGGTGCTATCCTCCGATTGCGCTCTCAGAATATTGAGCAGTGGATTTCCTCGCTCCATAGCGGCACAGAGTTGGTGAATAAAGCGCGCATAGTCCGGCACCGCAATCTCAGCGCTGCTCAGTTGCAGAGCTCGTTTCAACGCAATTCCTGAGCTGTGCAAGGAGACGATGCGTTGGAACTCAATCGCGATTACCCCCTGTCCGAGGTGCGAGACTCGCCGTATCGCATCCGCAATCCCTTCCCCCGCTGACAGGCTCAGGGTCAAGAATTCGAGCACTGTGGGGAGCTCCTGCGCAATCCGTCGTTCACGTCTTTTGAGTCCAGAATTGAGCAATACCATCGGCAACATCCAGCCAGAGATTGCTGAGCTGAGCAAGAGTAGAAAATGCACAATACCGTTCTGTGCTTGGAGTTGCTCGCTGAATATCAGCAAAAATATTGCACTGGCAAGTCCAATCAGTGCATAACGGAGTTGGCGATAGAGGAAAGCCGTTGGGTTGACTCTCACCCCGAGTTTTGCCTGCATTCTGCCAATCGATAGCGCATTAAAGCTCTCTAATTTCAGACTGCGAACAAGCGCCTCTGTCACCAGCGCGAAGGGTGGATATTTGACTCTTTCGCTCAGCGCTGCTGCATCCTCGTTCAGATCAGAGATCTGGAGTGCGACCCGTTCCAAGAGCAGGCTGCGTTTGGGCAACAGAGCCGAAACCACAATCCAGGCCCCGATGGCACCCAGCAGCAGGATCACAAAGAGTGCAAGCACCAGTGTCGGGTTCATCCGAGCCACCGCAACTCTTCCGGGATACGGGCGATTCTGGTCATCAGTGCATAAGCAATAATGGTGAGCATGAGCCCGCAAACGATGATGAGTGTGCCTCCGGCCGAGTTGTATATCTGAGCCGTTTCCGGCCGGGAACCAAGAATTATCAGCACCAACCAGGGTGCGAGAGCGCCCATCCTGGCGGCATTCATTAACCAGGATTGTCGAGCCACCAGCTCACCGCGGAGCCGATTCTCTTTGCGTAACGATTCATTCAGCAGCTGCAACATGGGCACCAGCTCATTCCCACCGAGCTCTCGCACCATCCGGATTCCCTCCAGCACTCGATCAGCAACCGGATCTGCCAAACTGATTTTCAATCGTGCCAGCGCCCGTTCAAAGCTGTGACTGCGCTCATAGTATTCAGAGAAATCCTGGAAATGTTTTGCCACCGCGTTTGTTTCTATGTTCGCACTGCTCCCACCAAGACTGCCGATTCCTTCAGCTAAGGAGAGACCACTTCGAAGCCCGGCAATTAACTGGTCGAGCAAATCTGGCCAGACCACTCGCGCAAGCTCAAAACGCTTTCTGGACCGAGCGCGGAGCACCAAAAAGGGCAGGCTGCCTCCGGTCAAAAAAGCCACCAGAATGACCCCCTGAATCGGAAGGAACATCATCGCAAGGAATGCCGAACAGAGACAGAACATCAACGTCACCGGTACCAGCTGCCAAACCTTGGCTCGGGGAAAACCGGCCGCTTGGAGCAACTGCTGGAGTTTCTCAATGAGCGCAAACCCTCGACCCCGATTCGGAGCCTGTGGCCAGAAGAGCTCTTGCACGAGACAGAGCAGTCCAATACCGAGGAGGAGTCCGAGAAGTGTCGCCTGGAGCTGCATCGCTAGGCACCAGAATCCTCGAGAGCATCGCTCGCTGAGACGCGCACAGAGCCACCGGCTGGGACCGACGCACCAAAGATAATATTTGGGTCCATTCCTGCCTGCTCAAATTTGCGCATCCGTGGCAGCTTCCGATTCTGCAGGCTGAGCAGGCCAAAGTCTCCGGAATAGACGGTTACCACCGGAAGTTCCAGGCCAATCGCCTTCTGCTCGGGCATGGCAATTTCTTGGATAAATCGCCGCCCCCGTTGATCGATTGCACAGTGCACCACCAGATCAATACAGCTGGCAATCGTGGGAACAATAAAGTTGGCATCAATGTTTTTGCCGGCCAAAAGCGGCAGCGTGCCCAGCTTGAGTAAGGCATCGGCGGCGGTGTTGGCGTGGATGCTGCACATGCCAAAAACTCCAGAATTAAGTGCAATGAGCAGATCAAGACTTTCCGCTTCGCGCACCTCCCCCACGACAATTCGATCGGGACGCATCCGGAGGGTTTCTTTGACCAATTGACGCAGGGTAATTTCGCCCTTACCTTCGAGAGTCGGCTGCCTGCACTGCAGAGCCACCACATCCGCTGATTGCAGGTTGAGTTCAAAGGTTTCTTCAACGGTAATGATGCGCTCCTGCGCCCGCACACTGTGCAGGAGCGAGCGCAGGAGAGTTGTCTTTCCAGAGTGGGTAGGCCCTGAGACCAAGATATTGAGACCGGAGAGCACCGACATCCGCAAGAATTCTGCAGCCTGTGCGGTCAACGCTCCCCGATCAACCAGATGGTTCAGACCCTGAATACTGGTCGAAAATTTGCGGATATTGACCGAGATATTGTTGCGGGTAATGTCCGGAATGGCAACATGCACCCGATACCCGTTCGGCAGACTCGCATCCACCATCGGGGTGGAGAGGTCAACCCGTCGACCGGCCAGGTGCAGCATCCGGTCAACCGCATCGCGCAATTCGGTTTCACTCAGAATGAGGCTGGTCAGTTCGGCTTTTCCATTTTTCGCCACGAAAACCCGACTCGGGGCATTGATCCAGATCTCTTCAATCTCTGGATCATCAAGCAAGGGTTGGAGTTTACCGAGACCGGTAAGCTCAGCATGTGCTTCGGCAAAAATATGATCAAGCTGGGACTGCCCGCTTGCTCCCCAGCTGGAAGCATCCAAATTGCCTATCTCTTGGCGAATCATTTCGTGTGCTGTTTCCGGATGCGCAGCAAAGTCGACCGGCGAGGCACTGAGCTGTTGCCGGATCCGTTCTGAAATACTTTTCGCTGGGCTGACCATAGCAATAGCATGGCCAGTTCAGCCCTGAGGAGCAGAAGTTATCCACAGCAGCTGGGTGAGAGCAGAGTTTGAACGCTACTCTTTTGAGTTTTTCAGCAACCGATAGCGATGCTCTGGCCGACCGGCAGCACCGTATTTCGGGGTGACCTGCACCGTGCCGAGGGCGGCGAGATAGTCCAAATAGCGGCGCGCACTCACCCTGGAAATACCGACCAGCTCACCCAATTCAACCGCCGAAACATCAGCGTCGACCTGCTCCAGCGAGGCAATGACCGATTCGAGAGTGAGGGTCGAGAGCCCTTTTGGCAGCTCACTCACCCGTGGCGCATTCTGCGATAGTGGCCGGGTTCCGCCCATGATCACATCGATAATTCGCTGATCAACCGCGAGCGCCACCCCGCGGTCCATCTGTCGCCAATTATTGGCCAAATCGCTCAATCGTTCGTGCAATTGTTTCACCGTGAAGGGTTTCACCAGGTAGTGAAAGACCCCACCCTGACGTGCGGTGCGCACACTCTTCAGGTCACGATCTGCGGTGACCGCAATCACCTCAAGCTCGAGTTTGCTCTCGGTGCGCAGCCAATTGAGCAGACTCAAACCGTTCTCATCCGGAAGGTAGAGATCCAGAAGCAGCAGGTCTGGTTCGTGTTCGATCAGCTGCGCTTTGGCCTGCGCCACCGAGTGTGCCACGGCGACCACCTCAAAATCGGGATGCTCAGCAACGAACTGGCTGTGCAGTGCCGCCACCGCAAAATCGTCATCGAGCACAATCACCCGATATGGCTTCGTCATGATGCTCCCCCCATTTGCTTCGCAAAGACCAGCTCCACGGTAAACCTGGCTCCGCCATGGTCTGAACGGGCCACAAAAATCTCTCCGCGGTGTTTCTCAACCAGCCGTTGCACCAGGGCAAGGCCGATTCCACGGGAGGCGCTGCGACCAGAGGCGTCAGTTGATTTGGTGGTGACGCCAACATCAAAAATTGTGTTCAACAGGTGTTCAGGAATTCCGGGACCATCGTCCTCAACCTCCACTGAAATAAGTTCTGCATCATTGAGCGTCACCCACACTGTGCCGCCATGCGGTACCGCATCCACCGCATTATCGATAAGGTTGCCCAAAATGGTGAGCACATCGGTCAATAACCCCATACCTTCGGTGTCCTCTGCACTCACCTCGAGCACGGATCCTTCGGTCAAAACCAGCCGGATTCCCAGCTCCTGAGCGCGCGCACGCTTGGCCAAAAGCAGGGCCGCAACCTCAACATTGACGCGGCCCTCATTCCGCACCAGGCCGCTAATCGCACCACCGGCACCGACCCTCTCAATGAACGAAATCGCCTCGGCGTAGTGGCCGAGTTCGAGCAAGCCGGAGAGCACATGGAGCTTGTTCGAGAACTCGTGCGCCTGTGCCCGAAGCCCCTGGGCGAGTGATTGCGCACCTTCCAATTGGTTCAATAATCGATGCAATTCGGTGTGATCACGCAAGATAATCAAGCGACCGACAATATCATCCCCAACCTTTGCCATATCACTCCGGGCCAGCAGCAAGCGTCGCTCCGAGAGCACCAGCTGTTCAGCGGTGCTGCCGCTCTCAACCAGGTGCACCAGGCTCGGCTCCAGGACCTCGCGGATCGGCCGTCCCAGAACATTCACCGAGCTTTTCATCCCGATCAGACGCTTCGCCGCATCGTTAATCAACACGATTTCGGAGTTCAGATCGAGCGCGATCACGCCCTCGCGAATACCGCTAATCATGGCCTCACGGGTTTCGAGCAGGGCGGCAATCTCTTCTGGCTCCAGCTTGAAGGTCTTTCGCCGCAGGTAGTACCCCAACCAGGTGGAACCGAGGATACCGATCAGGCTGGCCGCGACAAGACTGAGCAACATCACATTGCGATCATCCGCCAGGTCTTCACGCAACTCTGACTCCAAAATTCCGACCGAAACAGAACCAATGACTTCTTCGTTCTCATCAAAAATGGGGATCTTCACCCGCCACGACTCTCCCAAAGTTCCGGTCTGGGTGCCGACATACATTTCACCAGAGAGCGGGATTGAGGGGTCGGTGGACACCTTCTCACCGATCCGCTCCGGATTGGTGTGCGAGTATCGGATCCCCTCCTTATCGGTGACCACAATATAGGTCACATCCGAGGCTTTGCGCACCACCTCGGCGATTGGCTGAATCGTGAGACTCGGGTTCTCAGTGTCGAACGCGTCCAGGATGGCGGGCAGCGTGGCCATCGATTGGGCGACCGCAATCATCCGGTCGCGATAGGCGTCCCGAAACTGCATCTCCTGCATCCGGTTCACCAAAATACCGGCAACGACCATGGCTGCGAGCACAACAAGCACCTGCATGAGCAGGAGTCGCATCCGAAACGAGAGCGAGAATAAGTGCTTCACCTTTGAAACCATGATGTTCAGATTCTAACGAAGAGAACCGCACCCAAACGAGCCAACGACCATTCTGACTGTGAACAATATGACCAAATCGACCGCAATGAACACAATAACCACTATGAACTCATCCTCCGGTGGGGTTGTAAAGGGGAATAGCATTTCTCCATAACGGCTGCCAACGCAGGGAGTCGTCAAAACTCGAGGAGGAGCTTTGAGCAACACAGCAAAAACTCTGGGGCGTAAACGCATGAGCGTTATCGCGGCCGGAATCGCAACCATGGCAATGGCACTTACCGCCTGCGCCACCGATAGCCCGACCAATCCGGGCACCACCGAGCCTGAGACACCCAGTGCACTCACCTCGGTGAACATTATCGTTCCTGCCGATCCCGGCGGAGGCTGGGATGGGCTTGGCCGCACCATGCAATCGGTGCTGACCGATAGCAAAATCCTGAGCTCGGCTCCGGTTGAGAACATCGGTGGTGCCGGTGGAACCATTGGCTTGGCCTCAATCAACAACAAGCCGGCGAACACCCTCTTTGTGACCGGATTGGTCATGGTCGGTGCTGTCGAAACCAATAAGTCGAAGGTCCGCATCGAGGACACCACCCCGATTGCCCGACTGACTGAAGAAGCCCTAGTCATCGTGGTTCCAGCAGACTCAAAGTACAAGACCTTGAAGGACCTCGTTGACGATGTGATCGCGAACGGCCATGCCGTATCGATTACCGGTGGTTCAGCCGGTGGCGCCGACCACATCCTGGCAGCCATGCTGCTTCGTGAGGCTGGAGTTGCCGCAGAAGATGTTGATAGCAAGCTCAACTATGTTGCCAACTCAGGTGGTGGCGAAGCCGTTACCCTGCTGCTTGGCAATAACGTTTCAGCCGGTATTTCCGGTGTCAGCGAATTCTCTGAGCATGTACTCTCCGGTAGCCTGCGCGCCCTCGCTGTTTCGTCTCCTGCCCGCAACGGCATCCTGAAAGATGCACCAACCATTATG
Source organism: Microbacteriaceae bacterium (assembly GCA_049647625.1). Lineage (GTDB taxonomy): Bacteria > Actinomycetota > Actinomycetes > Actinomycetales > Microbacteriaceae > JBARYA01. Next base: position 14,065 of record JBARYA010000077.1, read on the forward strand.
GAGGGTGGCTACGATCTGGAGCTGACCAACTGGCGTGGAGTTCTCGCACCGGGTGGAATCAGCGATGAGGAACGTCAACAATTGCTCGATGTGGTCGACAAGATGTACAACACACCAGCATGGAAAGATGCCCTCAAGACCAAGGGCTGGGATGACGCCTATATGGCCGGTGACGAGTTCGCCAAGTACATCCAGGGAAATATTACCGAGATTAAGGCAACCCTCAAGGCTGTCGGATTGATCCAGTAAATGAGCTCCCCACATTCACAAGGGGTGTCCGGCAATACGCCGGGCACCCTGAAAAAAACCGGATTCTTCGAACTCCTGCTCGGCAATGTCCGCACGCACGGGTTTGGAGAATACCTCTTTGTGCTATTCACCATCGGTCTCGGCCTGATCACGCTCTTCGGTGCGCTCAGCATTGAACTCTCCGGATCAGCCGACACCTTTGGTCCCCGCTCCTTCCCCTTCCTGGTAGCGATCCTGCTCATCGGCTCCGGCATTATGGTGCTGATAGATCTCTTTCGCGGACGTCGCGGTCAGGCAGATGACGGCGAGGATATTGACCTCAGCAGCAAAACTGATTGGCTGGTGGTGCTCAAAATCGTTGCCTTCTTCATCATCCACACCCTGCTGATTCGGGTGATTGGCTGGTGGCTGGCCGCCGCAATCCTCTTCATCGGGGCAGCCTGGGCACTCGGCGCGAAGAAGCTCGGGCGCACCGCCATTATTGGTCTAGCCCTCGGCCTGATTATTCAAATTGCTTTCGGGGTCGGATTGGGACTCTCCCTGCCACCCGGGCCACTACTTGATTGGATACCTTTTTTCCGTGGATAGCATCGACCTACTCTTACAGGGGTTCGCTGCGGCATTGCAGCCGATCTACCTGCTCTACGCATTTTTGGGCGTGCTGATTGGCACCGCCGTCGGGGTACTCCCCGGAATCGGCCCCGCCATGACGGTGGCATTGCTGCTGCCCCTCACCTACTCACTTGACCCGACCGCGGCGCTGATTACCTTCGCCGGAATTTACTACGGCGGGATGTATGGTGGCTCGACCACCTCGATCCTACTGAACACTCCGGGCGAGTCCGCGTCGATTGTGACGGCGCTCGAGGGTCACAAAATGGCCAAGATGGGACGTGGCGCTGCAGCCCTTGCAACGGCAGCACTCGGTTCTTTTGTGGCCGGTACCATTGCGACCATTGGGCTCACTTTTGTGGCACCGATCATTGCCGCCTGGGCGATCACCCTGAAACCTTCTGACTATTTCGCACTGATGGTGGTGGCGTTCTTGACGGTTGGTGCACTGCTCGGTTCCTCAGCATCCCGCGGTATGGCCTCACTCGCAATTGGGCTGTTTATCGGTCTCATCGGGATCGAAGTCACCACCGGTCAAGCCCGCTATACCTTCGGCATGGACTTCTTGCTCGACGGTGTCGATGTGGTGATTGTGGCGGTGGGCCTCTTTGCCGTTGGTGAATCACTCTATGTTGCCTCCCGCCTCCGACAGGGTGCGGTGCAGGTGATTCCGATAACCAAGGGTTGGCGTAAATGGTTCACGAAGGATGATTTCCGCCGCTCCTGGAAACCCTGGCTTCGCGGTACCGCGATTGGTTTCCCGATTGGTTCAATCCCCGCCGGTGGCGCCGATGTGGCCACCTTCCTGAGCTACGCTGCTGAAAAAGCGGTGGCGAAAGGTGAGGCAAAAGCCGAGTTCGGCAAGGGCGCTATTGAGGGTGTTGCCGGTCCTGAAGCGGCGAACAATGCTGCTGCTGCCGGCGTTCTGGTGCCACTCTTGACCTTGGGTCTGCCAACAACGGCGACCGCCGCCATCATTATTGCGGCATTGCAGTCATACGGTATCCAGCCCGGGCCTCGTTTGTTTGAAAGCCAACCCGGACTGGTCTGGGCGATGATTGCCAGCCTGTATCTGGGTAACCTGATGTTGCTGGTGCTCAACCTGCCACTGGTAGGGATGTGGGTGAAGGTGCTGCAGATTCCTCGGCAGTATCTCTACGCCGGGATTCTCACCTTCGCCGCCTTTGGAAGTTTTAGTCTCGGCTTTAACACGGTCGATATCCTGATCCTGGTGGTGCTGGGCCTGATCGGCTTCTTCATGCGACGCTATGGCTATCCGGTCTCCCCCATGGTGATCGGCATGATTCTGGGACCGATGGCCGAGAAACAGTTACGTCGGGCATTGCAGCTCAGTCAGGGGGACATTTTCACCCTGGTGGAGAGTCCGGTTGCGATTGTGCTCTACGCCTCGCTTGCGGTGCTGCTCATTGTGGGCTTCTGGTTGAAGTCACGGCAGAAGCGTTTCGAGAGTGTTATCGCCGAGCCAATGACCGGTACCCTGGCCTCACAGGCCACCCGCGAGCACGATTAGGCTGAATTTCATGCCTTCTTGGCCTGGCTTTTTCCTTTCAGAAAGCCGGGCCAAGAAATAGGCTAGAATAATCAAGTTGCCTGAACATCTGAGCTGAATTCAGACCGGTTTACCGGACGAATTGGCTAGGATATTCGAAAACTCGCGGGAGTGGTGAAATTGGCAGACACGCTGGATTTAGGTTCCAGTGCTCG
>JBARYA010000078.1:0-15015 GCA_049647625.1 Microbacteriaceae bacterium
CTCCGGGCGTCTTCTGGCCAATGCGTGTGAGGCCGATGTTCCAGCAGAATTTTGGCGTCAGGTCTACAACATCGGTGGGGGAGAAACCTGCCGTATTAATTATGTGGACTATCTTGACCGGGTATTCAAGGTACTCGGGCTCGGCAGCGTATCGAAGCTGACCGAACGGAACTGGTTTGCTCTGAAGAATTTTCATTGTCAATGGTTCCTTGATTCAGATGTCCTCGAAGAATATTTGCATTTTCGGCAAGACGGTATTGATGAATACATTGCACATATGGCAGCATCCGCTCCCTGGTATCTCAGAATTGGCCTTGCAAAACTGGTTCCCCCAGCACTGATCCGTGCGCTGGTCATGAAAGTTATTGCGCGACGTCCTGAGGGCCCACTGCACTGGATTGAGACGGAAGATATCGCGAAGATTCAGGCATTCTTTGGCTCCAGAGCGGAGTGGGAGAGCATCCCGGACTGGGAAGAGCTCATTCCAGAGACAGAGACAGAGACAGAGCCAGAGCCAGAGTCGTTCGGACCATTAGTGCACGGCTTTGATGATCAGCTTCCTGATAGCAAACTCGGTCTGGTCGAAGCCCAGTCTGCAGCTGCATTCCGTGGGGGAAGTTGCCACACGCTTACACTCGATCAGGGGGAACTCTATACGCCGGTGGAGTGGAGTTGCGCTTTCGGCCACCATTTTCAGGCTTCACTCTATCTGGTACTTCGTGCCGGACACTGGTGTTCTGAATGTGAGGCACCACCCTGGCGATACGAGCAGATTGCCGCTGTCAATCCGTTTATTGCACAATTGGGCCTGAACTGAGTCCGAACGACTCAGGGAGAGCCAAATCAACCTGCGTGCAATGTGTTGATATCTAGGCAGTTTGACTGTTATCATGAGATTTCGGACAGCGCTGTTCAAACAAGCATAAGGAGTTTCCGATGAGGGTTAAGTCACGAAGTCTTCTTCTTTTTGTTCCGTTGTCAATAATTTTTACTTTAGCCGCTTGTTCTTCAGGGGTTCCTGACGCTCCCGGAGGTACTGAAGCTCCTGATCGGACGACATCTGCACCTGAGCAGAGCACTGAAACCCCAAAGCAGGAGCCAACGGTGGCAAGCTGTGACTGGGACTCTCCTCGAGTGGCATCGTCAGGCGAAATGCCCACACGCACGCCAAAAGATCTCGCGAAGAATCTGATTGGGGCCTGGCAGCTCACACATATCAATACGGGGGCAGGTTTGGAGCCGGTATCTGCAGACATCCGTTATATATTCCCGGCCGAGGGTCAGATGATTTATTGTCAGAATGTTCCGGGTGTTACTGATCATGCCGAACAATCAACCACGATTACTATTGAAAGAACTCGTATCAGCCCTCCAGGTTCACACAAAGGCTTCGAAGTGCTGCTTATGGATGATACGTCAATGGCATGGGTCAACAATACCGATTCAAGCAGTTTCCTTTTGGTTCGTCGCTAGGGTCTTGCTCGAAAGCTGATATCTCTCGTGGAGACTCAGTGAGGTGCTCGGCAAGGCCTGAAAACTGTGCCATCCGATTAGTATGGTGCTATGCGGTTATTGGTGGCACTCGAGGCGTATATGAAGTACCTCGAATTCGAGCGCAATTATTAACCACTCACCATCCATTCCTACAACGCTGACCTCAATGCGCTCTTCGAATATTTGGCCGAGGACCAGATCAGCCTGATTGAGCAGCTCGATTTGGAGCATTTCCGTAGTTGGCTTTGGAAAGAACGAAATCTTGGACTCTCCGCCTCAACGATTGCCCGAAAAACTGTGAGCATCAGAAGTTTTTGCACCTGGTTGGTTGAGAACAATCATCTCAGCCATGATCCGGCCGCTCGCTTGCGCAGCCCCAAACGTGGCCGAAATTTGCCACGGACCATATCCGAACATCAGCTGATTGATCTTCTGGATGAGATGGCTGAGCAGGCCGTTGGCGATAGTCCAGAGCCCTATCGCGATCATGCCATTATTGAGACCCTCTATGCCAGTGGCATTCGAGTGAGCGAGCTTGTCAGTCTCACACTGGATCAGATTGATTTCACAACCCTGCAACTACGGGTTATCGGCAAGGGCAATAAAGAGCGTATCGTGCCTTTCGGGAAACCGGCAGCTGAGGCCTTGCAAAAATATCTCACTCACGGGCGGCCGCAGCTCGAAAATGACGCTTCAGCACGGTGGGTATTCTTGGGCACCATGGGAAAACGTATCCATCCCCGGATTGCCTACGGAATTGTGCATCGTTTTCTCGAGCCGGTGCCGGGGTCCGGTCCGTCCGGACCACACGCGCTCCGACACAGTGCAGCAACGCACCTGCTGGACCATGGGGCAGACCTTCGCGCGGTGCAGGAGTTGCTGGGTCATAGCAACCTCGGAACGACCCAGATCTATACCCACGTTTCGATGGAACGTCTCAAGGAGAGCTACAAGATCGCGCACCCACGCGCCTAGGGCATTTGATCGAGAGCTGTTTGCCAGCGTTTTCTGATCTTCCGAGGGTCAGTACCTGAAATAGGGTGACTCCACCGGGTAGAGCACAGAACGGGGGAGAGCTCCCAGGAGCAGTAGCGGGTTCAAGTATTTACCGTTCTTGCGCACGCCAAAATGGAAACAGGACACGGCACAGTGTTTGGGCTCGCCTTGCGCTGGAAGCTGGCCGATGATTTGCCCCCGAGCAACGGTATCACCGGCGAGAAGCTGGGTCTCGATCGGTTCAAAGGTGCTGATTAGACCCTTGCCATGGTCGATGGTGAGCAGGTATCGATCCACAACAAAGCCTGAGAATCGTACTATTCCTGAGCTGGGACTGCGAAGCTGGTTCCCCTCCTCAAGCGCGATGTCGAGACCGCGATGTTTCGGATCGAGCACCAGACTCGGAACGAGGAAATTGCGCAGGATTCGCTGCGAATCGCTCGGCCAAGACCAGGGTGTGAAATTTTCGCCCAGGTACGGGTTCGCATCAAATTCCTCGGCAATACCGCTGAAATAAACGGAATCCTTGGGCATTGTAGCTGCAAAAACAGGGGGAGTAACGACTCCTATGAGCAATACCGTTGCGATTAAACGACGATAACTCCTTTGCTTTGTTTGCCTGATGAGAGAATAGAGTGTCCTGAACGTTTGCATTGTTCGAGCATCACCGACTCCGGGCTGAAGCTCTTGCAACCGGTATTGAATTGTGTGCTTTTGCTCACGGTAATGATTTGGGAGAAAGAACTGCTATAATTTACGGGCAACCCATAACTTGGGTTGACTTCGCGTGTTCGAATACATGTGCTGCCATCGGTCCCGCAACGCGGGCGGTCAGCCTACGAACACTAGGAGCGAGACCACCCGGTCTCGCGAGAAAACCGATTGGCACTGTTGTGTGCCAGAAATGGAGAACGGCAATGGCCGTAATTACAATCCGCCAGATGCTCGATAGCGGTGTTCACTTTGGACACCAGACTCGTCGTTGGAATCCGAAAGTTAAGCGTTTTATTCTGACCGAACGCAGCGGAATTCATATCATCGACCTGCAGCAGTCACTTGGCCTCATCGACAAAGCCTATGACTTTGTTAAAGAGACCGTAGCCCATGGCGGCACCGTACTTTTCGTTGGCACCAAGAAGCAGGCACAGGAAGCAATTGCTGAGCAGGCTACTCGCGTAGGCCAGCCTTATGTAAACCAGCGCTGGCTTGGTGGTCTTCTGACCAACTTCAGCACTGTGAGCAAGCGTCTTGCCCGCATGAAGGAGCTTGAAGAGCTTGATTATGAGGGAACCAGCAGCGGTTTCACCAAAAAAGAACTGCTTTTGCGCAAGCGTGAACTCGACAAGCTTCACAAGACCCTCGGTGGTATCCGTAACCTGAACCGCACTCCTTCAGCCATCTGGGTTGTTGACGCGAAGAAGGAACACCTGGCCATCGACGAAGCCAAGAAGCTTGGTATCCCAGTTATCGGTGTTCTTGACACCAACTGTGATCCAGATGACCTGCAGTATCCAATCCCGGGCAACGATGACGCAATCCGTTCAGTAGCACTGTTGACCCGTGTTATTGCGGATGCTGTTGCAGAAGGCCTGATTCAGCGCCACCAGGGCAATGATGAAGCTGCTGCCGAGCCTTTGGCCGATTGGGAGCGCGAACTTCTTCAGGGTGAAGCCGCACCAGCCGCTGAAGCTGTTGCAGAGGTTGTTGCCGAAGCACCTGCTGAAGAAGCTGTGGTTGAGGTTGTTGAAGCCGCTGCTGAAGCCGGCGACAAGGCTGCCGAGTAACTTTTTGAGAATCGTCTTGGTGTTTACGCAAGTACACACCAAGACGAACACTCGAAAGCGCATGGCGCTGAACAAAGCATGATTTTTATTGTGATTGAACCATCAATCACAATTTTCGAAAAAGTAGATGAGGAATAATGGCAAATTACACCCTCGCAGACATTAAGAATCTGCGTGAGCTCACCGGAGCGGGAATGATGGACGTCAAGAGCGCTCTCGAAGAAGCCGAAGGCGATCAGGAAAAAGCTATTGAGATTTTGCGTCTCAAGGGCATGAAGAGCGTTGCAAAGCGCGAAGGTCGCGCAACTTCTGAAGGCCTCGTTGCAGCCAAGATTAGCGGAAATAAGGGCTACCTTATTGAGCTCGGTGCTGAGACCGACTTCGTAGCAAAGAACGAGAAGTTCATTGCTCTGGGCGAGCAGGTTCTGGATGCAATCGTTGCAGCCGGAGCTGAGACCCTTGAAGCAGCACAGGCTGCACCTGTTGACGGCAAGACTGTTGAAGAAACCGTTGTTGATGCCAGTGCAATCCTGGGTGAGAAGCTTGAGCTTCGTGCCGTAAGCGTTGTAACAGCAGATCATTTCGAGGTTTACCTGCACCGCACCAACAAGGATCTTCCTCCTCAGTTGGGCGTTGTTTTCGGTTACTCCGGTGATAATGCTGAGGTTGCTCGCTCAATCGCACAGCACATTTCTTTCGCCGCTCCAGAGGTCCTCAACCGTGAGGATGTTTCTGAAGAGGCCGTTGAGAACGAGCGTCGTATTGTGACCGAAATCTCTATCAACGAGGGCAAGCCAGAATCGCAGCTGCCAAAGATCGTTGAAGGTCGCCTGAACTCATTCTTCAAGCAGGTTGTTCTGAACGAGCAGGAATATGCTCTGGACAATAAGCTCAAGGTGAGCCAGGTTGTTGCCAACGCAGGACTCACTGTCCAGGGCTTCGCCCGTTTGCGTGTTGGAGCCTAAAGACGCCTGAACACTGCTATTTATATTCCCCCGAAGCTTTTGCTCCGGGGGAATATTTTTTAACTTTCGCACAGGATATTCGACAAAATGGGTGGGGTTCAGTTGCCCCAGAAGTTGATGCTGGTACTCTTGAAAAAGCAGCGACCGCCTAAGAAAGTGAGCATGATGATCGAAGCAACTCCAGCCCGCAGGGTTCTCCTTAAACTTTCAGGCGAAGCATTCGGGGGAGGCAAACTCGGCGTCGATCCCATTATTGTGAGCGGAATTGCCCGGCAAATTGCCGCAGCTGCTGACCGGGTTGAAATAGCAATTGTTGTCGGTGGCGGAAACTTTTTCCGCGGCGCAGAGCTCTCCCAAAACGGCATGGACCGTTCACGCGCTGACTATATCGGCATGTTGGGCACGATCATGAATGCCCTAGCCCTTCAAGACTTTATCGAGCAGGCCGGTGTTGAGACCCGCGTGCAATCGGCAATTGCTATGACCCAGGTTGCTGAGCCATATATTCCCCGCCGCGCTATCCGCCACCTTGAAAAGGGCCGTGTGGTCATTTTCGGTGCCGGTGCCGGTATGCCATATTTCTCCACCGATACGGTTTCGGCCCAGCGTGCTCTCGAGATTCATGCCGAAGAGGTGCTGGTGGCCAAGAACGGTGTTGACGGGGTCTACGACGCTGATCCGCGCACCAATCCTGACGCACACAAGCTGGACACGATTACCTATAGTGAGGCGCTCATTCAGGGACTGAAAGTTGTGGACTCCACCGCTTTTAGCCTCTGCATGGACAACTCGATGCCGATGCGGGTCTTTGGCATGAATGAAGAGGGAAATATTACCCGGGCACTGCTTGGTGACCCCATCGGTACCCTCGTGAGCAACTAGAATGAGATTGAACGAGAAGGAGCTACATTGATTTCAGAAGTCTTGACCGAATCCGGTATCAAAATGGATAAGGCTGTTGAGGTTGCAAAAGATGATTTCGCAACCGTGCGAACCGGCCGTGCAAATCCACAGCTCTTTCAGCGTCTTCTGGTTGATTATTACGGTACGCCGACCCCACTTTCGCAGCTGGCATCAATCCAGGCGAATGAAGCTCGTACCCTGGTTATCACTCCTTATGACAAGGCTGCCCTGCGCGATATCGAACAGACGATTCGTGATACCCCAAACCTTGGTGTGAATCCGAGCAATGACGGCAATATCATCCGGGTCAACTTTCCGGAACTCACCGAAGAGCGACGCAAAGAGTACGTCAAGCTCGTAAAGACCAAGGCTGAAGACGCTCGCGTTGCTATTCGAAATATTCGTCGTAAGGCAAAGGACGATCTCGATGCTCTGAAGGCAGAGGTCGGCGAAGATGATCTGGCCCGTGCAGAAAAAGAGCTTGATCATGCCACAAAGCTTCGGGTTGATGCAATTGATGATGCCCTGAAGCGTAAAGAAGTCGAACTCCTCGAGGTTTAGCGAAGAGTGTCGGGTGTTGATGGTCAGAACGACCCGGAGGATGTCACCCCAGCAATAGGGATGCAGCAGGACAAAGCGCAGGCTGCAACTCCAGAGTCATTCCTGCATGTTCTCGAGCAAACTCAGGAGCGCATAAATAAGCGCAGTGGCAGGAACCTGCTTCTGGCTGTGGGTATTGGTCTGGTTCTCGGTCTCGTGTTTCTGGGAAGCTTGGTCTTCGTCAAAGAGCTATTTCTGGTCTTTTTGGCGATAGCTATTGCCATTGGTGCTTACGAGTTTGCGCAGGCACTCCGGGCGCAACAGCGGGATGTTCCCCGAATAGCGTCGATGATTGGCGTAATTGCCCAATCATTCGCGGCGTATTATTTCAATAATCTGGGTCAAATTGTCGCTCTCGGTGCGGCAATTGCGTTCGTTTTGCTCTGGCGGACGGCAGAATTGCTCCGAAAGAGTCATAGAACGGGCACACAGGCGCTCTTCTTCGACTTTGGGGCCAGCATTCTGGTTCAGGTCTATTTGGGCTTCTTGCTCAGTTTTGCGGCTCTGCTGCTGCGGCACGAGCACGGCGAGTTATGGGTTATCGCATTTGTGGTGACCGTGGTTTGTGTTGACACCTCTGCGCTCTTTGCCGGTGTCCTCTGGGGAAAGCACAAGTTCGTCCCCAAAATTAGCCCCTCAAAAACCTGGGAGGGCTTCCTGGGCTCTATCGTCGCGGGTGTTATTGCCGGAGTCTGCTTTGCGCTCTTCTTACTCGATCAGCCCTGGTGGGTTGGCGGCATCCTAGGATTGGCGATGGTTGCATCGGCAACAATTGGAGATTTGTCCGAATCGTTAATCAAGCGAGATTTGGGCATTAAAGACATGAGCGGGTTCCTCCCGGGCCATGGTGGCTTCATGGATCGGCTGGATTCTATGCTGCCTTCCTGCCTGATGGCATATATTGTTTTTAGTGCCTTTGTTCTCTAATTTTTGGAGCAACCAAGCATTGCAGGAATTTAGTATGGATGATTGTCCCAAACAGATAATGGATGAGGGGAATAATGGCTGAGTCTTTTCCACGGGCACAAAAAAGTGAACGCGGTTATCGTGTTGATCAGGTCGAAAAGTTTTTGGCAGAGGCCCGAGCAGCGTTTGCGCAGCTGAATAGTGGTGTGAGCGAATACACCGCTGCGACCATCCGCACAACGGCTTTTACGCTTGATAAGGGCGGGTACCAAATCAATGCGGTTGATGAGGCGCTCGAGCGACTCGAGGCAGTGTTTTACCAAAAAGAACGTGAACAAAAAATTGCCGTTCTGGGTGCTCCAGGTTGGTCAGAGCTGGTCAACGAGCAAATCAAAGAGGTTGTTGCCCGTCTCAAACGTGAGCCAGGAAAAAAGTTCAAACGTTCTGGACCGCTTCGGCAGGGATATTCACGCTCTGGTGTTGACGCCTTTGCGGATCTCCTACTGGGGCACTTCGAAAATACCGGACATCTCAGTGCAGATCAGGTAAGAAAAATTGCTTTCATTCAGCAGTCGAATGGCTATCAGGAAGCACAGGTTGATGCCGTACTCGATAGGGTAGTCGAGTTGCTCCTCAATGAGGAGTTCGGCAGCTAGCTATTCTCAGCGGGCTATTTCCGCAGAATTTTTTGTCGTATTTCTCAGCTTGAGACTCTAAACTAGTCTCATTGTGACTCTCAAAGCCAAAGAACTCGCGAGTTCGAGCAAGCCTGCGCCCGATCAGGGCTACGGTTCTCTCCACTCCGGAATGAAGCGTTTCAAGAAGCCAGCGGTGCTCTCTGCCCTCGCTTTTTTGATGCTTCCTGCTTTGGCTCCTATTTTTGAGTCTTCAGAGGTGCGGGCACAAGACGGCACCAATGAATCCGTGCCGGGAAATATCGATAATCAGAACATTATTGTCGATTCTGAGCTTCTTTTTGCTGATGCTGAACGAGACGGATACACGGCTCAGGAGCCAAGCGTTTCAATGGTTCGCGTTCCAAAATCAACGAATGCTGATGTTGCTGCCGCTCAGGAATATGCATTCACTCTGGTTCAAGCCAAGGGCTGGGGCGTTGATCAGTACAATTGCCTGGTTAAGCTCTGGCATCGTGAATCAGGATGGCGCTACGATGCCGCCAATCGCAGCAGCGGCGCCTATGGCATCCCGCAGGCCCTCCCGGGAAAGAAGATGGCTTCAGCCGGCGCTGATTGGCAAACGAATCCTGAGACCCAAATTCGTTGGGGTATGGGTTATGTGCAAAATCGCTATGGCACACCGTGTGGTGCCTGGGGCTTCTTCCAGACCAAGGGCTGGTACTAGGCACGCGGGAGCATCCGCTGAGAACCTTTTCGGATGAGCGAGAGGGTATTCTTGAACTATGGCTAGAAAACGTCGGGTAGATAAGTGGAGCAATGTTCCTGACCCCGAAGAGTCTGATTTTAGCTATCTGCTGGGTGGTTTTACCCGTAGCGAAGTGCGTCGGAGCGGTCAATGGAGTGTTCAAACCATCGGGCCAGGGCGTTCAGAAAAGGTCTATAAATGTCCGGGATGCGGTCTGGATGTGAACCCGGGCATTGCTCATCTGGTTGCCTGGCGTGCCGATGACATTTTGGGCGAAGAAAGTGCAATTGCTGCCAGGCGTCATTGGCACAATCATTGTTGGAAAGTGAGCCTATAGGTGATCGAGATTCGGAGCGCCACGGAGCTACCGGCAATTCGTGAAAATATCGAACTGCACACCAGCGATGGTCTGACGCTGGTTGGCGAAATTGCAGCCCCGCTGAATCATGCACCAGTAGCCACCCTGGTCACTCTGCATCCTTTACCTCCGGGCGGTGGATTCATGGACTCACACGTCATCCGGAAAGCCGCCAATCGTCTTCCTGCCTTGGCAGATCTGGCAGTGCTACGGTTCAACACCCGTGGCACCACTTCTCCCCGTGGCACCAGTGAGGGGAGCTTCGACGAAGGTAATGCTGAACGGTTCGATGTTGCCGCAGCAATGGATTTTGTGCGGGAACGTCAACTGCCGAATCCTTGGCTCCTGGGTTGGTCTTTCGGCACCGAGCTGACATTGAAATATGGCCTTGAGCACGACATTCAGGGAGCGATTCTGCTCTCACCTCCACTGCACCGCACCAGTGTCGAAGACCTGCAACGCTGGGCTGAAACCGGCACTGAGCTGCATGCGCTAATTCCTGAGTTTGATGACTATCTCCGCCCCGCAGAGGCTGCAGAACGTTTCAGCGTCATTCCGCAGATTGACTTAATTAATGTGGATGGTGGAAAACATCTCTGGATTGGCGAAGCGCAGGTCTACCGCGTGTTGAGCGAGATCGTGGGCATTATTAATCCGGCAAAACTTCCATTACCGAAGGTCTGGCCGAGCGAAGCTCCAGCCCAAATTTAGCTCTTAAAAACAATTGCCGCTTGAAGTGCCGAAATCGGCAATCCAAGCGGCAATGTACTTTTGCGTACTAGCTGGCGTCTTGTTTCGGTACAACAACTTCGCGAATAATAATCAGCACCGAGGCTGCAACCGGAATAGCGATCAGGGCACCCAGGAGTCCGAGGAGCGCACCTCCGGAGAGGGCAGCGATTACGACAATTGATCCGGGAACTGCAACAGCTTTATTCATGATTCGTGGCGAAATCACATAGGCTTCAATGTTCATGTAGAAGACGTAGTAGTAAATTGCTGCAATAATGCCTATTGTCGTATTCCCAAGCAGCAAAGTGGTCAACACAATAATGGTTGAACCGGTGACTGTACCAATCAGTGGTATCAGGGTAAACATGAATCCGATGGTAGCTAAAACAGCAGGGAATGGGGCACCGAGAATACTCAAGAAGATAAAGCTTAAAACACCACTGAGTGCTGCCAAAGAGACTTGTCCGGCAACGTAGTTACCCACCGACTTGGTAATTTTGTCGGTCAGACTTTCCACTTTTTCACGTTTTGAAGCGGGTACTAATTCTACAAAACTCTTTTTCATGTTTGGCAGTGATGCCGTGAAATAGATGGTCAGAATAAAGATGATGAAGGCGCCAAAGATGCCGTTAGCAATGCCCAATCCAACGTTGAGAACGCCGGATCCTATACCCGCGAGATTTTCTGTGTTTTGGAAGAACTCAATAATTTGCTTTTGGAGGGTATCAAGATCAATATAATCATTGAGTGGGCCAAGAATATCTCGGATGGAATTGAGAAATTCTTCAAAAGTCAGACTTTGAGCGTATTTCGAAATGCTTTCAAATAATCCAGCAATCTGTCCGACGACAACCGGCATAATAATCCAGATCAAACCAGTAATAACGGCGATAAGACCCAAGAGCACAATAATCAGTGCCGACCACCGGGGGAGACCCTTTGTGGTAACCCAACGGACTGCAGGCTCAAGCCCCATGGCAATGAAGAGGGCAGCCCCAATATAGGTAATAATTGCGGCTAGGGTCGCGGCAGCATTCCAAATAATGAGGCCAACACCAACTGCGAGAGTTGCAATGAGAGCAGTGCGAAAAACGTTCTGTATCTTCATGATGTCAGCCTATGCTATTCGCCGGTTTTGGGAGCTTCTATCGCTTTAGGTTTTCGGGGTGTCGAAACGCGCACTTCGCTCGCAGGAATCTTGCTTGCCTGGGTGATGAGACTCTTCATTCCGCTGAAATAATTGCGTAGGGCTTTTTCTTCTTCTTTGAGTGCCAGGAGCTCTTCTTTCGAAGAAGCAAGCTGTTTTTTGGCTTCACGCTCGGCAGCATGTTTGGTTGCGATTGCCTGTTTCTCAGCAGCGATGACTGTCTCTTCAGCTTCGAGGCGGGCTGCCTCGCGCAATTTCTTAGCATCTGATTCCGCTGCGGCTTCGATGGTATCTACCTCAAGGCGTTTGTCGTTCAGTCGGCGAATAATCTCGGCGAGAAGCGCATTTGCCTCATCTAGGTAGTTTTGGGTAGCGCTCACAGCATCCTGGTGCCGTGAGAGGTATTCCTGCTCGGCTTGTGAGCGTCGAGCGGCAAGTTCTACCTCGAGATCCTGGCGAATCTGTTGTGACAGTACCGCATCTGAATCGAGGGTTTCTGCTGCTTCTTTAAGAATGACAGCCTTCATTTCGGCGACTTCGAGGGCTGCCTGGGCGCGGAGGGTCTCGGTTTCGCGCTTAGAAGTTGTGCGCAATTCTGCGGCCTCGGTTGCGATAGCGCCACGGATTCCGGAAGCCTCGCGAAGTGCTTCGTCGGCTATTTCCGCGGCTCGTTCTTCAGCATTTTGCTCCAAGTTACGAACACGATGATGAGTGGCGGCAACCATTTGACGGGCGGTTTCTTCAACCTCGGCCATTTTGCTCTGGTACAGTTCCTCAGCATGTTTTCTGATGGTCAGGGCTTCATCATTTGCCTGGGTAAGTATGGCCGCAGCATTCGTTTCGGCGGTCGAAACCAGACGAATAGCTGTCTCCTCAGCAGTGCGGAGTGTGTGCTCAAATTTTGCGCCCAGGCCGGCGTAACTGGGAGCCCCGAGCTGTTCAAGATCGGTTTGGGCTAACTTGAGTTCTCGTTTTGTATCTCGAAGTTGCTGGTTCAGCTCTGAGACTTGGTTCTTGGTCAGAACCAAATCTCGGCTCAAATCTTGTAACGTGCTATCAACCTCATCTGGGTCATAACCACGCATGACTTTAGAGAAACCATTTTCGGCTTGGCTCACTTGAGTCGGCTCCTTTACTCGGTGTTATTTCCGAAAGTCATTGAATTTGGAAGTCTAGCTCTAGTTTAGGCTGGTCAGGCCGAGAGATTTTTCGAAATAGCTGAATGATTGCTGTACAAGGGTAGGGAGTGCTGTGCAGCGAATAGTCAAGAAGTTTTCAGCTTGCTCAGCTAATCTGGGTCGGTTCGACTTTTTTTGACGAGGAAATTCCGGAGGCAAATTGCGCTTTCTAGCTGCTGTGGGGGTGTTCTTACTCGCTGCCCTATTCATTATTTTGGGTATTGCTCAACGAACCATTTTCCTCGGTCCCGATAGTCTGGAACTGCAAACCACTGTTCCAAAGCAGAGCGCAGCACTGGTCATTGATAGCCATGTTCTGAATTCTTTCCCGAACCGACAAAGACTGAACATCGACGCCGATGGTCAAATTATTGCGGTAACCGGGCGAACCAGCGATATTCAAGCCTGGTTGACCGACACCGAATACAGCACCCTCCAGTTCAACGAACGCACCGAAACCTTGACCACCCGTTTGGTGGCTGGTGCCGAGAACACGCTGCCGAATCCTGTCGGTTCTGATCTTTGGTTTGACGAATACAGCGCTTTTCAGAATCTTCGTTTTGCCGTTGATATTCCCGATGATTACAGCCTGATGATTACCACGGATGTCGGAGAACCAGGCCTCTTGGGCGAGGTGAAACTCACCTGGACGCTGGACAACTCCACCCCCTGGGCCGGCCCATTCTTCCTTCTTGGCGGCATCCTTGTTGCCATCGGTATTTTGTTATTGGTGCTGGCCATTCGAGATTTCCGCAAAAAACGGGGTCCTCGGCGCAAGAATCCTCGTGAACTGCAAAACAAAAAGTCTCTTGTTCGCGGTTTCAAGAAGGATGCCATTGCTCAGGCTCCGAAGAAGGGCCGCCGCAAGGCACCAAAGGCGCTCACATTCGGTGCCGCACTCACCGTTTCAACACTTCTCGTGACCGGATGCTCACCGAGTTATTGGCCGCAATTCCCGGCGGATGGAACAGAAACTCCAACCACAACATCCACCACTCCGGCGCCGGAATTAGAAATAATTCAACCAAGCCTCTCGGTGTTGCAATTTGAGCGCGTTATCAGCCGAATCTCTTTGTCGATTATTGCTGCAGATGAAGCTCTCGATCCAGAACTTGCTGCCGAGCGAGTTGATCTTGGAGCTCTCACCACACGAAAAGCTGCGTATACGCTGGCAAAAGCTGATAGCAATAACACGCTGCCAGCCGGAGTCGATCCAGAATCGGTCAAACTGTTCTTACCCCAGCAGACAGCGGGCTGGCCACGCTCCTTTATGGTTGTTTCAGATGTTCCTAATGGCGAATCTGCATTCCCGCAATTGCAATATTTCACCCAGGCCACCCCAAGAGAGAACTACAAGCTGGTCTACCAGGTGAACCTGGTTCAGGATTTACCAGAAGTTTCTGCGGCGGCTCAGGGAAGTGCAACAGTGCCGGACGATAGCAAACTCCTGCCATTTACGAAGCTCCAAGTCTTCGAGAACTATGCGCAAATCATGCTCAATGGTGACTCTGCAAACGAAGCAGGCATCTTTGAAACCGAGGGTGATGTCCTGCTCGAAAAGTTTGGAAAAGCCTATAAAGACGCCAGAATCAAGGCGATGCCGAAATATTCGAAGCTTGAATTCGGTGACGCGCTTTCAACCATGCCAATTGTTGGGTTCTGGACCAAGAACTCTGGCGCAATTGTCCTCGGAAGTATTACTGAGACCGAAACGGTGACCCCAACGGAAAAGGGTGCGACAGTTTCTCCATCGGGGAAGGCGAAAATTCTTCTGGGTAAAGATAAGAGCTCTACCGGAATAGTTGTCACCTATCTGCAACAAGTATTGTTCTATGTGCCCCCGTTGACCGAGACCGATGGCAAAGTGCGTTTAATCGGTTATAGTCAAAACATTATCTCGGCGGTAGAAAAGTAAAACAATACCCCTGATTGTGGAAAGTGAAGCAATGTTTGATCTCTCACAGGCTGGCCAGATGAGCACCCCTCAGCCTTCTTCAGGAGCAGCGAATGCCCCGAACACTTTTGTTTTTGATGCGAGTGATGCGAACTTTGAAGAGTTCTTAGAACTTTCAAAGCGGGTACCGGTTGTGGTTGATCTCTGGGCAACCTGGTGCGGCCCATGTAAACAGCTGAGTCCAATACTTGAAGGATTTGCTAGCGAATATCAGGGCAAATTTGTGCTGGTAAAGGTTGATGTTGACCAGAATCCTGGGTTGCAACGCGCATTTCAGGCCCAATCAATCCCCACAGTTGTTGCGCTCATTAACGGTCAGGTGATGCCGCTCTTCGTTGGCGCACAGCCTGCGGCTCAGGTCAAAGAAATTCTTGATCAGCTCATTGGTTTCGCTGCAGATCAGGGGTTACCGGGCCTTATTCCCGCGACCACCGAAGAAGTGGCACAGGAGCCAGAACCACTAGATGAAAACCATCAGGCTGCTTTCGACGCCATCAATAGTGGTGACTACGACGCTGCAATCCGGGCGTATCATCGCGCGCTTGAGGCAAATCCAAAGGACCAGGATGCTGCTGCCGGCCTTGCTCAGGTCAGCCTGCTACAACGCCTCGGAAC
>JBARYA010000079.1:0-10337 GCA_049647625.1 Microbacteriaceae bacterium
GATGCTCTTCTTGCTCCTCCTTGTTTTCCAGGGAGCGCCATTCTGGGCTGTGGTTGCAGCACTCACCATCTACAACGGCACCTTGATTGGTGAGATCCTGCGGGCCGGTTTGCGCTCTCTGCCTCGAGGACAGCGTGAAGCCGGATTGACCATCGGTTTGAGCGGTACCAGAACGCGTTTCTTGATTGAATTCCCACAGGCGTTCAAGCAGATGACACCGATTATCGTTGCTCAGATTGTGGTGCTCCTCAAGGACACCAGCCTCGGGTATGTGATCTCGTATCCAGAACTCTTGCGCAATAATATGAGCTACCTTGCTGCCTACTATGGCAACAACTACATGTTCACATTCTTCTTTATTACTCTGGCTATTTACCTGCTGATTAACCTCACGGTTTCTTGGTTTGCCAAGTATCTTTCACGTCGAATGACCCACGAACAGCGTCCTGCACAGGGCGGTGCCGGTGGGCCGGAAGCGCCAGATTTGCCGGGTATGGAGCCATTGCCACCGATCACCTCGGTGATCACCGCACACACCGGTAGGTAGTAACTCAGGTTCGGGGGCCTTCAGGCAAGTCGGCTAAGATTAACTACTGTGTCTGAATCAGCTGAAATCACCCCTGAACATGTTTCTGCCGTTATTGCGCGCGCACAAACAGCCATCGATGCGGCCCACACGCTTGCAGAGCTGAAAGCTGTTCGTGCCGAGCACATTAGTGAAAAGTCGGCGCTGGTTGCGCTGAGTCAATCGCTGAAAAGCGTAGCAGCAGAGAATCGTGCCAGCTTTGGCAAACTTGTTGGCGAAGCCAGAGCGCAGATCATGCAAGCCTTTGCCGCAAAAGAGGCTGAGATTGCGGTGGCTGAGGAGCAATCCCGTCTCAAGGCCGAGGGCGTCGATGTGACCGCAGCAAGCACCCGTATTCGTCCAGGAGGGCGACATCCGGTGAATCTTCTTCAAGAAGAGATGGCCGATATTTTTATCGGGATGGGGTGGGAAGTCGCCGAAGGCCCAGAGCTTGAGAGCGAATGGTACAACTTCGATGCGCTGAACACCGATCCGGATCATCCGGCTCGGGGCGAGCAGGACACGTTCTTTATTGAGCCGAGTGGCAGCCATCTGGTGCTCCGCTCTCAAACCTCCACGGTACAGATTCGGGCCCTGCAATCACGCGAGCTTCCGGTCTATGTGGTGTCTCCTGGCAGAGTTTTCCGTAATGATGAGTACGATGCCACGCACCTGCCGGTATTCCACCAGATCGAGGGAATTGCCGTCGATAAGGGTCTTTCGATGGCAAACCTTCGCGGTACCGTTGAATATTTCGCCAAGCAACTCTTTGGCGATGAGGCGCGCATCCGTTTGCGTCCCAACTATTTTCCCTTCACCGAGCCCAGTGCTGAGTTTGATCTCTGGCATCCCAGTTTCAAGGGTGGCGCTCGCTGGATTGAATGGGGCGGCTGCGGCATGGTGAACCCCAATGTGCTGCGTTCAGCAGGTATTGATCCGGAAATTTACTCAGGTTTTGCGTTCGGAATGGGCATTGAACGTGCCCTGATGTTCCGAAACGGTGTCCAAGATATGCGCGATATGGCGGAGGGCGATATTCGCTTTAGCCAACAGTTTGGAATGGTGGTTTAGCGGTGCGAGTACCGATTTCGTGGTTGCGCGAGTTTGTTGATCTAGCAGAGGGAATTACCCCCGAGCAGGTGCACGCCGATTTGGTTCGGGTGGGTTTCGAAGAAGAAGAAATCATTGGAACCGGGGTTTCTGGTCCGGTCGTTGTCGGTGAAGTGCTGGAATTTGTTGACGAACCACAATCTAACGGTAAAACCATTCGCTGGTGCCAGGTTCGGGTTGCCCCTGCCGGGCAGCAGGCAGCAGACGGTGGCGAGGATGTTCGCGGCATTGTCTGTGGCGCGAGCAATTTTGATGTCGGCGATAAG
Source organism: Microbacteriaceae bacterium (assembly GCA_049647625.1). Lineage (GTDB taxonomy): Bacteria > Actinomycetota > Actinomycetes > Actinomycetales > Microbacteriaceae > JBARYA01. Next base: position 1,942 of record JBARYA010000079.1, read on the forward strand.
GTTGTGGTTTCTCTTCCGGGTGCGGTTCTTCCCGGCGAGTTTGTGATCTCAGCCCGAAAGACCTATGGGCATATCTCTGATGGCATGCTCGCTTCCTTGAGTGAACTCGGCCTAGGCGAAGACCACGATGGCATTATCGTGCTTCAACGCTTCGGTCTTGACCCTGAGCACGGTGCCGACGCCAAAGTACTCCTCGGCCTCAACGATGCTGCGGTCGACGTCAATGTGACTCCAGATCGCGGCTATGCCATGTCGATTCGGGGTCTCGCGCGCGAGTTCTCACACTCGACCGGGGCGGTCTATCGTGACCCGGCACATCGCGGAGTAATCCCTCAGGGCACCGGCTTTGAGGTTGTTCTGGATGACCTCAGCCCAATTCGAGGCAAGCTCGGTGCCAGCGTTTTTGCGACCCGCGTGGTTCGTGGCATCAATGCCAGCAAACCAACCCCACCGTGGATGGTGATGCGTCTGCAACTGGCGGGTATCCGCTCGATCTCACTTGCGGTGGACATCACCAATTACGTCATGCTGGAGCTTGGGCAGCCAATTCACGGCTACGATTTGCAGAAACTTCAGGGTGGTTTAACCGTTCGTCGTGCCGCTGAGGGCGAAACCTTAAAGACTCTGGATGGAAATATCCGTACCCTGCACACGGAAGATTTGTTGATTTGTGATGCTCGTGGCCCGATTGGTTTGGCCGGAGTTATGGGTGGTTTTGAGACCGAACTCAGCCTGGAAACCGCCGATGTGCTTATTGAGGCAGCCAATTTTGATCGAATCTCCATTGCCCGCACCGCTCGTCGCCACAAGCTGCCCAGCGAGGCCAGCAAGCGCTTCGAACGTGGAGTCGACCCACAGGTAGCCGAAGCCGCTGCAGACCGGGTAGCCGAGCTGCTGGTGCTTCTTGCTGGTGGAACGCTCGATACCCTGGGATCGTTCTTTGACATTTCTGAGGATCTCGCGAAAATTGTTCTTCCAAAATCATTTGCCAGTGCCTATGTGGGCATCGATTACACGCCCGAACAGATCGTGCAGAGCCTGGAGCTCATCGGCGCCGAGCTGGTCGAGACCGAAGATACCTTCGTGGTCACCCCGCCAAGCTGGCGTTCAGATTTGCGTCATAAGACAGATCTGGTCGAAGAAATCGCACGTATTGTTGGCTACGATCAGATTCCAGCTGTGCTGCCCATCGCGCCTCCGGGCAAGGGCTTGACCCGGGCGCAGAAACTCCGCCGTCAAGCCAGCAATCAGCTGGCAGCTGCAGGATATACCGAGGTCATTGTCTTCCCATTCTTGGCCCCAGGACTCAATACCACCTTCGCCAGCGCCGAAGAGCGGGCCGAGTTCGGGCTTGATGACGCAGACGCTCAATTGGCTGAGGTGAAGCTTGCAAATCCGCTGGATGGCGAAGCGCCATACCTCCGCCGCTGTCTGCTTCCGGGCCTCCTGCAATTAGCACACCGAAATCATGCCCGTGGCCTGGTCGATCTTGCGGTCTTTGAGAGTGGGTTGGTCTTTAGACCAGAAGCCGATACCGTCTACGGTCACGAGATTCTGCCCGAGGGCGGTGTAGCTCTCAACGAAGAGCAATACCCGCTTATTCAGGCTGCCATTGTGCCGCAGCCGCGTCGTCTCGGCGTGCTGCTGCTGGGGAGCGCAATTCTGGCCCAGCCGGGTCAGCCAGCTCAGCTTTTTGGCTGGCAGGACGCTATCGATGCGGCGCGAGTGAGTGCCCGTGCGCTGGGTGTTGAGCTGCTTGTCAAGCAGGGTACGCATCCGGCATATCATCCGGGGCGTACGGCAGAGCTTTTTGTGCAAAGCGCGACAGGGGAGAGATCTATCGGTTTTGCCGGTGAGCTTTTGCCGCATCTGACCGCTGAATTCCATCTACCGCGGGTTGTGGGCTATTCCGAGCTCGACCTTGACCTCTTGATTGAACTGGCCCCGCCAGAAGTCATTGCCGAGTCGATTTCAACCCAGTCTGCTGCCACCCAGGATCTTTCCCTGGTGGTGGATGCTGAACAAGCAGCCGGTGCAGTGCTGGAGAGCGTTCAGGAGGGTGCCGGTGCACTGCTTGAACAGATTCGACTGGTTGCAGACTATCGCGGTGAGGGCGTCCCGGCGGGCAAGAAGTCACTGACTTTTGCGCTCCGCTTCCGTGCCGATGATCGCACACTGACCGCAGCCGAGGCTACCGAAGCTAAAATGGCCGGGGTAGCGCTCGCGGAGTCGCGCTTTGGGGCCCAGATCCGGGACTAGTCTGCACGTTTGCGGAATTGAAAAGACCATTGGTTTGCGCGAAAGCGTGCGAGGGCAGTACACTTACAGCATGGCTTTTTTGACACGCCGAATCTGGGCAACACTCTAGCAATCTGCTACCGAGTGTTGCCGAACACACCCCTTAATCTGTTCGTGTCAAGAGTAAGCTTGGAGCTATGTCGTATAGTGTGGCAATCGCCGGAGCCAGTGGTTATGCTGGCGGGGAATTACTGCGTCTTATCGCGGGTCACCCCCAACTTGAGGTAAAAACCCTCACCGCCCACAGCAATGTGGGGCAAAAACTGTATCAGCAGCACCCGAATCTTCGGGCCATGGGTGATTATGAATTCGTCGCGACCACGGCCGATAACCTCGCCGGTCACGATATTGTCTTTTTGGCTTTGCCACACGGCAAGTCCGGGGAATTGGCAGCTGAGCTCGAAGCGCATCCGAATGCACCCAAAATTTTGGTGGATTGTGGCGCCGATCACCGTCTCAGCGATAGTGCCGCCTGGGACAAATACTATGGCGGAACCCACTTTGGAGCCTGGGCCTATGCGGTACCAGAACTCCCACTCGTAACTGGCGGCAAACTTCGGGAACAGCTTGTTGGAGCAACGCGTATTGGTGCTCCTGGTTGTAACGCCAGCCTGGTTTCTTTGGCTTTTGCCCCGGCGGTTTTCAAGGATCTCATTGAGACTACCGACCTCTCGGCTACCCTGGCTGTTGGGCCGAGCGGGGCGGGAAAAGCGCTTAAAACGCACCTTCTGGCCAGCGAAATTTTGGGTTCAGCGAACCCCTATGCTGTCGGTGGAGTGCACCGGCATATTCCAGAGATTGGGCAGAACCTGGCGCTTAGCGGGGCGGCAGATTTTTCCATCAGTTTTGTGCCGGTTATTGTTCCCATGTCGCGGGGAATCCTTGCCACCTGTACGGCACGGTTAAAAGCTGGAGTGACCGAAGAAACTATCCGGTCAGCATTTGATGCAGTCTATGCCGATGAGGAATTTATCACGGTACTGCCTGCGGGGGAGCAGCCGCGCACTGCGGATGTTCTGGGTTCAAATAGTGTGCACCTTAGCGTCGGGGTGGATGCATCGAGTGGACGGCTTGTCGTGATTGCGGCGGTTGATAACCTCACCAAAGGCACCGCCGGTGCCGCAATTCAATCGGTAAATATTGCCCTAGGACTCCAAGAGAGCTTAGGGCTGAGCGCTATAGGAGTCGCACCATGACCGTTACCACCGCCAAAGGTTTTCTTGCGAGTGGCATTGCTGCCGGCATTAAGGTGAGCGGAAACGCAGATCTTGCCCTGATTCAAAACATCGGACCAATACGTAACTCTGCTGTGGTCTTTACCAGTAACCGTGCCAAAGCAAACCCCATCCTCTGGTCAATGGAGGTCGCAAAAGGTGGCGTGACCGAGGCGATTGTGTTGAACTCTGGTGGGGCGAACTGCTTCACCGGCGAAATCGGTTTTCAGATTACCCACGCTACGGCTGAGGCCGTCGCCGAGGCACTTGACGTTTCAGCCGCTAAAGTTCTGGTCTGCTCGACCGGCCTGATTGGTGATCAGCTACCGAAAGAGAAACTTCTGGCCGGAGTGAAGAGCGCTGCAGGGCTCCTCACAGATAGCGGCGGTCCGGATGCCGCCCGCGCTATTATGACCACCGATACCGTGCCAAAAACGGCAGAGTTCCATGCCAATGGCTGGTCAATCGGCGGAATGGCCAAGGGCGCCGGTATGCTCGCACCGGGACTTGCCACCATGCTGGTGGTCATCACCACCGATGCGAATCTCAGCTCTGCAGAGCTCGATGATGCGCTCAAGTTTGCGGTAAAGCGCAGCTTCAACCGCCTAGATTCCGATGGTTGCATGTCAACCAATGATCAGGTGACCTTGATGGCATCCGGTGCCAGTGGAATCACTCCAAGCGCAGCCGAATTCGGTGATGCCCTGGCCGCACTCTGCCTCGACCTCGCCATGCAATTGATGAACGATGCTGAGGGTGCCAGTCACAATATTGCCATCAGCGTGAGCGGTGCAGCCAGTGAAGACGATGCCGAAGAAGTGGCCCGCTCTGTTGCTCGAAACAACCTCTTCAAGGCTGCGGTCTTTGGGAATGATCCCAATTGGGGGCGCATCCTGGCCGCAATTGGTACCACTCAGGCCGCATTCGATCCTTACCAGGTGGATGTGACCATCAATGGTGTTCGCGTTTGCCGCGCCGGTGGTCCAGACCGCCCACGCGACGAGGTTGATATGACCCCGAGAGATACCAATATTGGCATCGAACTCTTCAATGGTGCCCATAGCGCCACCGTATGGAGCAACGATCTGACCCACGACTATGTCGAAGAAAATAGCGCCTATTCAAGCTAAGTGTGTTGCCTTCGGTGGCACAGTCTTGATACATGCACAAATGAGAATTTTATGAATACACCAGAACATACGAAACCAGAAGTCGTGAAAAACGAGACCAGCACTCCGAAGACGGAAAGTCTGCGACTACGCAGCCTCGAGCAAGAAGAAGCACGCCAAAAAGCCGAAACTCTGATTGAATCCCTTGATTGGCTCAAGCGTTTTCGTGACCAAATCATTGTGATCAAATTCGGTGGCAATGCCATGGTTGACGAAGATTTGCTCCAGCACTTTGCCGACGATATGGTCTACCTCCGCTACGCCGGAATCCTTCCGGTGGTCGTCCACGGGGGAGGGCCGCAGATCACCCAGGCACTCGAAGAGAAACACATCACGAGTGAGTTCCGTGGCGGTTATCGCTACACCAGTACCGAAGCTATCCAGGTGGTCACCGAGGTGCTCACCACCAAGGTTCGGGCTGAATTGACCGATGCGATTGACGCCCATGGTCAGCTCGCTGCCGGGACTAGTGGGGCGGAGAGCGATATCTTTATCGCCGAACCGCTGGTGGTTGAACAGGATGGTGAACGGGTCGAACTCGGACATGTTGGTCAGATTACCCAGGTCAATACCAAGGGCCTGATTGAGATGCTGCATCAGGGGCGCATCCCGGTGGTCTCCTCGATTGCACGGGAAGCATCCGGTGGGCTGCTCAATATTAATGCCGATGCTGCTGCGGCCGAGTTGGCCATTGCCCTCTCAGCCGCCAAGCTCATGATTCTGACCGATGTGGCTGGGCTCTATCAAGACTGGCCGAATATGGATTCACTGATCTCGGTAATCGATACCGATGATCTGGCCAAACTTATGCCAAAACTTGAATCTGGCATGATCCCGAAGATGCAGGCCTGTTTGGATGCGGTCCAGGGCGGGGTTGATAAGGCGGCCATCCTCGACGGACGACAGCCCCACGCTGTCCTTTTAGAGATTTTCACCACAGCCGGTATCGGTACCGAGGTGGTTCCGGTGGAGTTCACCCGTTATGGCGATGTGGGCACAGACTCTGAAGGGTTATCCACCCAGACACCGGGCGATGACGACAACAATCAAGATATTGCGAAAGGTTAGGGAACACTCATGAGCTGGCAAGACGATTTTCGAAACGATATGCTCTCCAATTGGTCGGTACCACCGGTGCAATTTGCTTCGGGTGAAGGTTCCTGGCTGGTCGACATTCATGGCAAGCGCTACCTCGACTTCTTGGCCGGTATTGCAGTCAATGCCCTTGGGCATTCGCATCCGGTGTTTGTGCATGCACTCACCCAACAGGCGAAGAAGCTCTCTCACGTCTCGAATCTGTTCACCAATGAGCCGGTGCTTGAGCTTGCAGCCAGACTCAAGCGTTTGGCGCAGACGGGTGATTCCGGTCGGGTATTTTTCTGTAATTCTGGGACCGAGGCGATTGAGGCAGCATTTAAACTGGCTCGTCGGAATAAGCGCAATGGCACCATACTGTCCTTGACACATTCGTTCCACGGTCGCACCATGGGTGCACTTGCTGTCACCGGTAAGCCGGCACTCCAAGAACCGTTCGAACCTATGGTTCCGAATGTGCGCCAGATTGAGGCCACCCTCGAAGCACTCGAGGGTGCTATAGATGACAATACCGCTGCTATTTTCATTGAACCGATTCGGGGAGAAGCCGGTGTGCTTCCACTGCCAGAAGGTTTCCTCAAGCTGGCGAGAAAACTCACCCTTCGGCACAATGCCCTCCTGATTCTGGACGAAATTCAGACCGGCATCGCTCGTACCGGTGAGTGGTTTGCATTCCAGGGCGAAGGCGTCGTCCCAGACGTGATGGCGCTGGCGAAAGGCTTGGGTGGCGGATTCCCAATTGGTGCGGTGGTGACTTTTGGGGCCGCAGGTGAATTGTTCAAACCGGGCGATCATGGCACCACCTTTGGTGGGAATGCGCTGGCCTGCGCTGTTGCGAATGCGGTTCTCGAAGAGATTGAAGACAAACACATTCTTGACAATGTGAAGGCACAGAGCCTGAAATTGAGCGAGGCTATTCTCAATTTCGAATCTCCACTGATTTCTGGTGTTAGAGGAAAAGGACTCTTGCTCGGCATCACCCTCACCAAGCCCTATGCCAAGGTGATGGTTCATCTGGGGCTTGAGCTTGGTCTCGTTATTAATGCTCCGGATGATGACATTGTGAGGCTCGTGCCACCACTGAATCTGAATAATGAAGATAGCGACGAATTCCTCACCATCTTTGCCCGAATACTGGCCGAGACCGAACAGAAAGCCCTCTCCCTATGACCCGGCATTTCCTGCGTGACGATAATCTTTCCCCGAAGGAACAGGCTGAGGTGCTCGATCTAGCACTGGCTCTGAAGAAGGATCGCTTTAGCGAGAAGCCTTTGGCCGGACCTCAGACCGTCGCGGTTATTTTTGACAAGACCAGCACGCGTACCCGGGTGTCCTTTGCCACCGGTATTGCAGACTTGGGTGGAGTCCCGCTCATTATCGATAGTGGCTCCAGTCAGCTTGGTGCAAAAGAAAGCATTGCCGATACTGCCCGTGTCCTGGAGCGTCAGGTTGCCGCTGTGGTCTGGCGCACCTATGCTCAGGCAGGTCTTGAGGAGATGGCCGAGAACACGACCATCCCGGTTATCAACTCTCTGTCCGACGATTTCCACCCCTGCCAGCTGCTGGCAGATTTGCTCACCGTGCGTGAACACCTGGGAACCCTCAAAGGCCTCACTCTCAGCTACTTCGGTGACGGCGCGAACAATATGGCGCATAGTTACCTGCTGGCGGGCGCGACTGCAGGAATGCACGTGCGCATTGTTTCGCCTGATAGCTATCAACCTCGTGCCGATATTCTTCTGGATGCCGCAGCAATTGCCGCCAGCACCGGAGGCTCAGTGCTGGTCACCAGCGATCCTGAAGCGGGAGCTCAGGGAGCAAATGTCATGGTTACCGATACCTGGGTATCGATGGGGAACGAGGCTGAAAAAGAGTCACGATTGCAGAGCTTTGGCGACTATCAGGTGAGTGCGGCTTTGATGGCGCTCGCCGATCCTGCCGCAATCTTCTTACACTGCCTACCGGCCTATCGCGGCTTCGAGGTCGCAGCAGAGGTCCTAGACGGGCCACAGAGCGTGATTTGGGATGAGGCAGAGAATCGCCTCCATGCTCAGAAAGCCCTCATGGCCTGGTTGCTTCGCCAGCCATAGAACATCAGTGCCCAGCCATATCGGCTCGGCGAAACATTAGAATAGATACTGGAAGATTTTCAGTCAAGGAGAAATTGTGTCAAAAAGAGTTGTATTAGCCTATTCCGGTGGTCTCGACACCACTGTTGGTATTGGGTGGTTGAAAGAAGCGACCGGTCAAGAAGTCGTGGCGCTCGCCATTGATCTTGGCCAGGGCGGCGAAGATATGGATGTTATCCGCCAGCGCGCTCTTGACTCCGGTGCTGTGGAATCGGTTGTTGTCGACGCAAAAGACGAATTTGCCAATGACTATCTCATGCCAGCCATCCAGAGCAATGCGCTCTATCAGAAGAAATATCCACTGGTTTCTGCACTCTCTCGTCCGCTGATTGCCAAGCACCTCGTTCGGGTAGCCAATGAGCTAAACGCCGATACCGTTGCTCACGGTTGCACCGGTCAGGGTAACGACCAGGTTCGTTTCGAGGCTGCGGTTTTGGCCCTCGGTCCAAACCTCAAGACGGTTGCTCCTATCCGTGATCTTTCGCTCACCC
>JBARYA010000080.1:0-4178 GCA_049647625.1 Microbacteriaceae bacterium
TCCAATTGTCGAGCTATGATTCGAATGCCATCAGCGGTGCAAGAATCCCGCTCAATCAGGTGCTCGATGCGTGTGATTCTCTATCGAAAATGTCAAAGGCAGAACTGACGGCATTGCCATATATGCATCCGGCGCGTGTTGATGTGATGGCGGCCGGTTCAGTCATTTGGGCGAGCGTCCTTGACCGAGTTTCCACTGCGGTAAAAGCCCAGGGTAGATCTCTCGAATACGTGACAACGAGTGAGCACGATATTCTTGACGGGGCCGCGCTTTCACTGGCATCTTAAAGCGAATGCTGAGCAGAATTTTCGAAATATTTGCTATCTTGGTACTAAGTCCCTCAGTGGGTTAGTAGTGTTGCGAGGGAAGGGAGCACGCTCATGGTTGGTTACTCCATTGATGATGATTCCTTAAGGGATTTTCCGGATAATATCGAGAAAACTTGGAGTCATGTTCGAAAGCTTGAGGCCCTTGGCCAAGAGGGTGATACCGAACGAATTTCTTGGTTGCGACAACTTGGCGAACTTGTCTCCGCTGAGAAGCTTGCTTGGGATGTTATGGAACGCATCACCGGAACCCGGGATCTTTCAAAGATTCTCACAAAGCTCGATGAGGCTTCATGCATTCCACTGATTCGACTTGGGCACGTGATGTTCTGGCAAAAACGCTTTGACCTTGCCGAAAGCATCTTTCAGGCAGTTATCCGTTTCCTTGGAGCTATCCCTCACCCATCACAGCAGATTCGTTCCGAGTTCTCTCTCGCGCATCAATTATTGGGCAAAAATCTTTACGAACAGAATGACTATCAATCGGCCTTCGCTGAGTTCGAGCTGGCTCTAGAATTGCGGATGGAATCACCAATGATCGATGACCAACTCGCTGCCAGCCGCCAAGCTCTGAATGCCACTCAGCGTCGTATCAAAGCTAACGAAGAGTCTTAGTCGTGTTTCTTATTGAAATTCTTTGTTATCTGGCGGTAGAGTTTCTGATCCCCTCGGCGGTGGTCAACTCGCGAGTGGAATCTCTGCGAAAACAAGGGAAAGTGAAATCTGCTTTTCGGGTTCTCTCCGGAACGCATGAAGGGTTATCAGATTCCTGGACTGTTGGGATGGCCCAACTGAGTGCTGGCAAGATCACATTCAAGGGTCGAGAGATTCTCCCACAAGCTTTCAAACCGGTAGATCCTGTAACGGATGCAGACCAGCTAAAAGGTCTCCGTGGGCGCTTTTCGTACGAGGTCGATGCTGAACATTATCGATTGTTGACCCCTGCGGCAGAGCTCGAATGGTCAATCCACAATCCACCGAGCGGTTGGGCAATCTCAACCGTTTTCGGTCAGCCGCTTGAAGCTCCAGACGCCCCGTAGCGACTTAGAGTGACTCATCGAGGAGCCTCCGGAGTGCTTGTTTGTATTCTCGAAATGCTTGACGACCCTCGTCATTGAGCTGGATATAGGTGATGGGCGTCCGGGATTCAATCACCTTTGAAATCCGAATGTAACCGTGATCTTCGAGTTTTTTTAGATGGGTTGCCAGATTTCCGGATGTCGTTTCAAGGATGCTCTGCAGCTTGGGAAACGAGAGAGCATCGCCCTCACCGAGCGTGCTGAGCACCGTCATGATTCGCAGGCGACCCTGAACATGGATCGTGGCGTTCAGTTCAGTCATGCTGTTCTCGGTTTATTGGTCCTGAGGTGTGACCGGGTTTAAACGTTTCGATGAGGGCGAGTGCGAGATAGCCAAGCCCTCCAATAACTCCTGCGAGGAGTGTATATGGGGCGGGTGTGAAGAGCGTTCCAAGCCCGACCAGAAAAGCCCAAGAACCAAAAATGAGTTGAGATTTTTCATCCTGAAGCACAGCCGAGGCGAGGAACTGTAGGCCAATGATCAAGCAAGGCACCGCAACCCAAAAAATCATCATCGCATCGAGCGGAACGCCGAGTCGGGAGAATTGAATACCGAGAATAGCCATGAGCGTGAAAGCAATTGCGAAATCGAATCCGTGAATCGTTTCTGCGGTTTTTGTGGGTCCGCGTGAACCAGAAACCTTTTGCGTTGCATGGATTGATGACAGAATGATAGCCGTTGCCAACACCGCGGTGCCGATGATCAAGCCGATAAAGAACGGTAACACGGGTTGTTTGCTGGGATAAACAGTTAAGAATATTGCAAAATATCCGATGCACCAGGCCAAGCCCCAAACCCCGTAGAGAAGTCGCGCATCAGGCTTGAGTGCTTTCTTCGTGAGCTGTTGATCCTGCTGAATCGAGAGCAGGCTTTCGGCCGCGTCTGACGCATTTGTGCTACTCAGGATATTGTCATCAGGGTTCATACATCTTTTCCATTCCTCCAGTACCTTTCTATCACAAACTTTGTGACAAGAACTACTTTGTGCTACAAAGTAGTTGAGCGTGTTCATCGACACGGTTAAATAATCTGAAGGAGTTTCGCACATGATCCATCATCAATATGATTCTGATGAGAGCTCGGGGGTTATTCCGCCGGTCTGGTATGGGGAAGCTATTCGGTCCCTTGCTCCGCAGCCAATTATTCAAGTCTTCTTTATGCTGGTCTACGCACTATGGTGGGTATTTGCCTGGCCAGTTTGGGGGAGTGCGGCTTTTGGATTGGCTGTGCTTTTTGCTGGCTACGTCCTTGTTCGGAGTGTTCGGAACATTCGCCATGCGCGGGAATTCGAAAATATTCCCACTATTGCAGGGGCCAAGATTGGGAAGAGCATGGCCATACTTTCCGGCGTGAGTTACGGGGCGTTATGGGCGGCAGCCATAACCTTGATGTTGTTCGGCCAATGGCGATGGATCTTGCCGATTGTTACCGTCATCATTGCTCTTCACTTTTTTCCACTGGCACGAATCTTTCATAGAAAGATTGATTATTTTCTGGCACCAATAGCTCTCCTCTTTGCTCTCCTCGGTGTATGGATGGCGAGCAACCCCGAGGTTTCATGGCAATTCGTGAACGCTATAACCGGCATTGGTGGAAGTGTTGCGACCGGAGCCTATTCCGCCTATATGTTGTATGGCTATCACGTCCTGCGGTATGAGACATTGAACGAGCTAGAACGTTCCACTATGAGTGCCTGACTCGTAAACTGGTTTCAAGAATTCTTTTGAGGAGTCGAGGAGCAAATGAACGAAACCGTGAAGGGCCCTAAGTCGTATTTTCCTTCGATCGAAAAGACGTATGGTCAGCCGATTGATCACTGGATGCATCTGCTCGATGCTGTTGCCGACAAGAAGCATATGGAGCAGGTGAACTGGCTCAAGTCCGAACACGGAATCGGTCACGGCCATGCCAGTGCATTGGTTGCGGTCTATCGCAGCCAAGACCCCAAGTAACACCTCTGGGCTATGGTTGTTTCCATGTCAGAAAATCTTCAACCCTGTCCAGAATGCGCCAGCGAGCTCAGTTATGAGCTCGGCGCTTTGCTTGCCTGCCCCATGTGTGGTCATGAATGGTCTGCTTCAGAGCAGTTGTCCGAAGAGGGCGATTCGGAACGTGTCATCATGGATGCTGTTGGAAATGTCTTGAGTGATGGTGACACGGTCACGATTGTGAAAGATATGAAAGTCAAGGGCTCTTCCCAACCGCTCAAAGTGGGTACCCGCGTCCGAAATATCCGCCTTATCGACGGATTCGATGGTCATGATATCGATTGCAAGATCGATGGTTTTGGCGCGATGCAGCTCAAATCTTCAATCGTCAAAAAGGTTTAGTTCAGTTAAGAGACTGCAATCATGAAGAAATACCTGAATCCAGGTCTCCTCGAATTTGAGGCCACTATTCAACGGGCTTCAGAGACCGGCACATCCGCCTATGTGACGTTTCCCTGGGACCTCAAAGAGACTTTTGGCTCGGCTGCTTGGATACCGGTGAACGCCACCTTTGATGGGGCAAAGTACCGCGGCTCTGTCGGAAAGTATGGCGGTGATCCCATGATTATTGTGCTGACGCAGATTCAAGAAGAGATTGGCAAGAAGGCTGGTGACCGAGTCAAAGTCACCATCGAACTTGATGAGTTGCCCCGCGTTGTTGAACTGGATGAGGATGTCCAACAAGCCTTTGAACAGGCACACGCGCTCGATAATTTTCGGGCGATGTCGTATTCGCATCAGCGTGAATATTCGGCCTGGATAACATCAGCAAAACGGGCTGAGA
>JBARYA010000081.1:0-10243 GCA_049647625.1 Microbacteriaceae bacterium
ATCTTGCCCCTGGAGATGAGCTCCTCTGCCAGCTGCCAGCCATACATTGCCTCGTGTTCAAGCAGTCCAAGGATGCAGGCCTCGACCACCCCTTTACGGAGCTGCCTGCCAACATCCTGATTCACTATCATGCTTTACAACATATCATGTAACACAAGATAGCAAAACCTCTTACTCAGTATTTTTGAAAGATTTTGGAAATTATGGAATATCTGAGGATAGCCCGCGGTTGTAGTGAGGGATGCCAATGGTGATTTTGATCCCGTTGGCATCGCTTTGTGAACTTAACCTACGAAAGGTACATTCTTGTCGAACATCCGGATTGGCTACGTTATTGGTAGCTTGGCAAAAAACTCAATCAACCGTCAGCTGGCAAACGCCATGGTCAAACTTGCTCCTGAAAACGTGGAAATGGTTGAACTTGAAATCAAAGATCTGCCGCTTTACAGCCATGACTACGATGCCGACTATCCAGCCGTAGCAAACGAGTTTAAAGACTCGGTTTCTAGCGTTGATGGCGTGCTCTTTATCACCCCTGAATTCAACCGCGGGATTCCTGCAGCACTCAAGAATGCTATCGAGTGGGGCAGCCGTCCATGGGGTCAGAATGTTTGGGGCAAGCCTGCAGCTACCCTCGGTGCCAGCGGTGGCGGTATTGGAACCGCAGTTGCTCAGCAGCATCTTCGCGCCATCCTGCTGCACCTGGGCGCAACCGTTATGGGCCAGCCTGAGGGATATATTCAACTCACCGAAGGTCTGATTGATGATAACCACAATGTCACCAGCCCAGAAACTGAAAAATTCTTCCAGTTCTGGATTCAGTCATTCAGTGACTTCGTTGCCCAGCATGCGGCAGTCAAAGAAGAAGTAGGCGCATAGCCCGAACGGCTCATGCACAAACGCATATCGCCCCTCACGAAAACGTGAGGGGCGATATGCGTTAACACTAAATTCTTAGATGCTGCTCACATCAAGAGGAATGCCAGGACCGAAGGTGGTCGAAACATTTGCCTTCTGCAAGTAACGGCCCTTAGCCGATGAAGGCTTCAGACGGATAACCTCATCGAGTGCTGCGCGAAGGTTCTCTTCGAGCTGCGCAGCGCTGAAGCTTGCCTTGCCCACAACGAAGTGAACATTGGCGTGCTTATCAACGCGGAATTCGATCTTACCGCCCTTGATATCGCTCACTGCTTTTGCAACATCCGGGGTAACGGTTCCGGTCTTTGGGTTTGGCATGAGGCCACGTGGACCAAGCACCTTACCGAGAGTACCGACCTTACCCATGAGTTCTGGGCTAGATACTGCTGAATCAAAATCGGTGTATCCTGCAGCAACCTTTGCGATCAGCTCGTCGCCACCAACCTCGTCTGCGCCAGCGGCAATAGCAGCTTCAGCTGCTGCACCGGTTGCGAAAACGATAACCCGAGCGGTCTTACCGGTACCGTGAGGAAGAATAACGGTACCACGAACCATTTGATCGGCTTTACGTGGGTCAACGCCAAGACGGAGAGCCGCCTCAACAGTTGCGTCGAACTTGGCTGAGCCGGTCTCTTTTGCAAGAGCGACTGCTTCAGCTGTGGTGTACTGCTTGTTCGGATCAATTTTTTCTGCGGCTGCCCGATACGCCTTAGACTTCTGTGCCATGTTAGTTTTCTCCAATGGAAAGTGTGGTTGACGAAATATATTCGCGAGCCTGGCTGGCTCTCCCACGATGAATTTTTTAGGACTCTACGGTGATACCCATAGAGCGTGCAGTACCGGCAATAATCTTTTCTGCCTGTGCTACATCGTTCGCGTTGAGGTCTTCCAGCTTGGTTTCAGCGATCTGACGAAGCTGATCCTTTGACAGGTTTCCGACCTTTGCGGTGTGAGGAGTTGCTGAACCCTTCTTCACTCCAGCAGCCTTTTTGATGAGCTCTGCAGCGGGTGGGGTCTTCAGGATAAAGGTGAATGAACGATCTTCATATACGGTAATTTCTACCGGAATAACGTTTCCACGCTGTGCTTCTGTCGCAGCGTTATACGCCTTGCAGAACTCCATGATGTTGACGCCGTGCTGACCCAGTGCCGGACCGATTGGTGGGGCGGGGTTTGCGGCGCCAGCCTGGATCTGAAGCTTAATCAGACCCGTGACCTTCTTCTTTGGTGCCATTTTTCTTCCTTCTTCTGTGTTTCTGTAGCTTTCTTCGGTTTGAAGAAATGCTTACAACTTGGTGACCTGGTCGAAGCTCAGTTCAACCGGAGTCTCGCGCTCAAAGAGCGAAACGAGAACGGTGAGCTTGCCGCTTTCAGGCTTAATCTCGCTGATGGTTCCCTGCAGGCCAGCGAATGATCCGTCCTTGATGGTGATTGTTTCACCCATCTCGAAGTCGATCTCTTCTGGGATAGAGCGAGGAGTAGCGCCGGAAGCGCCCTTGCCTGGCTTGGTGCCTGGAACCTCGGTTGCCTGAACGTTGGCTTTCAGCATGTTGAAAGCCTCATCGAGGCGAAGTGGGGTTGGGTTGTGCGCATTACCAACGAATCCGGTGACTCCCGGAGTGTGGCGGATGAGCGACCAGCTATCTTCGTTCAGTTCCATACGAACCAAAACGTAGCTTGGTACCCGAACGCGGGTAACCAATTTGCGCTGGCTGTTCTTGATTTCGACAACGTCTTCCATCGGTACTTCTACCTGGTAGATATCGTCAACAAGCCCGAGCGATTGAGCACGGCTTTCAATATTCTGCTTGACGCGCTTTTCCATACCGGCATAGGAGTGCACAACAAACCACTTTCCTGGCAGGAAGCGAAGCTCTTTACGGAAGGTTTCAAAAGGGTCATCATCATTGTCTTCAGCTGGAGCAGCATCGGCTGCAGTCTCCTCGACAACAAGCTCATCGGCAACAACGTCAGTGGACGCGGCAGCCTCATCTGAGGAATCTTCACTCAGCTCAGCAAGATTTTGGGTCGCCTCATCTGCATCGACAGCCTCAGGAGTGTTTTCGTCCTGTTCCTGGATTGCATCTTCAAGCTCTTGCTCTGACAATTGATTCTCTCTTCTTTCTTAAACCATTCGGTCGAGACTGCACAGCAGAACAATCTGAATGGATTTAATACCTAATGCCGCTGATTGGTGGTGCGTTATAGGTTTGGATTACCGAATACCACCACGGCCAACCAGCCAAAAAGCTGATCGAGAGCCCAGACGATTGCGATCATAACGACCACAAAGCCGAGCACTACGAGGGTCATTCTGACCAGCTCTTGTCTGGTCGGTGCAATAACCTTCTTGAGTTCGGCGACAACCTGACTGATGAACAGGGAAATTCGTCCGAAGAAGCCGCGCTTCTCGGAACGTGCTTTCCGAGCCTCAGCTACAACATCTTCGCTCGGCTCATCTGTGTTCTTGTCAACCAAATTGTTCTACCTCTCCCAATGGGAACCCGTAAACGGTTATGTTTACTAAGTTGCAGGGCGGACAGGACTCGAACCTGCAACCTGCGGTTTTGGAGACCGCTGCTCTACCAATTGAGCCACCGCCCTTAGTAATGGAAGCGATTTTGCCACACCAGCCTGACCGTTTTCTGCACGATTCACCGCTCAAGCGATTAAACCATGACAAAAAATTGGCACAGAAAAGTATGGCAGAAGTCAACTACCTCAAGTTATTTTAGGGTAGTCACGCAAAGAAGTAAAGCTGGGCGAAGAAAATCATTCACGCAATGTGGCTTATCTGTCTCAAGTGTACAAGGAATGCTCCGCATATTTTTGGTGAACCATCGCTTCCACCGGGTTCAAGCCAGTAGGCTTAAGCTTGTGTCTGATTTGAGCCTTTCATCACGTGTAGCCGCCATTGCGGAATCTGCGACCCTCAAGGTCGATGCGAAAGCAAAATCGCTGGTTGCCGCCGGCAAGGATGTGATTAGCTTCGCTGCGGGTGAGCCCGATTTCCCAACCGCCGATCATATTGTCGAAGCTGCTATTCAGGCGGTTCGCGACCCGAAGAGTCATCGCTACAGCCCCACTCCCGGTCTTGCACCACTGCGTGAGGCGATTGTGGCCAAGACAGCACGCGATAGCGGCCTGAGCGTTGGTATTGACCAGGTACTGGTCACCAATGGTGGCAAGCAGGCGGTCTATCAAGCCTTCACCACCATTTTGAACCCGGGCGATGAAGTCCTGGTTCCTACTCCGTATTGGACCACCTATCCCGAGGTCATCAAACTCGCTGGCGCCACCCAGGTGGATGTTTTCGCCGGCGCCGATACCGAATATCGGGTCACCCTGGAACAGCTCGAGGCTGCTCGCACCCCAAAGACCAAGGCCTTGCTCTTTGTCTCGCCCTCAAATCCAACCGGTTCGGTCTATAGCGAAGCAGAAACCCGCGCCATCGGCGAATGGGCGCTCGAACACAAAATCTGGGTCATTAGCGATGAGATTTATCAGAACATCACCTACGATGGCGTGAAATCTGTTTCGATTGCCGAGGCCGTTCCCGCACTGGCTGATCAGCTCATCCTGCTGAATGGGGTTGCAAAAACCTACGCGATGACCGGTTGGCGAGTGGGCTGGATGGTCGCCCCAAAGAATGTCATCAAGGCAGCTAGTAATCTGCAATCACACCTCACCTCGAATGTGAACAATATCGCTCAGCTTGCGGCTCTTGCCGCCCTGACTGGCACCCAAGAGCCAGCCCAGAAAATGGTTGAGGCATTTGATCGCCGTCGTCACCTCATTATTGATGGCCTCCGCGCCATCCCCGGTTTCCAGGTGCCAAAGCCTCAGGGTGCTTTCTATGCTTACCCCGATGTGACAGCACTACTCGGCAAAGAGATCCGTGGACAACGTTTTGATAACACCCTCGACCTCGCCGGTTTCATTCTGGATGAGGCCGAAGTCGCCGTTGTTCCGGGTGAGGCCTTTGGGCCGAGCGGGTACCTGCGTCTCAGCTATGCGCTGGGTGACGAGCAGCTGCTTGAGGGTGTTCGACGCCTGCAAGTACTTTTCGCCGACTAGGCAGCAGCGCTATTCCCTGCGAATGGGCAGGACGATTGCTCTCCCCGTTCTTGGATGCTGAATAACCTCGACCGGGGACTGATAGGTCTCTGAGATAGTCTCGGCACTGAACACCGCATCCGGGCTTCCCACCCCCACCAAAACGCCCTGGCTCAGGAGCGCTACCCGATCGGCGAATGCAGCGGCCAAGTTAAGGTCATGAAGCACCACAACCACGGCGTCACCAGCATTGGCTCGATCCCGAGCTAATTGCAACACAGCTTCCTGATGCTTAATATCGAGGGCTGCGGTCGGTTCATCAAGAAGCAGAATACCAGTGCGTTGAGCCAACACTCTCGCCAGCGATGCTCTGGCCTTTTCGCCGCCGGAGAGCGAAGGATATTGCCGCTCAGAAAATTGCTCAGTCTCGGTGCGTTTGAGGGAATCTCGAATCGCCTCCTCATCATCCGCTTCGTATTGGGTTCGTTGCCAGGGAGAACGCCCCATCTCGACGACCTCGATAACGGTGAACGGAAAACTCAGTTCATTGTGTTGGGTGAGGACGGCACGATGTCTCGCCAATTCGAGAGTGCTCCGCTCACGAAGCTCCTTGCCCTGAATTTCAACGCTCCCCTCGGCCAAGATATCCCCGGAGAGAACATCAAGCAAGCTTGATTTTCCGGCACCATTCGGACCAACCAAGGCAAGAATCTCACCCGCATACAGCTGAAGAGAAACATTATTGAGAATCTTCCGTTCGCCGTAGCTGAGCGAAATATCCCTCAGGCTGAGGGCGAGCTGGCCGGGTTCCAATTTTTCGGGAAGCGCCAGCATTTTGCTAAAAAATTTGCCACTCATCGCCAACCTCCTGATTGTTTCCGAGTACGACTCAGCAGCCAGAAGAAGAACGGCCCACCCACCAGAGCCGTCAACATGCCAATCGGGAGATCTGAATGCGGAACCGCGGTTCGAGCCACCAGATCCGCAATCATCAGCAATAACGCCCCGCCAAGGGTGCTGGAAATGAGCAAGGGAAGATGCGAAGGCCCGAGCAGCATCCGCATTAGATGAGGAATGACGAGACCGATAAAGGCCACAATTCCGGCAAAGGCTACGGCACTCGCAACCAGGAGGGCAACCAGCACGATGACGGTAATCCGCAGTGCCTCCACATTGACCCCGAGATGGCGGGCTGATTTCTCACCGAGTGAGAGGATGTCGAGCTTACGCACCAGCATGAACGCCAGGAGCAGCCCAATAACCACACAGGGAAGCACAATCGCCACCTGTGTCCATCGACTACCGTTCAGGCTTCCCAATTGCCAAAAGACAATTTGTTCCCGGGCTTGGGTGTCGCCGAAAAATGTGAGGAAGGCGAGTGCTGCTCCGGCAAAGGCGTTGACTGCTATACCGGTGAGTAGCAGCGTTACCACTTCCGTTTTGCCGCTACTCCGCGAGAAAAAATACACCAAAATTGTGGTGAGCAGGGCGGTTAAAAAGGCCATTGCCGGCACCGTCCACTCCCCCAGGAAGGTAAAGCCAAAGACGATTGCCGAGCTGGCCCCAAGAGCGGCCCCGCTTGAGACACCGACAACACCGGGCTCGGCGAGCGGGTTCCCAAATACGGCCTGCATGAGCAATCCAGCCGCGGCCAGTGCCGCTCCAACCAAGAGCGACATCACTACCCTGGGGAAACGAATCGACCACAGTGCGGATTCGGCAAGTGGATTTTCGAGCTCGATCCCGAAATCAATTCCGAGCGGTTTGAGGATGGTGCTCAAAACTTCGAGCGGCGTGACACTGAGCTGGCCAGAAGCGGCAGAAAGAACACCGACAAGCAGAACTCCGAACAGGAGTGCCAGCGAAACGACCGTAATCTTGGTGCGATTCGCTTTTGGCACAAATTCTCTTTTTTCAGGGGGCTAATAGTTCATGGAGCAGGTTCCAGATTAGCTTAGGCTACCCTAACTTATCAAGCATTTTTCTATAATGCTCTAAGGTTGATACTCCTTGTGCGCTGAGCCTGTCGGCCGCGATGAATAATCAGCCTGAACTCAGAGTGAGACACCAATCAGCTGGGGTTCCGGCTGCAGAATAACGCCATACTCTGCCGCAACCCGCCCCTGAATGTATCTGGCCAGTTCGGCAATCTCCTCGCCACTGGCACCGCCACGATTGATGAGGGCAAGACTGTGCTTACTCGAAACTTGCGCACGCGAACCGGGGAGACCGAAACCAGGATTGATGCCGGCATGTTGAATCAACCAGGCTGCGCTGAGTTTCAGCTGGGCTGCTGAGTCCTGTTGCGCTGCCGATTGGCTCGACAACCGCGCCTCTTCAGCGAGGGCAAAATCATCGGGCGCCTGTTCAAGCGGCCAAACCCGATCTTCCGCGCGATGTGTTAGCAGCGGCTCGGAAAACTGGGGCTCGGAACTTGCTGATTCTTAAACCGTGCGTTCCACCGGCCAGCGCGGAGCATCCGCTGGCAAGGTCTTGGTAAATGCTTCGGAGACGATCGGGTTCGTAAAAAATGAGCCGGCAGAGACCGAATCGGGGTCATTGGCATCGAGCACCATGCCCTTCGAAGCCCGAAGCTTCAGCACAGCGTTTCGCACATCCTGCAATCCGGCGCGAGTACCAAGCGGAACTTTGAGGGCATCGGCGAGCTGTTGATACTGAACCGGGGCCGAGCCCAGTGCATCATCACCCTGCACCTCAACACGACGCAGCAGCAGATCGATGCTGATGACCGCACCGGCACGTCCGCTCTTCAGTGTTGAGCTTCGATAACCGAGTTCGAGTTCTGCGGCAGCTAAGCGCGCCCGCTCACCTGAAAGGTAGTCATAAAAATCAATCGATTGCAGCACATCCGAAAGTTCAGCCCCATAGGCCCCAATATTCTGCACCGGAGCTGCGCCGACCTTGCCCGGAATACCGGAGAGCGCCTCGATTCCGCTCAGTCCAGAAGACACCGCCCAGGCAACGAGCTCGTCCCAATTCTCACCAGCGGCGACCCGCACCAAGCAATAGCCAGCATGCTCGGCCACAATATCAATGCCCCGAGTTTCAACCAGAATCACGCTGCCATCAAAGCCGGACGAGCCGACCAGCATATTTGAACCGCCGCCAAGCAGCATCCACTCTTCACCGCTTGACCACACCGACTCAAGAACGTCGAGCAGTTCTGCTTCGGTACTGGCACGAAAGAGTTCTGCCATCTGTCCACCGGTTTGCAGAGTGGTGTACTCAGAAAAGTTTTCGCTCACGCGATAAGCCTAACGACCGGATGCTGCCGAAACGGTGTCAGCAACAGGCCGAACCAGCGCAATCGCCTTGCCGAGTACGGCCTTCTCAGCGAAAAGGGCAGAGAGCTCAAATTTTGCCAGGTCGGAATCTACATCCAATCCAGAAAATTTCACCTGTACACTCACCGTCGAACCGGCACCTGGCTCAACCCAAACCGGACGAGTAAACCGCACCTGATAGTCGACGACCCGGGTAACATCGCCAAGCCAGTTCACCAGTGGCTGAAGCGCCGCCCCCATGGTGAGCATGCCGTGGGCAAGAACACCCTCAAGCCCCACCGAGCGAGCAATCTCATCACTAAAGTGAATCGGATTGAAATCACCCGAAGCACCCGCATAACGAACCAGTGCTGCCCGATCGAAGAGCAATTCTGCTTCGGCGACAATGCCCCCAACTTCGAGTTGGTCAAAGTTTTGTGCAGACATTATTCGCCCCCAATCATGAGCGTGGAGAGACAGTTCACAACCGACTGCCCCGCCTGATCGACAATATTCACTTCGGCGCTGACCATAAAGTTTGCGCCCAGTTTTCGAACCGCGTGCACCGTGAAAATACCACTCAACTCATCGCCGGCCACGATCGGACGCTGATAGCTGAAGCGCTGGTCGCCGTGGACAACACGGGACAGGTCGATATTTGCCTCTGGGTCGCTCAGGAACTGCTCCAGGGCGCGCACCTGAACCACCATCGCGAAGGTTGTTGGCGCAACCAAATCAGCGTAACCTGCTGCAAGAGCCGCATCCAGATCGAAATGCAGTGGGTCTTCGGCAAAAATAGAGCGGGCAAATTCCCGGATCTTTTCCCTGCCCACCAAATAGGATTCGGTGGCTGGGTACTTCTTCCCAACCAGGTTCAGTACATCAGCCACCGATAACTCCTTTGAATATTTCTTGACTCAACGCGTAACTGCTCAGTACTCACTCATCGAGTACTGAGGCGAAAAGTTAGCGCTTGCCGCCACCGAGCAGGCCACCGAGTCCACCAAGAATGTTGCTCAGCATATCGTTTCCGCCGCCGCTGCTCTTCTGGTTTCCCCCACCGAGTAGACCACCAAGGAGGTCACCGATTGGGTTGCCGTCGTTGGATGAAGAGTTTCCGCCGCCAAGCAGGCCGCCGAGCAGGTCGCCAATACCGCCGCCACTCTCTTCTTTTGCAACAGTTTTGCCTGACTTCTTGGCCGGAGCCTCATCCTTGCCGCTGAACTGCTGGGCTAGGTAACCCATGACCAGTGGTGCCAGCATTGGCAACACCTTTGGCAGTAGATCGGCAATCACATTGCTCTTCTCTCCGCCGCTGGCAGAAAGGTTTGAAACCACCTTGTCGGTGTTTGATCCAAAAATGTTCTTAACAATCTTTTCACCATCAGCGGTGTCGATATCAGCAACCTTGCTCACGGTCTTGCCCTTGTGCGAGGTGAGCGCCTTACCCAAAGAAGCCGCACCCTTCTCGTCCTGAGCATTCGCCTGCATACCGCCGAGGAGTGCTGGCAACGCCGCACTGATAGCAGAGGTGGCATCATCGGTGTTGACTCCGAGCTGCTTGGCAATATCGCCAATTGGCAAATTTTTCAGTAAATCGTCTAGTCCAGCCATTGTGTACCCTTTGTCTCGTTACGGATACCCCGGATCCCAAGAATCTGGGGAAGAAAGTTCCCTGTAGCAAGCGTACCAATAATTCTTCTTTTGACCGATCCTCATATCAAAATGGCTGAGACTTTTCTTTGCGCACCAAAACACGAAAACCCCCTGACGGGGGTTTTGGTAGCGGGGGCGGGGCTCGATCCCTGATTTCGAGAAAAGAACCATATAAAACGCAGCATCCATCATCCAAGTGTTCAAAGCATACGCTTTGAACGAGAAATCAGGGGCCCAGCGGTTTACAAGACAACACCCATGACCAAACAAAAATAGCCCGCAGCTTCGCTGGGGCAATTTTTCTTTGGTAGCGGGGGCGGGGCTCGAAC
>JBARYA010000082.1:0-1970 GCA_049647625.1 Microbacteriaceae bacterium
GGAGTGGGCAGGGTTGATGTCTGATTTCGGCACTGATTTCACTGTTCTTCGTGACGAGAAAGAAGTCATTCGGGAAGTGTTGGACGTTCTGAAGAATACTGGCTGGTCTAACCATTCTTATCGGTTGATAGCCAAGCATTTCAGGGTGGAGTCTCGATGACTGATTTTCACGATATGCAGCACTTCGGGAACGGCAAAGATGGCAAGATCGCTGGCGATTGCTACAGGGCTTGTCTAGCCACAATCACCCGGTTACAGCCAGAGCAGCTTCGTCACTATGCGCAAGATTGCCCAGACAGTTGGTGGCCTGAATCGCAGAAGGATGTTAAGCACTTGACGGGTCTCCAATTGGAGTGTTTCGTCACCGGTTCTATCCCGCCTGAGAATGAAGGGCTACTTGCAATAGGTGTTGGTAAGTCTCCACGGGGTGATTGGAAGCATGCTGTGGTGATTGATCCTGTGACGCTCAGAGTTGTTCATGATCCACATCCGAGTAGGGCCGGTATTGATGGGCCGATCATAGAGATCTATGCACTGGTGGTGGAGTGATGAACTATTTATTCTCCGGGAAGAAGCACTATTGCAAAAACTGCAAGCGGGAGTTTCACTGGCTCGGGATCGCTCGGCATCGCGCCATGCACCGAGACAAGAAAGAGGATGTCTCTATCAGGGAGCCATCAGGCAAGACGTATATTTACCGATTCGGAAAGGAGCAGTGATGAGTGAGCGTGAAGAGCTTATCTGCATCCTCGACACCGAGGGCGCACAGTCTGGTGATTGTGGTCATGAGCCGGGGAGTATTGCAGATTGTCCCAATGAGTGCAGGGAGATTCTGGAAGGCTACGCTGACGCTATTCTTGCTGCGGGGTATCGGAAGCCACGAATGGTGACCACTGTTGAGCAGGTAGAGGCACTGCCGAGTGGGGCAGTAGTTCGGGGAGACGATTCTGCGGTTACGGTGAAGAAGACTAGCGGAGCATGGTTCCTTGTCGGTGTAGACCACCATTTCAACTCCGGCTTTGATGACGAAGAGCTTGCCTTACCCGCCAAGGTTCTTTACGAAGGGAGCGAGTGATGCCGACCCGGATTCAACGCAAGCGCACTAAAGGATGGCGGAAACCTGAAGGGGCGGTCGATGTCACACGCCTCAGTGACTGGGGTAACCCGTTCAGGGTTGGCGACGCATTCTATGTTGGCGGAGCGCGGGTATGGATCACCCAGCAGTTGGCTGTGGACTTGTTTAAGGCTTTCATGAAGCAACTCGGCCCGGGAATCTATCAGCAAATCCGTGACGAACTCGGCGGTAAAGACCTCATGTGCTTTTGCAGACTTGATCAACCGTGCCACGCCGACGTGCTACTCAAAATCGCAAATGAGGGCGTGAAATACATCACCGAAATGCGATTCGGCGATTCAGAGGAACGAACAATTGAGGTGCCGGAATGAAAGACCGTATCGCGCATGGCCGCTCGCTCGAAGCGCAGCTGACGACGGCGAAGATGATTCTTGCCCAATTCATCACCCAGATCAGTGAGTACGAGGCGATGAATAGGGAGCAGCGCAGATCCCCGAAAGGTCGCGCCTTCGCTGAGCGGATGGATGGTTTACGTGAAGGACACGACCAGTGGGCTGACCGTGTACGAATCCTCGAACAACAAATCGCGGAAAGGAGCAACAGTGAAGAATAAACCAACTCATTGTCTCAGCTACGAAATGGGCCTCAGACCGTGGCCACCAGTCCCCTACCAGCCTGTACCAGCAGCAATCGGGTATTTATCCCATGAGTACTTCGAGAAGCTACAGAAAGCATTCCTCGGCTGGCCACAGTTCAAAGCCAACTTCCAAGGGATAGAGAAAGCCCTCACCCGCGACAATGGTGGAGTGCGTACGAGAAACCTGGGCTGGGTCAACCTTACTGGCTTGCAACTCACGGTTGATGAAGTTGAAGCCCACTTGAAGCGACCCCGAAC
>JBARYA010000083.1:0-5736 GCA_049647625.1 Microbacteriaceae bacterium
CCCACGTTTGACCATCCCGATGTGTTTGCCCAGTCCTTTACATAAACCGGGTCGAACGTCACAACTTCACTGACTTGTGCTTGCACGGTATAGGTGACTGGCACACCAAATGGTGCCTCATAATCAAACAGCGAGAGCAAGCGACCGCCTGTGGTGGGTTGGTTGCGGATAAGCACACCATCCCGGCGAACCCTAGCTTGTGTGAACGTTTTATTCTCGCCCGCGTCGAGATCGATGCGGAAACCAGGCGGTGTCTCAAGTGGTGAAACCGTAATCACATCAGCACCGCCGTTTCTTCATCCGCCTCATTGATAACCCCTCGAATGAGTCCTGTGAGACCATTGCCAAGGTCGAGAGTTCCACTAATCTGTACACCATTCAGTGAGCCTTTCGGCTGCATCGTGTACCCCATCTCATCCACCATTTGCGAAGCGATAGCTAACGATCGCTGCCGCTTGGCTGGTGCCATAGGAATGTAATACTCGCCACCGGTTTCGGGTTCAGCCCAGACGCGCCAGTCACCAGCTTTCGCGTACTGTGCGATACGGTTCTCGCCACCGTTCGCGAAGAACTGCACCTTCCCACCATCAGCCTCTCTAATGATTCCGGTACCACCAACACGGCCACCAACCACAATGCCTAATGACCGGTTCTCATTCATTCGAATGAACCGATCAATTTCACTTTGAGCGGCAGCGATATCCGCGGTGATCTGAATTTCTTTTTCACCCGGAATTGCATAGATTTTGTCCGTCAGAGCTTCCGCTTGACCTGAAGTTGTCTCTAACCCTTTGGCAAACTGCAGAACAGTTTCCCTGCCCTCTTCGAGTCGTTTTTTATAGAGCTCTGTTGCTTCAGCAGAACCCATTGTTTTTAGGTCTTGTTCGTACATTGCGGCAGCCGCGTCTTGAGATTGGCTGGCTAGGTCGGCGAGCATTGCTGCGTTCTGTGCGCCCGAAAGAGTTGTTTCATCAAGCCCTTTTTCGAGTTCGCTAATTTCTTTGCGCACATCGGCCAAAGCCTCTTGATACTTTGCATTCTTAGTAACTGCGTCTTGGCCAACACCGTTTGCCTCATTTATACGATCAATGAGTTGCTTGAGTTTCTTGTTCAGGTCTTCGACTTCTTTGGACTGAGCAAGATAGGCATCCGCAGCATCATTTGCTGCATCCGCAGCTTTGTTGGTTCCTCTACCAGCATCTTCAATGGCACCTGTATATCCAGGTAGCAATTCTTTGACTCGTTGGATTGATTCCTCAGACCCATCAGTGTGCTTTATGAGTTCAGCAAACGCTTCTTCGGCAGCTTTCGCGTTACCCCCTGCAACCATGTTGGCCATGGCCTGATCGAGTTCTTCAATGTTCTTTTTCGTATCTCCAAGACCGTTGTTGAACATACCCAGCGTGGCGAAATTGACGAGATTACCAAGGTCTGTGTTCTGGAAATCAGCCATTGCACTGCTTAATCCCATGGTGTCATTCAGCAGGCTCTTGATAGCGACATTGGCACGGATGCCCCCATCCATCAGACCTAGCAGCCCACCCTGTTTGACCTCCGAGACAGCCTTTTGAGCACCATCGACTTCTTTCAAAGTGCGTTGTAGCTGTTCGGCGGATTTGGAAGCACCCATGAGTTCACGAGACCACTTGCTTATTCCGGCCGCGAAAGTGATAGCGAGCACACCCGCTGCAGCGGCTCCAAAACCTTTGAGCCTCGCCATTGCTTTCGGAGTTTCAGCATTCAGCGTCGCAATAGCAGCTCTATACTGCACAATCTTTGGTACAGCGGTGAGGAATGCACCACCCGCCAGCAGTGCGGCACCGGCCAGCAAAGTCGTCAGTGTAATGGCGGTCTGAACAGGTTCCGGAAGATCAGCCATCCATCCAGCAAAAGTAGCAACACCTTCGGCCA
Source organism: Microbacteriaceae bacterium (assembly GCA_049647625.1). Classification (GTDB taxonomy): domain Bacteria; phylum Actinomycetota; class Actinomycetes; order Actinomycetales; family Microbacteriaceae; genus JBARYA01. The sequence continues at coordinate 1,912 of JBARYA010000083.1, forward strand.
TATCAGCAAGGATGGGTAAAAATACTGATCCGAAACTAATTGCAGCATCATTGATGGAGTTGCGGGCAATATCAAGCTTTGCCTGGACAGTCTCATACCGTATTGCTGCTTCTTTCGCGAGAGCGTTATTCTCATCGAACGCATCATTGCCTCGGCCCATAGCATCAGTAAACAAGTCTGAAGCAGCAGCCGATTTCAGGAGGGCGTCGCGTAGCCGAACCTCGGAAATTCCCAATTCTTCTAGCATTGCGAAAGTTGAAGTGCCTTGCTGTTCAGCATTCGATAAGCCCTTGACGAACAGTGCGAGGGCGGCACCCGGATCGGTTTTCCATTTCTTCGCGAATTCATCGGCAGATACACCGGCAATATTTGCGAACTTATCGAGACGTTCCCCACCCTTGTCCACACTCGATGCAATATCGATCATGACTTTGCTGAACGCAGTACCACCAGCATCGGCCTCAATACCCACCGAGGAAAGAGCAGCAGCGAGACCAAGGACTTGTCCCTCAGACAACCCGACCTGGTTACCAGCACCGGCAAGACGTGACGACATGGCAACAATGTCACGCTCTGTCGTTGCATAGTTATTACCGAGATCCACAACCGCTGACCCAAGGTTGGACACCTGTTTTTGGCTGGTGCCCATGACGTTCATGAACTTGGCAAGTTCCATCGCCGCTTCTTCAGAAGACAGGTTTGTGGTTTCACCAAGATCAATCATTGCGCGAGTGAACGCGGCAACATTATCGACCTCAATGCCCAGCTGTCCTGCGGCTTCAGCTACTGCCGCGATCTCCTGATGCGATGCGGGTAACTCGCGGGTCATGCCACGGAGTTCTTTTTGCAGCTTCTCCATCTGCTCAGAGGTGCCGTCATTGGTTTTCTGCACACCCGCCCAAGCTGATTCCCAATCAATTGCGGCTTTGGCAGCTAAACCAACTGATGCGATTGCGCTGGCACCAATCGCCATGAACGTAATGCCGACTTCTTTCGCAGCCCTACCCGCATTCGAATTGGCATCTGATAGTTCTTTGACCTCTTCTTTGAGAGATTTGACCTTCGGTGCTGCCTCTTTCGACTTAGTACCAAGTTCTTCAGTCTCTTTGGCAGTTTTCTTGGTCGTTGTTCCCAGTTGCTCAGCGGATTTCTTCGACTCCTGAATGTTGCGGTTGAAGATCTGATCCCCGGCCGTGGTCAGGTTGAACACGAGGCTGCCCAGTTTGAGTTCCATCGCGCACCGCCTTTCCAAGCCAAGAATCAGAAATGTTCAACAGGCGCTCAATCGAAGCCCTGATGAAATGCCAAAACCTCGACTCCATAGCGGATTCGAGGTCTAGTTGAAAATGTTTTTGAAGATCTACAGCAATGTTTTTATGTAGTTCCGGAAGGACTATGAGCCAGAGTTCTTTGGCACTGATCCCTTCGGTAGTCTGCTTCGTTTGTGCCACGGCAGTTTTTCTACGGTTTTTGAACTCTGCGGGGAAGATGTAGTGTTCGTATCTTCCACTGGTGTCACGTTTTCCGATTCCGTATCGGGCGATTTCATCCAAGCTGAGAGACCCAGTTTGAACGCCAACGCCCTCATTGCTTTTAAAGAGCCGTCCATGGTGTCCGGATTGGACAAGTACTCTTGAACAGTGCCGATTCCCATTACGGTCTGCCACAAGAAAGCAGCGAACAGTACACGTTCCGCTTCAGCAAGTCTTAATTCATTGATAAGGCGGTTCTGGTTCACGCCTTCACGGTTTGGCTCACCGTTCTCAGTGAAACCATCCATTGCCCCAAGCAGGGCTTCTGACCATGCTTGATCGGATAATCCGTCCACCGCGAACTTGATGAATGCTTGCGTGAGTGTTTCTCCGTACTTACCAACGAGGGGCTTGATCACATACGGTTCAAGCCCCTCAACGGTGATATGTAGGTCACGGCCTACTTCTTCAGCTGTAATAGTCATCCCTGCATGACCTTTCTTAAGCTCGGACGTACGGCAGAGCTTCGGAAGCTCCAGCCGCGGTCGTCAGAATAATTGGTGCACTTCCTGCACTACCGGCTGGCAGTTCCAGAATGGTCAGATAGTTGTCACCTGGCACATTGTGGATCTCCGCGGCCGCTGTGCCACCAATCGTTGCGGCAGTCACATCACCAAGGAATACACCACGCACATATACAAGCTCCCCGGCGGCAGCCCCAGATGGGAGAGCAGACTCAAGGACAGGTTCTCCACTACCGGCGATCGGGCTAACTTTCGTAGGCACAACCCCATCACTTGTGAGAGTGAAGGTGCGAATACCTTTACCCGCGTAACCGCGATCACCAGGTGCCACACTGACGCTGAAGGAGCCTTCGTAGGCGGGAAGTGCGCCAGCTAGAGCATCAAACCAGTCAGCGGTAATCTTGTTATCTTTCCCCTTCTTACTGGCCACTTCAAGCAACCAAGCTACCCATGCTTGAGCTGCAACAAGCTCCCCAGATACTGGATCACGCACGAGTTCCACATCGAAGCTGAGTACCCATGATTCACCAATCTTGTTTTCAGATGGTAGACCTTTGTTCCCGTACACCTCACGAGGCACAGTCACCGCAGTAGGGGTATCAACGAAGTTGTTGATGTCACCGGTAATGTTTTCGAAAACACCCAGACGCTTTACGCGGAGAATGTTTTCATGTGCAAGCGCCAAGCTACCATCTGAGGGCACCGTGGCGTCATATAGGGCTTTGTTTCCCATTTTGTTTCCTTTCGGTTGGTGCCACGTCTAGTGGCTTGGTTTTCTACCTCTGAAGTAGAAAGTTTGATTAGAGGCGTACCTGCCTTGAGTGTCCCGCTCGAAGATGAGGCCATTGCGATACTGGATAAAGCTGATAGGTAATTCGTTAAGCACCATGTGCGATTTATCGTTAAGAGCGTTGAGAATAGTTTCTGAGAAGTTCTCAATGTCGCTCCTCGTGCCCCTTCTCCGGGCGAAGACTTGTATCGGTGTTTCTATATCCGCTCTGCCAGTAAATACCGGTCGCATCGTTGAAAGAACAATGCAGTTATCGAACGTGGTTGGAACTTCACCAGACGTCACGATTCCCGGTAAAGTAATGGTCTCCTCAGGCGTGTAAGCACCGGTACTCTTATAAATTCCAATGCCGAGCACATCCAAGTAGGCCGCAACGCCTTTCTTCAGAAGCACGGGGTATGTGTCATCCATCGGATTGCCTCCTGATATGCTCAGCCGCGATTTCTAACATCTTCTGGGCTTCCTGATTCGCAGGCTCTTCCAGATATTTTCCTTGTGCATTCGGGTTTACATCAGTTCGAAAGTCGTACTCTGGGTGCTCGTGAAGACGTGCGGCATAGGGCATTGTGTACCCGACAGTTACAGTGCCATCAGCGGCCTGTTCAACGAATGCAGTTCCAATTAGACCGCCTGATTCTCCTCGTACTTCGGGTGCTACTGCAATTGACGAGTTTCGGAGATGTTCTCCTGCGATCATCATTCCTTGATGCAGAGCCTTGGTGACTTTCCGTTGCACCTCATCAAAGTTCAGATTGAGTTCTACATTCTGCGGCATGACACTTACTCCAAAAAGAGTTCCAAATGACCCGGAGTGCCCGGGTACTGGTAATAGTCCGAATTGAGAACCTCTGAACGCCGTTCACGGGCCGTGCCTTCCCACACTGTGACCATTGACCGGGGGTGAACATCATCACCCAACATGACAATGACCATCGTTGATGAAGTGATTTCCTGCCCGAAAGTAGGTGACGCTGCACGCCGGTCAACTTTCAGCCGGGTTTTCTGCTCAACATATGCTCTTAGCGGGACGGGCTGCGAT
>JBARYA010000084.1:0-3740 GCA_049647625.1 Microbacteriaceae bacterium
ATGCTGCGAGAGCAAATTTTCCAAAAAACGTACTACGGGAAGATGATGATGCAGAACTGGCAGTCATGATTCCTTTCAAGAGTTGTGAAAATAGTCTAAGAAGAAATTGCTATGAAATTGCTCCCAAGTAGTTTTGTGCTCTGTTTTGGCTTCGAGGTTATAGACTGAAAAAAAGTTGTGAAGAGGTGGCCACATGGAATCGCAATCATTCTTACCCGGAGATCCTGAACCAATCGACATTCATCCGTGGCGTCGTTTTGTCGCGATTGGAGATTCATTCACCGAAGGCGTTGGAGATCCGGAACCAAATACTGCCAGCGGGGTTCGAGGCTGGGCAGATCGGGTCGCAGAGGTTCTCTCGCAAGAGATTCCAAATTTTTCTTATGCAAACTTGGCGATTCGTGGCAAATTGATTCAGCAAATTTATGATGAGCAGCTTGATGCGGCATTACAAATCAAACCAGATTTGATTAGTATTTCAGCCGGGGGCAATGATCTTCTCCGGCCGAATGCGGATCCGGATAAAATCTCAGCACTTTTCGAAGAGGCACTGCAAAAATTGCGCAGAGATAACGCTACGGTGCTGGTATTTACCGGTGTTGATGTTGGATTCTCCCCCGTTTTTAAACATATTCGAGGAAAAGTCGCAATCTATAACGAAAACATCCATGCTTTGGCAAAGAAATATGATTGTGTGGTTGCTGATCAATGGGGTTTGCGCGAGCTCCAGGATCCACGAATGTGGGCCGATGATCGCCTGCACTTGAGCCCTCTCGGTCACCATAGCGTGGCTCGTATGGTGTTGGAGTGTCTCAACGTCGAGAACGACCTGGAACCGCTGATTCCTGGACCGATTCCACCAAGCACCTGGAAGCAGGCCCGTGTTGATGATCTTATCTGGGCACGTGAATATCTGGTTCCCTGGGTTCTACGCCGTATTCGTCATACCTCTTCTGGTGACGGTGTGAGCGCAAAGCGACCGGAGCCAATGCCTGTGGTTATCAATGAAGGCTCAGAACAATTGCACAAAGAGTAGCGCGACTACCAAAGCTGGCCAGGGTTCAGAAGCTTCCACCAAAAGTCTGGTCCTTCGATGGAACCGTTCGCGATGAGCTCAGTACGATACTCCTCACCCTCAAAGACAAAACGAATTTCACCGAGTACTGCGCCATCCTCTATCGTCTTCTGTTCCGGCACAAGAGTCGTAGCCCGAAACTCTGCTAAGCCATAAACAAGAGCATTGAGTGTTTCAGCAGCTTCAACACGGACACTTTCCCCCCAAGCAGTTTCAAAATACGCGAGAGGTGTTCCTGACTCAATCAAAAGCAGCTTCGAGAAATTATCGCTTGCACTGAGATACGTCTGGTACACCAGCGGGGCGAGAATTTTCTGATTTTTTGAACCGAGCGAAACACCAATCATGGTGTGTTTTTGCCCCTGCACTTCAAAATCTACCGACCAGAGGAGACAGGCTCCGGAGACAGAGGTGGTACCTGTTTTGAGTCCCGAGAAATCGGAATACTGTCTGAGCAGGATATTGGAATTGCTGAGTGGGCCGAGCCGCGCATTGTTCAATTGCTCGGTGTTCACAATCTCTGCCAGTACAGGATTGTCGAGGGCAAGGGCTCCGAGTGCCAGGAGATCGGTGGTTGTGCTGCTATTTGCCTCATCGAGACCATTAGCGTCGACTACTCGAGTTTGAACCAGCCCGTGTTCGTTTAACCAGAGGGTGGCTGCCTTGACATAAGCATCTTCACTACCAAATGCCCAGATTGCTAAGCTATCGGCGTAGTTATTTGAAGAAGGAATCAGCATGATCTCAAGCATCTCGCGTTGACTAAATTTCCATCCGGAAACCACACGGGTCACTGAACCATTTTGCGCAACGTGGCGTTGATAGATTCTCTGGTCTGCGGAGCTGAGCGTTATCGCGGGCCCGCTCTCTCCCAAGGCAAGGGGGAACTTGTCCAAGACGACCAGCGCGGTCACCAATTTGGTAATACTAGCGATCGCCTGAGGCTCTTCGGAGCCATAGTGAAATTCACTTCGAGGCAGGTCTCGTATGAGCGTCCCACCGCTTCCCTGAGCTGGAAAGTCAATCGTAGCCGCATCAGATAGGATGGGTGAGATGGGTATCAATTGTGCTTGTGTCACCGGTATCGGTGCAAAGGCAATCACAATAAGGTAGCTTCCGGCGCCGAGTACAAAAATACTCAGCACTGTCCAGAGGCTGACGCGAAATACCCGCATCTTTGTTGATGTGCTCATTGCTTTCAGCATATCAATCTACACGGTCATCTCTCGGAGGTATGCATGTCTGTCATTGCACTAATTCGTCACGGTCTCACCGACTGGAATGTTGAAAATCGCGTTCAAGGTGTCAGCGACATCCCCTTGAATCAAGCCGGAATTGAACAGGCGAATGCTTTGGCCACCCGCATTACAACGGAACGCACTCATGATTGGGGTGCTCTATTTAGCTCACCTCTTGGGCGTGCCAAAGAAACAGCTTCACCGGTTGCTCACGCGCTCAATCTAGAAATTCAGGAGCTCGGTGCATTCCGTGAACGCAATTATGGAATGGGTGAAGGCCTCACCTGGCACGAAATCCAGCAACGCTATGGTGATGATGTGCCAGGACGGGAAACAGCCCCAGAAGTCCGTGCACGGGCGTTGCCAGCACTCTTTGACCTCATCGACGACAATCGAGATAAGAATGCTCTCTTGGTCAGTCATGGTGGAACGATTCGGGCTGTGCTTCAAGCCATTACTCGCGGACACTTTCCGAGCTCAGGCGAAGCTATCGAAAATACGAGCATCCATCTGATCCATCACCAGGATGATCAATTGTGGATGGAAGGTTTCGAGCCGGTTGACCGCGATTACCTCCGTCAACTTATTTCTGAGCAGCGCCTCGTCTAAGCTGTCTCAATGCCGTGTTAGTCTCTTGAATAACAAAGGAAAATGAGGATTTCATGGATTTATTTCAAGCGGCAGCAGTACTCCCCCAATGGGCTGAGAAACTCGCTACCTTTGATCTTGAGACCACCGGAATCGATGTACGAGAAAGCCGTATCGTCAGCGCCTGTATCGCCATTCTCGATGCAGACGGTGCTGTTATCGAACGCAACGATTGGCTCGCAAATCCGGGTATTCCTATTCCGCCCCAGGCTAGTGCCGTTCACGGAATTACCACGGAACGTGCTGTCGCCGAGGGTCGAGCAGCGGCTGAGGTCGTGGCAGAAATCCATCAGGTTTTGCGTCGCTGTTTTGCGGAAGGCATGGCCTTAGTTATTTACAATGCTCCCTATGACCTGAGCCTGCTTTTTCACGAGGCAAAACGCTACGGCATCGAAGCTATTTCTGAGCCAAAGCCGATTATTGATCCTCTGGTGATTGATAAAGAACTTGATCGCTTCCGCAAGGGGAAACGCACTTTGGTCGTGACTTCGGCCCACTACGGTGTGAGCCTGGATGATGCTCATGATGCCGGGAGCGATGCTATTGCGGCTGCCAGGGTAGCCCAGATTCTTGCTCGGACCTACCCCGATCAACTTGGAATTAGCGCGGATGAGCTACACGATCAACAGCTTCTTTGGGCGAAACGTCAAGACGAAAGTTATCAAGACTGGCTTCGCTCACAGGGTCGAGCTGGCTATGGGTCTCGGAGCTGGCCACTTCAGAAGTAGCCGTTTGAGCTGCGCTTTTCATGCGATCAAATAGAGTGTTTAACGCAAAAG
>JBARYA010000085.1:0-5042 GCA_049647625.1 Microbacteriaceae bacterium
ATCATGGGCGGCATGAAGGTCAATGGTGGTGGCGCATATCGCTATCCATTCGCCATTCGCCTCATCAAGTAATTCCCTTCGAAAATACCTTTCGAAACTTTTGGCGGCGCCTTCGGGTGTCGCCAAAAGTCATTAACGACCAAGCTAAAGAAAAGCTAGTCAGTATCCGTCAGTGCGAGCACCACAACATCGGCCAGCAGACGGCCCTTGAGGCTGAGTTGCACTCGGCCGTTGATCGCTGCCTTGCCCTCGATCAGTCCATCAGCAATGAGGCCGGCAACACGGGTTTTTGCTTTCGGCAGAAGGTCGTCGATCGCCATCCCCTCAGCCAAGCGCGTCTCGAGCAGCACCCGCTCAAGGTATTGCTGATCAGCATCCAAAATCTCGCGTGCTGCAGCCGGAGATTCCCAGGCAGCAATACGCTGACTCCAAGCCACCGGATGCTTCAGATTCCACCAGCGCAGGCCACCAATATTGCTGTGTGCTCCTGGGCCGGCACCCCACCAATCCTGATAGCTCCAATAGGAGCGGTTATGCTTCGAGCGTGTATCCAGCGATCGTGACCAATTGCTGAGCTCATACCAGGAGAACCCGGCAGCACTGAAGGCAGCATCAGCGAGCTCATACATTTCGGCTTGAAGATCATTATCCGGTGCCGGCACCTCACCTCGCCGAATTTGGCGCGCCAATTTGGTGCCATCCTCGACAATGAGCGCATAGGCAGAAATGTGGTCAGGCTCTAAGCTCAGTGCCGTTTCAACACTCTGCCGCCACTGTTCAAGGGTCTCCCCCGGTGCGCCGTAGATGAGGTCGACACTGATCTGCAAGCCGGCTGCCTTGGCAGCGGCAACCGCTGTTGCCACGTTCTCTGGGTTATGGGTGCGATCTAGGGTAGCCAGCACTTCTGGAACGGCCGATTGCATGCCGATTGAGACCCGGGTCACCCCATACTCGGACAGGCGTTGTAGATACTCTCCGCCAACTGTGTCAGGATTTGCTTCAACGGTGACCTCGATGTCTGGAGCGAAGCCCCAGAGCCGCTTGGCAATTTTGAGCATCTGACCGAGGTCATCAAAAGGAAGCAGGGTTGGGGTTCCACCGCCAATAAAAACACTGCTGAGCTTTCTGGCTGGAAGCCCCACTTTCGACATGGTTTCCTCAGCAAAGGCGAGTTCTTGAATGAGCTGCTGACTGTACTGGTTCTGATGCACTCCCGGCAGCTCGGTGGCGGTATAGGTGTTGAAATCACAATAACCGCAACGTACTCGACAAAAGGGAACATGCAAATAGAGCCCAAAATCTCGACTCTCCGCACCGAGCAATACCGAGGGCGGAAGTTCACCACTGAGCGGAGCAGCCTCACCATCGGGTTGTTTAGCCATATGCCAAAACCCCCGAGCCTGACAGAACTGTCAAGCGATGTTCGACCATGGGTCTACTTCTTCTCTTTTTTCTCATCACTTGAGCTCAGTGCTGCAATAAACGCTTCTTGTGGCACCTCAACCCGGCCCACCATCTTCATACGCTTCTTGCCCTCTTTTTGCTTTTCGAGAAGCTTGCGTTTACGACTGATATCGCCGCCATAGCACTTCGAAAGTACATCTTTTCGGATAGCGCGGATGGTTTCGCGAGCAATAATTCGTGCGCCGATAGCGGCCTGGATTGGCACCTCAAATTGCTGACGCGGAATCAGCTCACGGAGCTTCCCAGCCATCACCACCCCGTAGTTGTATGCCTTGTCACGATGAACAATCGCACTGAATGCATCGACCGCTTCACCGTGCAGCAGAATATCGACCTTGACCAGGTCTGCTTCTTGCTCACCGGTGAGCTCGTAATCGAGGGAGGCGTATCCTTGGGTTTTCGATTTGAGCATATCGAAAAAGTCGAAAACGATCTCACCCAGTGGCAGGGTGTAGCGGAGTTCAACGCGCTCTTCACTCAGATAATCCATGCCAAGAAGTGAACCACGCCGGGTCTGGCAAAGCTCCATAATCGAACCGACATAGTCCTTTGGAGTCAGAATTGTGGCCCGAACAACAGGTTCGGTCACCGAAATGATTTTGCCATTCGGGAATTCGCTCGGATTGGTGACCACATGGGTCTCTTTATCGTCGGTAACTACCTGGTACACCACGCTTGGCGCGGTGGTGATCATATCTAGACCGAACTCACGCTGAAGTCGTTCGGTAATAATCTCAAGGTGGAGAAGACCCAAGAACCCACAGCGGAAACCGAAACCGAGCGCAACCGAGGTTTCCGGCTCATAGGCCAGAGCTGCGTCCGAAAGCTTGAGCTTATCGAGCGCTTCACGCAAAATCGGATAATCGCTACCGTCAATCGGATATAGACCTGAATACACCATTGGCTTAGGTTCGGTGTAGCCCGGAAGTGCCTCAGCTGCAGGGCGAGCCAATGGAGTAATTGTGTCGCCAACCTTGCTCTGACGAACATCCTTTACGCCGGTAATCAGGTAGCCAACTTCGCCAACGCTCAAGCCCTTGCTTGGAACAGGCTCGGGAGAAGAAACCCCGATTTCAAGTAACTCATGGGTCGTCTTTGTTGACATCATCAGCACTTTTTCACGTGGTTTGAGGGTGCCATCGATCATACGGACATAGGTGACCACACCACGATAACTATCGTAAACCGAGTCAAAAATCATGGCACGTGCCGGAGCATCAACATCGCCTGTTGGAGGCTTGATATCGCGGATGACCTGGTCGAGGAGTTCTTCGACGCCCATCCCGGTCTTGCCACTGACCCGAAGAACATCCTCGGGCTTACCGCCCAAAAGGTTTGCAATCTCAGCGGCAAAACGCTCTGGGTCTGCAGCCGGAAGATCAATTTTGTTCAACACCGGGATGACCGTGAGATTGTTTTCGAGAGCAAGATACAGGTTCGCCAGGGTCTGGGCTTCAATACCCTGTGCCGCATCAACCAGGAGGATTGCGCCTTCACAGGCAGCCAGGCTGCGGGAAACCTCGTAGGTGAAGTCCACGTGACCCGGGGTATCAATCATATTCAGTGCATAGCTCTGACCGTCCACTTCCCAGGGCATCCGAACAGCCTGAGATTTAATGGTGATGCCTCGCTCGCGTTCAATATCCATCCGGTCAAGATATTGTGCTCGCATTTCGCGGTCGCCAACAACGCCGGTGAGTTGCAACATCCGGTCAGCCAAGGTCGATTTGCCGTGATCGATATGGGCAATAATACAAAAATTGCGAATAAAGTTCGGATTCGTCTGTGATGGCTCAAGGGGTTGCCGTGCGCGTGGGCTCACTAATATCCTTTTCTTCGTAATTAAGGGGAAAACAACTTCTTTGCCTGGACGCTACCGACAAGGTAAAAGAAATGCTTCAATGAGCTATTCTGCCACGAAAGTCTTAGAGAATAAGGCTCAAAACAATTTCCAATTAGAACACAGAACTGCTAGACTGTCTTGTCGGCTTGCTTAGTGTTTTTAACTCTAAGATTTCTGGTGCTCTTGTCCCACCCCTCTAAAACAAAACAAGAGCGCACTACAACACCAACACGAAAGTTTATTACATTGGCAAATATTAAATCCCAGATCAAGCGGATTGGCACCAACCTGAAAGCTCAGGAACGCAACAAGGCTGTTCGCAGCGAGGTTAAGACCGTTATCCGCAACACCCGCACCGCTATTGTTGCCGGTGATAAGGATCTAGCCGTTGCTGCCCTCCAGATTGCAACTCGCAAGCTTGACAAGGCTGTAAGCAAGGGCGTTATCCACAAGAACCAGGCTGCTAACCGCAAGTCTGCTCTGGCCAAGAAGGTTGCTGCACTCTAAGCCTTCTTGCTTTTTCAGAGTCAACTGAACTTCATTGAACCCCCGCCCTGTGCGGGGGTTCAATCTTTAACAAAACAAGAAATTGTCACCGTTTTGATAGTTCCGTCACAGCCGAATCTGAGAATGAGGCTGGTAGTCTGAGAACATCTTCGAGCATCCGCTCCACTCAATTCGGCTGGGAAGTCGTGTCCTTGACAAAGGTTGTCTATGAATCCCCAGACCGTTGAGTCTACTCTTGGCCCTATTCGTGCGACTCGTCCGCGAACCCCCGGTGAGGACCTGGGAACTTCTGCATTTTCAGGGCTCTTGAAACAGATTCGCGGAGAGGGTCTTCTCAAGAAGCAGACCTGGTTCTACTACTCACTCTTTGCAGTCCTGGTTCTGGCACTGGGAGGAGTCATCACCGGATTCATCCTGCTCGGCGATTCTTGGTTCCAGCTACTCATGGCTGCAGCGCTCGGCATTGTGCTAACTCAGTTTGCCTTCATCGCACACGAGGCTTCACACCGACAGATTTTTGATAGTGGTCCTCGGAATGACCGTGCCGGAAGAATTTTGGCGAGCGGTGTTGTTGGCATCAGCTATGCCTGGTGGATGAATAAACATTCACGCCACCATGCCAACCCAAACACGGTGGGTAAAGATCCGGATATCGACTTTGACACCATCTCGTTCCGTGAAGAAGATGCGGCCAAGCAGCGCGGTTTCTTGCGCTGGTTCACCCAGCGTCAGGGCTACCTATTTTTCCCAATCTTGACCCTTGAAGGCGTGAACTTGCACTTCCAATCGATCAAGATGCTCTTTACCGCACCTCGGATACAGCGTCGCTGGTTGGAACTCTCACTCATTGCCCTGCGCCTGGGCGCCTATCTGGCCGTAGTATTCCTCTTCTTGCCCCTCGGTATGGCTTTCGCCTTCCTCGGCGTTCAACTGGCCGTTTTCGGGGTTTATATGGGTGCATCTTTTGCGCCGAACCATAAGGGTATGAAGATCATCCCGGAGACGCAGAAAATTGATTATCTCCAGCGTCAGGTTTTGACCTCACGAAATATTGTGGGTGGCGAATGGGTTACCGCATTCATGGGAGGGCTTAACTATCAAGTTGAGCACCATCTCTTCCCGAGCATGCCTCGAACCAGCCTGCGTCGCGCCTCGGCAATGGTCAAACAATACTGCCAAGAACACGGCATTAGCTATACCGAAGCCCGTCTCAGTGAGTCGTACCGAA
>JBARYA010000086.1:0-4760 GCA_049647625.1 Microbacteriaceae bacterium
AGCCGCTGCCACGCAAGCTGTGGAAGAAAAACCCAAGAACGCTCCTGCTGCGGAAAGCAACTCAGCATCCACTGATACGGCCCGTGTTGCCAAAAAGCCGAGAGTCAGTCCTTCGACAGTCGCCAAAAAGCCGGCAATGGCAAAAACCGCGGTAGCAAAAACGGCTATTGCAAAAACCGCCGTGGCAAAATCTTCAAGCAGCAAAACCGGGCCAAAGACGACTCGAACACGAGTGGCGAAAGATCCAAGTAAGGCACCAACAAAATCTCCCAGCACGAGACCGGCAAGTAGCACCCAAACTCGGCGAGCGCAGAGTCTTTCCTCACGGGCTGCCGCTATGCGAAAACTTGATCTTGCGGTGCGAGTGACCGGCCTAGCCAAGTCTTATGACAGCACTCGTGCGGTTGACACTATTAGCTTTGACGTTCCCAGGGGAACAATTTACGGTGTTGTCGGGCCGAATGGTGCGGGAAAAACAACCACGTTGATGATGATGGCCGGCCTAGTACGGCCTGATACGGGGCGTATCACGATCAATGACAGCGATGTCTGGACAAATCCGGATGAAGCCAAGTCTCTCCTCGGAGTCATGCCTGATCGCTTTTTGCTCTTTGACCGGCTGACCGGTTGGCAGATGCTCTACTATGCTGGCATTTTGCGGGGCATGAAACACGATGCAGTGATCCTTCGTTCTCAAGAGCTGGTGCGACTCTTCGGACTCGAAACCTCGGCCGCCCGACTGATCCAAGATTATTCGGCTGGGATGGTCAAGAAGCTGAGCCTGGCCTGTGCGCTCATCCACTCGCCCGAGGTACTGGTGCTCGATGAACCATTCGAATCGGTAGACCCGGTCTCAACCGCTGCGCTCATTCGGGTGCTCCGTGAGCTGACCATCCAGGGTGTTACGGTTATCCTCTCCAGCCACGACATGAACATTGTGAGCAAAACCTGTGACTTTCTCGCCATCATTATTGGTGGTCGTGTGCTTGATCAGGGCGAAATTGCTGATGTTTTGCAGGGTAGAACTCTGGAGGAGCGCTTCCGCGAACTGGTCGGTATTCAAGCGGCGATTGAAGAGCTGTGATTTTTGCACTCATGAAGCTGAGGCTTCAGGATAGCGTGAATATTTTTCGGGTGACGCAGCTTGGCAGGATGCGTCAACTCGTCCTTATTGTTTTGCGGTTGATGTATTTCCTTCTCGTGCCAACAGCGATTTCTTGGGTCTGGGGCGCCTACAGCATCCCCGAAGGAATCCGCCAGTCAAATACAAAAATTGCACTCATCGGTACGGCAATAGCGCTTTTGCATATCGCCTATGCTGTGCTCAGAGATTCTGATCCACTCGATAGCAGGAAGCTGATTGGGCTGGGAGCTAAGCCAGAGAAACTCGAGCTAGCACTACCTTTAGCGACGATGGCGAGCGTACAATTTGTGTTGTTCGCGGTCCTGAGCATCGGGATTATTGCCAAGCAGGTGAGCGACCCAATTTCCGGACTCTTTGCCATCATTATTGTGCTGCTGATCTTTGGGCAAACAGCTCTGCATATTCGTTTGGGGAGTATTTTTTCGAGCTTGGTTCTGTCGAAGCTTAGAGTACGTCGCCTACTCATTTTTGTTCTGAGCATTGCGTTGTTGATCGAAGCCGTGGTGATGTGGGCCTGGGTGACCACGACGAATGAGATTGTTGTCTGGGTATCTCTGGAATCACTGATGAATTCCATCTCCTATGTGCCTATTGTTTCGCCCTGGATGGCAGTGGGATATGCCGGAAAAGGTGATTGGGAGGGTGCTTGGATTCTTTGCATCCTGGCACTGGTTTATCTTGGCCTCTTGTGGGCGCTCTGGCGCTGGGCCTTTTATCTCAAGCGCACGATGGCTTTCAAACCGGATCGGGCGAATAGTGACCAACAGCTTGCTTGGTTTGGTGTTCTGCCAGCTAATCGCAGTGGAGCTATTGCGGCGAGAGGTTTGAGCTATTGGCTGAACGATCCACGGTATGTGATCCCAGCACTCGCGATTCCGGCATTGCCGATTTTTATTGTTTTGGTGCTCTGGTTGGTTGGTCTCAATAACGACTACCTCTATCTGGTGCCAGTGCCACTGATGTCATTGATGCTGGGCTGGTCGATCCATAACGACACGGCGACGGATGGCATTGCATTTTGGATACACCTCTCGAGTGCAAAATACGAGAAAGCAGATCGTTTGGGGCGGATGCTCCCGCTCATCCTCATCTGGCTCCCATTGATGCTCGCTGGTGCAGCACTCTCAGCCTGGCTCGCTCATAATTGGTGGTACTTTCCGATTATCCTTGGAGTCTCAGCCGCTGCCTTCGGTTCGGCGCTGGGCACCTCGAGCATCGCCTCGGTACGTTTCGCCTATCCGACCACTCGTCCGCACGATAGCCCGTTCAGACAGCCGATTGCTTCCGGGCCGAACTCTGCCTTTGCACAAGGTCTGGTGCTCTTGATTGCGGCGCTCTTCACCGCAATACCTACGGGATTGTACTGGTGGGGTTCGCAAAACAACAACACCTTCTTGTATCTTTTGACGCTCATTATTGGAGTGTCAATTGGTTTGCTGATGATCTGGATTGGTACCAGAGTCGGTGCGAAATCATTGAGAAAACGCGGCCCGGAACTCTTAGCCATCATCGTCGAAAGCTAAGAATATCCAATCAACTTCACAAAAATTTTCAGCCGTCTGAGCTTGACGGACTAGATTAGAAGTAAGCAATTTGGACCGTGAATCTTCTTGCAGATTCAGTTCCAGACACATTTGACTACCCATCGTGAAGGAGGGTGACATGGCAGGTCTAGATTCAGGAGATCAACTCTCCGGTGGCGGCCTAGACGTTATGGACCGGGAGCTTCAAAAGCTGCTCGAAGAGGAGCTCATTGAGCCCGGTGACCATGAACGCTTCTCGCACTATGTGAAAAAAGAGAAGATCTTAGAGAGCGCACTGACTGGAAAGCCGGTCAAAGCGCTCTGTGGCAAGAAGTGGCTACCCGGTCGGAATCCCGACAAGTTCCCGGTATGTCCAGAATGCAAAGCAATCTACGAAAAATTCCGCGAAGAATAACTGCTTTCAGATTCAGGCGTTCTGAGAGCTCTCGAGGGTTGGAATAACCGGTTCACCGCGGGCGAGACGGAACGCCTGTGGGGGAAGCTCTGCGAGCGCCTCAAGATGGTGATCCCTGGCGTTCTTGGTGCCGCTAATGCCCGTGTAATCGCCCTGGACATTGCCATCGAGGACCAGAGCACGCTGCAGTTCGCGCGATTCTGCCGGAGCCACCGGGACCTGATCGCGGGGCACCGCGAAGACCACTTCTTCGGTGGCAATTCCCTTGGATAGGCTACGGAACGCCTTTTTGTATCCACCCGGGTCTGATTTTTGTGCCGAGGTCTTGGCAACCGAAATCATCTCGCCATTGGTATTTTCTCGGGAGACAAGCTTGTAGACCATGCCGGCGGTTGGGAATCCTGAACCGGTTACCACCTGGGTTCCTACTCCATAGGAATCGACCGGTGCAGCTGCAAGACCCGCGATTGCGTACTCATCGAGGTCGTTGGTGACCACAATCTTGGTTTTCGTGGCACCGAGGGCATCGAGCTGTGCTCGGACCTCACGCACCACAACCGGGAGGTCCCCAGAGTCAATGCGTACCGAATCTAGCGTTGTTCCAGCAACCCGGATCGCTGTATTGACGCCTTCGGTGATGTTGTAGGTATCAATCAAGAGGGTGGTTTTGGTGCCAAAAGTATCGATTTGCGCTTGGAAGGCGCTCTCTTCGCTATCGTGCAGCAGGGTGAATGCGTGTGCGGCCGTTCCCATGGTTGGGACCCCCCAGCTACGACCGGCTTCCAAATTTGAGGTGGCAGAAAAACCGGCGATATAGGCGGCACGGGCTGCGGATATCGCCGAATGTTCTGAGGCGCGTCGAGAACCCATTTCAGCCAAGGGTCGTCCTTCAGCAGCGGTGTACATTCTGCTGGCAGCGCTCGCAACAGCGGTGTCATAGTTGAGAATGCTCAGCACCAGGGTTTCCAGGAGCACGGCTTCCCAGAACGGAGCCTCGACGGTGAGCACCGGGGAGTGCGGGAAATAGATTTCCCCCTCATGGTATCCCGTGATATTTCCCTCGAAGCGATAATCGGCGAGGAGCTTGAGCGCTTGATCGCTGACAACGCGCTGATCGGAGAGCCAATCAAGCTCTGCGGTCTCGAAACGAAAGTCCTGAATTTGGCTGAGCAGTCTGCCGGTACCGGCGACCACACCGTAACGACGTCCGGCCGGAAGGTGTCGGGCAAAGACTTCGAAAACACTGCGCCGCTCGTGGGTGCCGCTTCGCATCGCGGCTTCGAGCATGGTGAGTTCATAACGATCGGTCATAAATGCGGTAGTCACCACTCAAGCCTAGCCGTACTCACAGACGATTAAGACTAAAATAGCTTTCCAAGCACCCAAAGAAAAGAGTCAGTTTTTATGGTCTCGGAACCGCAGAAGTTTCGGCAAGAAGATTACCGGGAGTTTTCTTTTTGCGACTATCTTTTTGATATTCGAACCGGTCTGGCTCAATTTCACTACCAATTGCGTTCAGAAAACGGTGTGATCGATTTCGAGGAACGCATTCAGTTTGCCCATGACGGCGAAGTTGCCTTTGACCAGGGCAGACTCGATCCGCTTCTCGCGCTACTCGGCGCTGTGCTTGGGGTGAGCTACTACAAGGTTTCTGTTGCCCCGCTGGTCAACCTTGAGG
>JBARYA010000087.1:0-5376 GCA_049647625.1 Microbacteriaceae bacterium
GATTGGAAACCTGCAGGAAGCGTATCGTCAATCCATAACGAATTTGGAATGGATGAGCGAAGTTACCAAAGAAAAGGCACAGGACAAACTTTCCAAGTTCACCCCAAAGATCGGGCATCCGGTCAAATGGAAAGATTATTCACAAATTGCGATCAGCTCAGAAGACCTCATCGGTAATCTGGCCGCTGTGAACGCGTGGGAATTCAATCGCGAGATTGGCAAAATTGGTACCGCCATTGATCGCGATGAGTGGTTTATGCTCCCGCAGACGGTGAATGCCTATTACAACCCTGGGTTCAACGAAATTGTCTTTCCGGCTGCTATCTTGCAGCCACCGTTCTTCAGCGCCGCTTGGGATGCTGCCGCAAACTATGGTGGCATCGGTGCCGTTATTGGTCACGAAATTGGCCACGGTTTTGATGATCAAGGTTCTCACTATGACGGTGATGGCAAGCTCGAAAACTGGTGGACTGATGAAGACCGAGAGGCTTTCGAGGAGCGTACCCAGAGCCTCATTGAGCAATACAATGCACTGGCGCCGGTTCAAACCCCAGAACATTTTGTCAACGGTGCTTTGACTATCGGTGAAAATATTGGCGATCTTGGTGGGCTTGGCATCGCCTGGAAGGCATATCTGCTCAGCCTGAACGGCGAAGAACCTCCGGTTATTGACGGACTCAGCGGTGCCGAACGTTTCTTCATGAGTTGGGCATCTGCTTGGCAGCAGAAGGCTCGCGATGAAGAGGTGCAGCGCTTGCTTGCTATCGATCCCCACTCTCCGAATGAATTCCGTTGTAATCAAATCGTGCGCAACCTGGATGAGTTCTACACCGCATTCGATGTGCAGGAAAATGATGCCCTCTGGTTAGCTCCAGAAAAGCGGGTTCGTATCTGGTAGCTTTCTCGCTCAGCAGGCCTGAATATTCTCTTTAAGATATATTCCGCAGCTGTCGAGAGAGACAAGAGCAGGGAGTCTCTAAAAACTTTCAGCTTAATATTCTTCTTTCTAAGCTAGGCTTAAATTCCTGAAGGATTTGCCTGAGCGAATCCCCAAACAGAATGAGACAGGAGAAACCATGAGAGGCAAATGTCTACTCCTCATCGGGCTCGGCGTCGGATACTATTTTGGTGCTAAAGCTGGTCGGAGTCGTTATCGTCAGATTCGCACCGTAGCGAACAAAGTGTGGACTTCTTCACCGGTTCAAAACACTGTTGAACAGGCGGAGGGTTTCGTTCGCGGGGTTGCACCAGATTTAATTGAGAAGATTGAGCAGGGTTCCCGCTTTGTGAGCAAGGCTGTCAGCGGGCGCACGTCTGGCAGTGTCCAGAAAGCCCCGGCGACTCGGTCACAGCCAAAAACTACTGCACCCCGCAGTGCCTCAGCATCCGCGACCGCTGAGCGAAAAACTGTCTCGAAGCGGAGCTCAACCAGCAAAGCCAAGGGTGCATCAACATCGGCAACGAAATCTGCTGAGGAAACGGCCTAGTCAGGAGCCTAACCATGACTTTTGATAATAACTTTGGTGCCGAGGCGCCTGCCCCCGACAAAGAACCGGTTGACGGAAACCGTTCGCTCTTCTCTCTGATTGCTGATGTTCCGACACTGCTGAGTTCTTTGGTGCGCAATGAAATCAATCTGCTGAAAGCAGAACTGCTCAATAAGGCAAAAAATGCCGGTATTGGTGCGGTGTTCTTCTTGATTGCCATACCGGTGGTGGTGATGGCCGTGATCGTGCTGATCATTTCCGGTGTTTTTGCTCTCGCACTGGTCATGCCGACCTGGCTGGCTGCCTTAATCGTCTCCGGCGCGCTCCTCGTGCTGGCGATAATCCTGATGGCACTCGGAGTGCTCTCTTTCAAGAAGCTTGGTGGAGCGATTCCTGATCGTACCCTGAGCAGCACCAAAGAGGATATTGATGTTGTGACCGGAAGGAAGAGCTAATGTCAATGCGCGATATTGAAGCGGATATTGCTGCGACCAGGGCTGAGCTCGAGCAGACACTGCAGGCAATCGAAGATAAGTTTAATATTCCTAAACAGGCGGCAAAAGCCAAGGAGCGTGTCACAAGCTCTTATGAGCGGAATCCACGGCCCTGGCTCATTGGCGCCGCGGTGGCGGTTGTTGCCATTGGTGGTTTAATCACCATGAGTGTGCTCAAGCGACGCTAATACAGCTCAAAATGGTGTGAGCGTTTAGAGCTTCGGATTCACCAGATAGCGTCCGGTTGCTCCACCCTGAATGACCTTGGCTGAAGCCTCAACAATCTGGTTGAGCCCGATTTCGTGGTACTCAATGCTTTCGGCGATCGCTGCGTGTTTCGCCAAGACGGCCCAGGCCTCTTCGCGAAGTTCACGTGGCTGGAAAACCGAGTTGATCCCGATCAGGCTTATACTGCGCAGGATGAACGGCAGCACAGTGGTTGGAAGATCAGTGTTCTCAGCGAGGCCACAGGCGGTAACCGTGCCGTTATATTCTGTTTGTGCCAGAATGCTGGCCAATGCTTTCCCGCCGATTGCATCGACACCACCGGCCCAGATCGGATGCTGCATCGGCTTGCTCGAGGCGTTCAGCTCATCGAGGCTGATGACCTCTTCGGCTCCGAGCGAGCGCAGGTAGTCTGCCCGTTCCGGGCGTGAAGTTGCCGCAGTCACCCGATAGCCTTCGCGGCTGAGGATGAGGCAGACAAGGCCGCCGACCCCGCCGTTCGCACCGGTAACAATAATTTTTCCAGCATCCGGTGAGACATTTTTGCTCAGCGCCAAGAAGCTTAGAGCTGAGGTATATCCAGCGGTGCCAAAAATCCCGGCAGCTTTGGCGCTCAACCCGGCAGGGAGCGGAATAAGCCATTTGGCCGGCACGCGGGCGCGTCCGGCAAACCCGCCATGATGAGTCTCACCGACGCCCCAACCGTTCAGGATGACCCGGGTTCCGGGAGTGAACTCAGTATCACTGGACTCTACGACAGTTCCAACAAAATCAATACCCGGGATGAGGGGAAAACGACCGAGAACGGGACGGGTTCCAAAGATCGCCATCGCATCTTTGTAGTTGATGCCAGAGTAATCGACCTCGACAAGTACCTCACCATCCATCAAATCCTGATCGGAAAGTTCAACGATTGATGGGACGAGTGTCTCGTCAATTTTGTCTACACTGAGCGCTTTGAACATATAGCGAGCCTAGCAGCCGCCCTTGTTTACACCAGTTTCACTCGCATCAGGGGGCGATACGGTACCCGGGATTATCGCAGCGGCCGGATTATTGCCAACTTGAATAATGGTGTTGTGGGCATCGACATGAACCACGCTCGCGACAAAAGCCTTGGCCTCATCAAGCTCGAATTGGGCGTAGGACATAATAATGACCAGATCACCCTTGTGCACCAGATGCGCTGCGGCACCGTTGATGCCGATGACTTTGCTGCCCCGGGTGCCTTCAATCACATAGGTCTCAATTCGAGCACCATTGTTAATATCGACAATCTGAACTTTTTCTCCGGCGAGGAGTCCGGCAGCATCCATCAGATCTGCGTCGATGGTGACCGAGCCAACATAGTGCAGGTCTGCATCCGTGACAGTGGCCCGATGGATTTTTGATTTGAGGAGTGTGAGTAGCATGTCTCTTCTTGGTATGGCTAGACGATTAGCGGTTGCTCGGAGCGAGCGCTGTGGTTTCTAGGGTAGTCGAATTGGAACAATTTTGGCAGTAAATCGTGTGCTCTACGCAGTCCTCGCAGACCACTATTTGCTGTCGGCAGCTGGCACGATTAACACAGTTTTGCATGCGACTGGTCTTGCTTTGACACTGGACACACACGCCAATTGGGCTGGTATTCTCGCTAAAGTCCATCGAAATCCGATTATCGAAGACGTAGAGCGAACCTTCCCAGAGGCCCTCATCACCAAAGGTTTCGCCATAGCGAACGATGCCACCATCCATTTGGTAGACCTCTTTAAAGCCGCGTGAAATCATCATTGAGCTCAACACTTCACAACGGATGCCACCGGTGCAATAGGTGACGACCGGTTTATCTTTGAGCGCATCGTATTTGCCGCTTTCCAGCTCGCGCACAAAGTCACGGGTGGTGTCGACATCGGGGACAACCGCGTTTTTGAACTTGCCGATATCGGCTTCAAACTTATTGCGACCATCAAAAAAGACCACTTCATCGCCACGGTCAGCAACCAGGGCATTGACTTCTTCTGGCTTCAGTTTCTTGCCACCGCCGACAACACCCCTGCGGGAAACTTCGAGCTCTCCGGGTGCCCCGAAACTGACGATCTCATCTTTGGCCTTGACGCTGAGGCGTGGGAAGTCGAGACTAAAGCCGTCTTCATCGAGTCCGGTGCCTTCGCTCCATTTGATGTCGAGCTTTTTGAACCCGGGGTAGGCCTTGGTTTTCTTGATATAGCTTTTCAGCTGATCGAGCTCGCCGCCAAGGGTGCCATTGATGCCGTGTTTGGAAACCAGCACTCGGCCACGAAGTCCAAGGAGTTCGGCGAGGTCGCGTTGCCAGAGCTTGATGGCTTCAGGGTCATCGAGCGGGGTGAACGCGTAATACAGAATAATTTTAGGAACAGCCACAAGGTGCAATTTTAGCCGAAGAAGCTGAAAGCTGGGTATCGGTGATTGAAGGATTTACCGGAAGCGAAAAGTGACAAGTCTAGGCAATGGCTGAGCTGGCGAGATTGGAGCCCTGAACGATGTGCTCCTGCATCAGGCGCTCAGCCGTGTCCGCATCCTCAGCCTTGAGCGCAAGGTAGATTGCTTCATGTTCTCGGCTGGCTGCCATGCCTCGTCCGCGCTGAACGGTTGATAGGCTACGAAGTCGATCAACGTGCCCATTGATCTGGTGCAGCATGGTCTGGCCCCAGATATTTCCGGATGCTCGATGAATAATTTGGTGGAAATCTTTACCCAAGCGCATCACTTCACCATCGTCGTCGAAGAGGCGGAAGGAGAGGGTGACTAGGCGCTCGAGCTCGCTCAGATTTTCAGCGCTCAATCGACCGCAGGCTTCGCGCACCAGCGCGCCCTCGATACGACTGCGGAGCAGTCCGATTTGGGCGGCAGACTCTTTATTGATTTCAGTCACGATGGTGTTGCCGTTTGCGAGCTGCTGCACCAGGGCTTCGGCTTTGAGCTGGCGCAGGGCTTCACGAACCGGCGTGCGACTGAGCCCTAGGGAGCTGGCAAGCTCATCCTCGGTAATGCGTGAACCGGGTGCAAGCTCACCGGCAATAATTTGGGCGCGGAGGGTCTGGTAGGCACTGCTTTGGCCGGTGGCTCTCATGACTTCTCCTTCCTGAAGGGTGCTGTGTTGCTGGAATACCTGCTGATTCCACTCTAGATGAGCGAAGAATCATGCAATTGTA
>JBARYA010000088.1:0-7837 GCA_049647625.1 Microbacteriaceae bacterium
ACCAATTACGCGGCCACTCTTAGCCAATATAGGCGCCAAGGTGCTTGCCGGTGAGGGTACTCCCATCGGCCACTAATTCCGCGGGCGAGCCCTCGAAAACGATTTTTCCACCATCGTGACCGGCACCCGGGCCGAGGTCAATAATCCAATCGGCATGTGCCATCACCGCTTGGTGGTGTTCGATGACGATAACCGATTTTCCAGAGTCAACCAATCGATCAAGCAGACCAAGGAGTTGCTCAACATCGGCCAGATGCAGCCCGGTTGTTGGCTCATCCAAAATGTACACATCGCCTTTTTCTGCCATCTGTGTCGCCAATTTGAGTCGTTGGCGTTCTCCACCAGAAAGCGTGGTGAGTGGCTGGCCAAGACGCAGGTAACCGAGTCCAACATCGGAGAGTCGTTTCAGGATGGTGGTTGCGGCAGGGAGTTTCGCTTCGCTTGTGCCGAAGAATGCCAGGGCTTCATCAACCGGTAGGTTCAGCACCTCGGCAATATTGAGCCCACCAAGCAGGTAGTCAAGTACCTCAAGTTGGAAGCGCTTTCCTTCGCAAACCTCACACACTGAACTCACACTGGCCATAACACCCAACTCGGTATAAATCACCCCAGCGCCGTTGCAGTTCGGGCAGGCCCCTTCTGAGTTGGCGCTAAACAGGGCAGGCTTGACTCCGTTCTCTTTGGCAAAGGCTTTACGAATCGGCTCTAAGAGCCCGGTGTAGGTGGCCGGGTTGCTCCGCCTCGAGCCACGGATAGCACCCTGATCGACCACAACCACGTCATCGCGTTTGGCAAGAGAACCGTGAATGAGCGAACTCTTTCCTGATCCGGCAACCCCGGTAATAACGACCAGTTGCCCGAGCGGGATGTCTACATCAACATTCTGCAGGTTGTGGCTCTGAGCATCCCGAATTTCAATGGTTCCGGATGCTGCCCGAAGCGCCGCTTTCAGTGCGGTGCGATCACCCAGGTGGCGTCCAGTGACGGTATCACTCTGGCGGAGCCCAGCCAGATCTCCCTGATAGACCACCTCGCCACCGGCGGTACCGGCTCCCGGCCCAATATCAATAATGTGGTCGGCAATAGCGATGGTCTCCGGCTTGTGCTCGACGACCAGCACGGTGTTGCCCTTGTCGCGTAAGCGGATGAGCAATTCGTTCATGCGCTGAATATCGTGCGGGTGTAGCCCGATTGTCGGCTCGTCGAAAATGTAGCTCACATCGGTGAGGGATGATCCGAGGTGCCGAATCATTTTGGTGCGCTGTGCCTCACCACCGGAGAGGGTTCCGGCCGGACGATCCAGTGAGAGGTAGCCAAGGCCAATCTCAACAAAGGAGTCGAGGGTGCTTTGCAGGGTGGTCAGCAGTGGTCCCACCGATGGTTCGTTGATTCCGGCGACCCACTTGGCGAGGTCACTGATCTGCATGGCGCAGGCCTCGGCAATATTGATGCCGGCAACACGTGAGGAGCGGGCTCCCTCATTGAGACGGGTACCAGCACATTCGGGGCAGGCGGTGAAGGCAACCGCTCGCTCAACGAAGGCGCGAATATGCGCTTGCATGGCTTCTTTGTCTTTGGAGAGGAACGATTTCTGGATGCGCGGAACCAGACCCTCATAGTTCATATTAATATTGCTGATTTTGACCTTGACGGGTTCTTTGTAGAGGAAATCATGCAACTCTTTGGCGCTGTAATCCTTGATTGCCTTGTCGGGGTCGAAGAAACCAGACTCGGTAAAGATGCGCACCGACCAGCCATCGGCGGTGTATCCGGGAACCGTAATAGCTCCCTCTTTCAGCGATTTGTTCTGATCAATAATCTGGGTCAAATCGATATCGGTAACGTTTCCCATACCTTCGCAGCGTGGGCACATCCCGCCAATCTGGGTGAAGCTGCGTTTGATGGCTTTGGCGTGCTCGTTTTTCTCGATGGTTATCGCCCCAGAACCGCTCACCGAGGGGACATTGAAGGAGTAGGCCTGTGGCGAACCAATATGTGGCTGCCCCAAGCGACTAAAGATAATGCGCAGCATGGCATTGGCATCGGTCGCGGTACCAACGGTCGAGCGTGAGTTTGCCCCCATCCGTTCCTGATCGACCAGGATGGCGGTGGTGAGTCCTTCAAGCAGGTCAACATCCGGGCGGCTCTGATTCGGCATAAAGCCCTGGATGAACGAACTATAGGTTTCGTTAATCAGGCGTTGCGATTCGGCAGCTATGGTGCCAAAAACCAGTGAGCTTTTACCGGATCCGGAAACTCCGGTAAACACGGTGAGGCGTCGCTTAGGAATCTCGACGGTTATGTTCTTGAGATTGTTTTCTCGGGCACCCTGCACCCGGATGAGGTCGTGGCTATCCGCCTCGGCGCGTTTGGGTGCTGAGCCAGAACTCGTGACTGTATCGGTCATTGTTCCTCCAGAGGGGATAGAAACCGTGAGTGAAGCTGAACAGATTGCTCAGCTCATAGATTTTACCCCGAGGATGCTTAGTTAGAGCTCGAAAGGCTCATCTTTCGACACTTGCCATTCTCCGCGGACCAGATAGAACATCTTCTTTGCAATGCTCACCGCATGGTCGGCGAAGCGTTCATGGTAACGGCTTGCTAGTGTGGCGTCGACGGTCGCTTCAGCATCGCCGGACCAGCTTGCATCAAGCACTTTTTCAAAGACGCTGAGGTGCAGGGCATCAACTTTATCGTCTTCGGTTCTTATCTTTTCGGCCAGTTCAATATCCTCGCTCTTGAGGAGTTCGACCACCATTTTGGCAATCAGCACATCCTGCTCGCCCAGTTCATTGAAGGTGGGGCGCAGCGTTTTGGGGACAACCTTTTCAGGAAAACGGAACCGGGAGAGTTGCGCGATATGTTCCGCCATATCGCCCATCCGCTCCAGGCTTGAGGAGATGCGGAGGGCGCTCACCACAATACGCAGATCACGGGCCACCGGCTGCTGCCGGGCCAGAATATCAATGGCGAGTTCATCGATCTGTGCGGTGAGGGCGTCGATGTGATCGTCGTTCTGAATGACGGTATCGGCGAGGGTGACATCAGACTTACGGAAGGCAGTGGTGGCTTTTTCGATGGAATCAACCACCAATTCTGCAATTTCCACCAGCCGAGTTTGTACTTCCTCAAGCTCTTGTCGGAAAACTTCGCGCATCTTTCACCTCATGAATGATAGGGAATCTCAAATACATATTCTGTCGCCAGTGTGCATCGAAGCGGTAAACACCGGGTAACCGCTGAGTGAATTTTCACTCCAATCAGCACTATCCACACTTTTCACACGCCTTGTCCTTTAGTGTAATAGTCATGGATAGAACGTGGTGGCTGGTCCTTGCCCTGCTTGTCGGACTGGCGCTGGGTGCAGCCCTGTGCTGGCTGGTGCTGAAGGGCCGTGAGCGAGGCCAACACATTTCTGCTGTGGTGAATCCCTCGTTACCGGATGGTATCGATGAGGTGCTCTTGGCCATCGATTCTTTGGGTGTGGTTCTTGATTTTTCACACAATGTGATTCGGGTCACTCCGGGGGCGAAACGCCTGGGTCTCGTCCAGGGACATCAACTCGCGTTTCCACAGATACTGACCCTGGTGGATCAGGTGCAGTCCACCGGCGAAGCCTTGAATGCCCAAGTGCATATCCCGCGTGATGGTGTCAGCCCTGCCGATTTATTCCTCTCAGTTCGGGTGGCGCCATTGGGCCTGCGGTACACCATGATTCTGGTCCGGGACATGTCAGAGGCGCAGCGGGTGGAAGAAACGCGTTCAGATTTTATTGCGAATGTGAGCCATGAGCTCAAGACGCCGATTGGTGCAGTCAAGCTTCTCGCTGAGGCAATCGAAAGTGCCAAGGATTCGCCGAGTGATGTGGAGCGATTCAGCCACAAATTGAGCCTGGAAGCAAATCGTTTGAATAATCTCACCCGCGATTTGATTGAGCTTTCTCGCTTGCAATCTGCAATCCAGCCCCATCAGGCCAGCCTGGTTTCCCTAGACGATGCGCTTGGTGCCGCTATCGGCAATAATGTGGTGCAGGCGAATGCGCACAATATTGAGCTCGTGCTGGGTAAAGCCTCCGGGGCTGAGGTGATGGGAGATTCGGCACAGTTGATCTCTGCTGTGAGCAATTTGATTTCCAACGCAATCAACTATTCACCGGATGGTTCCCGGGTTGGCATCGGCATCAAAGAAACCGATGAGCAATACGAAATTGCGGTCACCGATCAGGGGGTCGGCATCCCCTTGGCAGACCAGGCGCGCATCTTCGAACGCTTCTATCGGGTGAGCCAGTCCCGCAACCGCGAGAGCGGTGGCACCGGTATTGGTCTGAGCATTGTGAAGCATGTGGTGCGTATTCATGGTGGCGATGTGAAACTCTGGTCCCAACTGAAACTTGGCTCAACGTTTACTATCTGTTTACCTAAAAGCGAGACGATGGTTGCAGAACAGGGAGAGTCGTGAGCACAATTTTACTCGTCGAAGACGAAGTCTCGATCAGCGAACCATTGAGTTATCTGCTGCAAAAAGAGGGATACGAGATTATCCTGGCCTCTGATGGTCGCCTAGCAATGAGCCTCTTCGAGAAGGGTGGAATTGACCTGATTCTGCTCGATTTGATGCTGCCAGGAAAGAGTGGCATCGAAGTGTGCCGCGAGGTTCGCAACCAATCACAGGTTCCCATTATTATGCTCACCGCAAAAGATTCTGAAGTGGATATTGTGGTTGGCCTAGAGCTCGGTGCTGACGACTATGTGACCAAACCGTATTCCAGCCGTGAACTTTTGGCGCGCATCCGTTCGGTCCTGCGACGCAGACAAGAGCCCGAAGAAGAGAACACACTCCTCGAAGCCTCTGATGTGGTGATGGATCTCGACCGACACTCGGTGACGGTACGCGGCGAAGAAGTGACAATGCCGCTTCGGGAATATGAGCTGCTCGAATTACTCCTCCGCAATGCCGGTCGAGTGCTCACTCGCGGCCAGCTGATTGATCGTATTTGGGGTGCCGATTATTACGGTGACACCAAGACTCTGGATGTGCACATTAAGCGGGTGCGAAGCAAGATTGAGATTGACCCGGCAATTCCGAGCATCTTGGTGACGGTCCGCGGACTCGGTTACCGCATCAACACCTAGCGGCGTTAGCATCCAGAGACATTACCGCCTTGCGCTTCATTCACTCTTAAAGTGGCACCCTTAAAACAGCATCCTTAAAACAGTATTGGACCCGAGGAAAACCCCAGGCCCAATGCTATGAATTCTGTTTTCTTAGGAGGCGAGCACACCGTCGAGAAGTACTTCGGCTTCTTCTTCACCGGTCTTCTTTGCCAGTGCGAGTTCGCTGACCAGAATCTGTCGGGCACGAGCAAGCATGCGCTTCTCACCGGCAGAAAGGCCGCGATCCTGCTCACGACGCCAGAGGTCACGAACAACTTCAGAAACCTTGATGACATCGCCGGAGGCAATCTTTTCAGCATTCGCTTTGAAGCGACGTGACCAGTTGGTGGGCTCTTCAGTGAATTCTGCGCGAAGAACATCGAAGACCTCTTTGAGACCTTCTTCGTTGATAACATCGCGAACGCCAACTTCTTCAAGTTTTTCGGCTGGGACCTCAATGGTCAGATCGCCCTGTTCGACGTGAAGCTTCAGGTAAATCTTTTCTTCACCCTGAATCACTCTTTTTTTAATTTCAATAATCTTGGCTGCGCCATGATGGGGGTAGACTACTGTTAAGCCGACTTCATAATCCATGAATTTACGGTCCTTCCAACGACTAGCTAGTTTACCACAGAACCGCTGATTTAAGCCTGCCATGATTTCGACAGCGGGCTTCGGGGCAGGGTAAACTAGTTTCAGACATATTCTCAAAGTTTTAATCTTTTTAAGGAGACATCCGTTGCGTATCCGAAACGGTGCAGCACTTCTTCTGGCTGCTGGACTTGCTTTGACTACCGCTGGTTGCGGTTTTATGGTTCCTCTGGCAACCTCTCAGCATTTTGACCCATCCGATGGCATCACCGTCAAGGTTGGCGAAATCACTTTGGGCAATATGATTGCGTTCTCTGACAATAATGGCGATAGCAATATCGTTTTTGGTGCGGTCAATGACACCGGTCGCGCACAGACCGTGAATCTGCAGTTCACCTCAGAGTCGGGCCAGAAGGTTACCGTACCGGTTCGTATCGAAGCGGGCTATGGCCCATACGGCACCGAGGCCAATGATCAGATTATTGCCAAGGGTGGCGGCGGCGCTGGAACCCTGCAAGAGATTTATGTACAGTACGGTGACGAGCTCGGTGTTCAGACCCATATCCCAGTACTGAATGCGAATGAATGGGACATCTACAAGGGCTTGAACCCAAAGAGCTAAAGTTTTACGCTCGCCTCAAGGCTGAGCAAAACACAACGAAAAGGGCTGAAAATTTCGGTCCTTTTTGTGTAATATCGCTGAACGAGCGAAGCGTTTTCTGCTGCTGCCAGTAGGCTTGAATTCGTGGCGATACGTATCTATGACTCCCTGAGTGGGCAAGAGCAGGAATTCCGGTCAATTCGCGAGGGCGAAGTCGGAATCTACCTCTGCGGTCCCACCGTACAGTCCTCGCCGCATATTGGGCATCTGCGTTCTGCGCTGGTCTACGATCTGTGGCGAAACTGGTTTGAACATCGGAATTATCGGGTCACCATGGTGCGCAATGTCACCGATATTGATGACAAGATTTTGATCAATGCAGCGGCCAGCCAGTTGGGGGATCATCCCGAACAGTGGTGGCAACTCGCCTATCGGGTTGAACAGGAGTTCAATCAGGCCTATCGGGCGCTGGGTATTCCCTCGCCAACCATTGAGCCACGGGCCACCGGACACATCACTCAGATGGTCACCCTCATTGAGCGGCTGATTGCTGGCGGTCATGCCTATGCGGCCAAAGATGGTAGCGGGGATGTGTACTTTGCGGTTCGTTCCTGGCCAAAATACGGTGAGCTCACCCGCCAAAACATTGACGATATGGTCGATGCGGGGGATGCAGAACCTCGGGCTAAGCAGGACCCACGCGACTTTGCCCTCTGGAAGGGGCACAAAGCGGATGAGCCACTGAGTGCATCCTGGCCCTCACCCTGGGGGATTGGTCGCCCAGGATGGCATATTGAATGCTCGGCAATGTCCACCGCCTATTTGGGGGCGCAATTCGATATTCATGGTGGTGGTCTTGACCTGCGTTTCCCGCACCACGAGAACGAGCTGGCACAATCGCACGCAGCCGGGGATCCATTCGCCAATATTTGGATACATAATGGTCTGGTCAATATTGCCGGCCAAAAGATGAGCAAATCTTTGGGCAACTCCGTCTTTGCCGCCGATGTTCTGGCACTCGGTCGACCCATTGTGCTGCGCTATTTTCTGCTCACCGCCCACTACCGCTCGGTGCTGGATTTTAGCGAGAGTGCGCTTGCCGAAGCCGGGGCGGCATTTGAGCGGATTGAGGGCTTTTTGAGTCGCGCCAATGCGGCACTCGATGGTGCTGGCTGGCTCGCTGTGGCGCATCCCGAAGTTCCGCAAGCTTTCGCCGAGAAGATGGATAGCGATCTGAACACACCCGAAGCGCTCGCAGTATTGCACGATACGGTGCGTCGTGGAAATGTAGCTCTCGATTCCGGAGACTTTGAAGGTGTAGCGCTGGCCCGTTCCGAGGTGGAACTCATGCTCGACGTTTTGGGGCTGAATGCGGCATCTGAAGCTTGGAAACAGCAATCTGGTTCAGCAGATGCGGAGATTTCCCTTGCTAAACTAATTTCTTCGCTGATTGATGAGCGCAATCAGGCTCGCAGCGCAAAAGATTTCGCCA
>JBARYA010000089.1:0-14319 GCA_049647625.1 Microbacteriaceae bacterium
ATTCCGGCACTCTTGGCTCCACTCGGGCTTGCGATGGAAAATCTTGGCGACATTGATCGGCAAACCATTGCTGGAGCAATTTCTACCGGCACGCACGGCACCGGTGTGGCTTTTGGCGGAATCGCAACTCAGGTTCGGGCGCTCAAAATCGTGACCGGCACCGGTGAGTTGGTGATTTTATCTCCAGAGCTAACCCCGGATATTTGGGCTGGGTCTGTGGTCGGGCTCGGCGCTTTGGGCATTGTGGTGGAGGTGACGCTTCAGTGCGTTGATGCTTTTGAGATCATTGCTGCAGAACGTTCCTTGCCGCTAGATCAAGCGTTTGCCCGCCTGGGAGAGCACGAGCACCCGGAGGAACAATTCGAATTCTATTGGTTCCCCGGCACCGAAAGTGCTGCGAGCAAACTTAATCGACGTGCTCCCCGCTACAACTTTGAACAATCTGGTGCCTATGCCACGGTTGGGGGTCAACGGAATGCTTTTCGGGCCTGGTTTGACGATGAGTTCATGGCGAATGGCCTCTTCCAGGCAACCAACTCTCTCGGCACGCTTTTCCCCGGTATTATCCCCACCGTAAACGGCATCGCGGCCAATTCGATGGCAAATAATACCTTCCGGGCGCCCTCGCACGAGGTGTTGGTACGTCCACGCCGGGTGCGTTTTCGCGAGATGGAGTACGCATTCGATTTGGAGGTCATCCCGCAGGTTTTTGCTGAACTCCGCCAGATGATTGAGAAAAAAGACTGGAAAATCAGTTTTCCGGTGGAATTACGAGTCGCTGCAGCTGATGATCTTTGGCTTTCTACCGCCTATGGCCGAACTACTGGATATATTGCGATTCATCGTTTTTGGCGTGAAGACCCCGGCGAGTACTTTAGTGCTTTCGAGGAGATTGCCAAGGCCTATGATGGGCGGCCACACTGGGGAAAGATGCACTATCGCGATGCTGAGAATCTTCGGGCTTCGTATCCAAAGTTTGATGACTTTGTGAAACTTCGTAATGCTTTCGACCCGGATCGAATCTTCACAAACACCTACCTCAATCGGGTTCTGGGCGGATAGCACTCGGTAGACTCAACAGCATTATGGATGTTTTCTCCGCACAGAAATCGGCTCGCACCAGACGAGGTGCCTCCATATTCGGCATTTCGGCCCTTCTTGCCGTGATGTTGAGTGCTTGTGCGCCAAGCCCAATGCCGCCACCGGACCAGGGAAAGCTCCGATTGCAAACCGCATGCAGCACCGATACGCTCTCTCCGGCCGGTGCAGAGGCTTGGTTTCAGAGTGCGGGATTTAGCTCCGTGCAGCTCAGCGCCACCCCGATTGGAAGCCCATCCCTTGTTTCGCAGCTCAGCCGCGGACAAGTGATGGTAGGAATTATGCCACTCTCGGCAGTTGCAGAGGCGATTGAGTCACAGGCTGAACCCTTGGTGATTGTGGCAGTTTTACCGAGCGGCGAGAGCCAAAATATCGCTTTTGATTGTGTGCTCAACACCGATGGGCAAGAGCCAGAAATAGCTGAACCAGAGTCGCCAGAATCAACAGAATCACCGGCTGTTTCCCCTTCCGAGCGTCTGGCAGCTGACCCTTGGGTAATTGTGACCACACGAGACGTATTGCTCGATTCACCCCTGGCACTTCAGGCGTTTTTAGCAGCAGAAGCCCGGATCTGGGCTTCCCGACTCGGAGCCGCTGAGCTTGATGGAAAAGACTCGACTTCCAACAATAGTGACGAGGTAGCGCTGGATGTCCCGGCGACACATCCTTTGTCTGCACTTTCAGAAGCAAGCAATGTTCTGGGCCACCCGCTAAGCGAATCGCGATTGATCGATCCCAAGCCGCTGGAATTAGCACTGAAACTGGCCCCTACACTTTTCCTGCCGACCCCATAGACTGAGGTTTTCATCGAAGGAACCAGCTTGTTACCGGCTCCGCTCAGTCTTGTGTTGCTGCTGATCTCGTCTCAGTGATCGCCAACTTGGCTATTCGGCAAACTCACAGGAAATTCAGGCACTACTCAGCGATATCTCACAACGCACCGATATAGTTAAGCCATGGAACCATTACTCATTACCGTTCTGGTAGTTGTCGGACTCGTTGTCATCATTGGTTTGTACCTTTGGGCAAC
Organism: Microbacteriaceae bacterium; assembly: GCA_049647625.1. Lineage (GTDB taxonomy): Bacteria > Actinomycetota > Actinomycetes > Actinomycetales > Microbacteriaceae > JBARYA01. The sequence continues at coordinate 2,129 of JBARYA010000089.1, forward strand.
CTACAACTCCTTGGTCACACTCAATGTTCGCGTCGACGAAGCGTGGAGCGATATTACCGTTCAACTGAAGCGTCGAGCTGACCTGATTCCGAACCTCATCGAAGCGGTCAAGGGCTATGCTGCCCATGAAAAGGGCGTTTTTGAAGCGGTAACAGCTGCTCGTGCAGAGACTCTGAATGCACAGGGCCCAGCCGATGCAAGCGTTGCTGAGGGTCACTTCCAGAGTGCACTTAAGAGCCTCTTTGCTGTTGCTGAGGCTTATCCTCAACTGCAGGCAAGCCAAAACTTTTTGCAATTGCAGGGTGAATTGGTTGATACGGAAAACAAGATCCAGTCATCACGTCGCTTCTACAATGGCGGTGTTCGCGACTTGAACACCAAGATTAAAGTCTTTCCAAATAACATGTTTGCCGGAATGCTCGGCTTCAGCGCTCGTGAATTCTTCGAGGTCGCTGATGTTGCTGCAATCTCTGAGCCACCGCGAGTACAGTTCTAAACCTTGTATACAGCTATAGCCCGTAACAAACGCAACACGATTTTCATCATCCTACTTTTCTTGGTGATTATCGGTGGCCTGGGGCTGCTCGCAAGTTATATTTACAATAGTTGGACAATCGTCATCATCACCCTGGTGGTGGCGAGTGTCTATGCTTTGATCCAGTACTTCGCCGCAGGTTCCCAGGCCATCATGATGTCCGGTGCGGTCGAAATTACCGATCAATCCCAGAACCCGAGGCTCTGGCGCATCGTTGAGAATCTGTGCATTACCAGCGGTATGCAGATGCCAAGGCTCTATATTGTGAATGACCCTTCGCCGAATGCTTTTGCGACCGGTCGTGACCCGAAACATGCAATGGTCGCTGCTACCACTGGTATCCTCGATTTGCTCGACGATTCTGAGCTTGAGGGCGTTATGGCGCACGAACTCTCACACGTTCGTAATTACGATATTCGGGTCTCAATGATCGTCTTCGGCCTGGTTGTGGCCGTCGGATTTATTGCCGATATGCTGATGCGGATGGCGTTCTTTGGCGGTCGTGGCAGAAACAATAATTCCAGCCCGATTGTGCTCGTCATTGGTATGGTTGCCATGATTATTGCCCCATTTATTGCGGCAATTGTGCAGGCATCGGTATCCCGTCAGCGTGAATACCTCGCCGATGCGAGTGGTGCGATGCTGACCCGCCATCCAGAGGGCCTGGCTAACGCCTTGAACAAGATTTCCGGTGGTGCCGGGATCACCGCACAATCGGATGGTTCACCGCTGCCTATGCGTCGCCAGAGCAGCTCAATGGCCCATATGTGGTTTGCCGACCCAATGAAGCAGGGCTTCATGGCAAAGATGTTTAGTACCCATCCTCCGATTGGCAAGCGGATTCAGCGCCTGCTCGGAATCGGTGAGGGCTTCTAAAGACTCACAGGCTATGCCTTGAGGGCAGAACGGAGCTCTTTGTGGAAATTTCCACGATCTGAGATGCTGATCTGTTCCAAACCTTGCCAGTGGCGAGCATCATCAAGCACCTGCGCAATTCTGGCTGCATCGTTTGGCTGAACTCCGTCCTCAACCCAAGCAGCACGTACTTCGAGGGTCTTGCTCTTCCGTTCGGCCTTGAGATCAAAGCGGCCGACGATTCGTTCGTCGAGTAATACCGGAAGGCTGTAGTATCCGAATTGTCGCTTGGCCTCGGGCACATAGATTTCGATCCGATAGTTGAAATTGAAGATGCGCTCGGCTCGAGGACGAAACCAAACTAGCGGGTCAAATGGGCTGAGAAGAGCATCGGTACTCTGGGTTGGCTCAGCTCCCTGCACTATTCGTGCAAATTCTGGATGCTCACCCATTCGGGCATCCAGCCAGACCGGCCCCACTTGTGCACCCCACTCTGGCACCTCAACAGAGGTGATTTCACCCTGCTCCTGCAGCTGAGCGAGTGATTGAGCGATCAGGGATCGCTGTCGTAGCCGGAAATAGTCGGCAATATCAGGCACGCTGGCGATACCCAGATGGCGAACTGAGCGCCTCACCAGCTCGGTGATTGCGCTAGATTCATCGGGTGTGCTCTGGGCTAAAATTTCTGGGGACAAGACCTGTTCCGCCAAACCGTAGCGCCGGCGAAAATTGTGTCGACCAGCACTCACCACTTCGCCACTGTGGAAGAGGAGTTCGAGGGCGTGCTTCTCGGCACTGTGCATGGTTGACCAATAGGGAATATCACGCTGAGTCTGCGGGTCTGTCACCAGTTCTGCTGCGGTGAGGGGACCCCGATCACGAAGCTCTGAGAGCACCCGTTGCATGACTTTTGGGTTCTCTTTTGCCCAGCTATCAGTTCCACCCTGCCGTGCTCGATAACGATTCATACGCCAACCCCAAAGCGAATAATCCTCAGCCGGCATAAAGGCAAGTTCATGCGTGCGATATTCAATATAGTTGGAGGTCGAATCCGCTTGAGGCAGAGAGAACATCCGCTCATCGAAACGTTGCGGGGTGAACTCTTTCGCCCGCGAGAATATCGGAAGGTAATGACTGCGAGCAAAGACGTTAATGCTATCAATTTGTAGCAGACCGAGTCGGGCCACGGTTTCTTCGAGAGGGTCAGATGCGTTCCCGAGGGCCCGAGCACCAGAGTCGAATCCAAATCCCTGGGCATATAGTGCAATCCGCCGAGCTTCGGCGGCACTGAATGACTGTTTTTGAGAGGTCACAACAGCAATCCTAGTTTGCTGTTGGATAGACACAGCAATTCTCGCCGTTGGGGCTTTAGACTTGAACAATGAGCCTTGAAGAGTCTGAGACCGGTAAGTCATTCTTTCGCCGCGTTCTGAATCGTGAGCCTAGCGTAGAAGCCGCGGTGCCCTGGGGCGTCAAGGTGGCTGCTGCCTGGTCTTGGCGTCTTTTGGTGATTATTGGTGTGCTGATTGTCTTTGGCATCCTCATTATCGAGCTACGATACTTGGTCATCCCAATGCTGATTGCCCTCCTTCTGGGCGCCCTCTTGGTTCCTGTTGTCGATTGGTTACACCGACACCGCTGGAAGCGTTGGTTGGCTGTTCTCGTCGTTGAGATTGGCATTATCGCAGTGGTTACCGGCCTGGTCATCTTGGTCGTCACCCAGGTGCGTGCCGGATTCTCTGATTTACAAGAACGAACCTCGCTCGCAATTGATGAGCTGAAGGTGGTGTTGAACGGGGATCCCTTCTACATCACCAATATTCAAATTGATGAATACATTCATAAGATCGCAGAGTTCTTTGAAAAAGACGTCAATATCATCCTCAATGGCCTGTTCTCTGTTGGCTCTACTGTTGGCCATGTTCTGACCGGGCTCCTGCTCACGCTTTTCGCCCTGGTGTTCGTATTGCTCGATGGCCGGATGATCTGGAATTGGATTGTTCGTCTATTACCAAAGCGCGCACGAGCAGCTGCTCACGGCGGTGGTAAGGCCGCTTGGGTTACCCTTTCCAGCTATATCCGTGTGCAGATCGTTGTGGCCCTGATTGACGCTGTGGGAATTGGTCTCGGGGCGTTCATCCTTGGTCTGCCGATGGCTTTCCCAATCATGATTCTGGTCTTCATGGGCTCATTCATCCCGATTGTGGGTGCGGTATTGACGGGAACGATAGCCGTCTTCGTTGCGCTGATTTATAACGGCTGGTTGGTGGCCATCATCATGCTCGCTGTTGTGCTTCTGGTTCAGCAGGTGGAGGGTCATGTCTTGCAGCCTTGGATTATGGGCAGCGCCGTCAAGATTCACCCGCTCGCAATTGTGTTGGTCGTTGCCGGTGGCACCATGGTTGCTGGAATTCCCGGCGCACTCTTTGCCGTACCACTGGTCGCAATGCTTAATACCGGCATTAGTTACATTGCCAATGGACATTGGCGAACGAATCCGAATCCAACAATAGAGGACGTTATAGCGCAATGAATGCTCTGAATATTCCCGGTCCAGTACTGGCAGATTTCGAAGCCGCAGCAAAAACGTTGAATGGTGTCGTCCATTACACCCCGATGCAAAGCGCAAAGTTTCTCAGCAAACAGGCAAACGGGATCTTCTTCCTGAAGTGCGAGAACCTGCAACGCACCGGATCATACAAAGTGCGCGGTGCGTATAACTTCATGAGCAAGCTAACCCCGGAGGAACGCCGCCGTGGCGTGGTTGCTGCATCTGCGGGCAATCATGCTCAGGGTGTTGCGCTGGCGGCTGAGCAACTCGGAGTGATGGCGACCATCTTCATGCCGATCGGCGTAGCCCTGCCGAAGCTACAGGCCACCAAGAATTATGGTGCCGAGGTTGTTCTTGCCGGACACAATGTTGAAGAAAGTTTGCAAGCGGCAATGGACTTTGCCCAGCAATCTGGCGCTATTTTCGTGCCACCTTTTGACCACAATGACATTATTGCGGGGCAGGGGACCGTTGGGCTGGAAATTCTGGAACAGGTTCCAGATGTTGAAACCATCATTGTGCCCATTGGCGGCGGTGGTCTCATTTCGGGTATCGCCAGCGCTGTGAAGCAGAAGTTGGCGGGAACGGGGCGCACAGTACGCATTATTGGGGTACAGGCCGAGAATGCCGCACCGTATCTCAAGTCACTTGAGCTGGGTAAGCCAATCACCATTGAAACCAGTCCAACCATTGCTGATGGTATTGCGGTGGCAAAGCCGGGGTTGCTCAATTTTAAGATTATTCAGAATACTGTCGATCAGATTGTCACCGTGAGTGATGACGAGATTGCGACCGGGCTACTCCTGCTGCTTGAACGCTCAAAGCTTTTGGCTGAGCCCGCCGGAGCTGTACCAGTGGCTGCTCTCAACAGTCCTGATCTGGGCGACTTGGGCAAAACTGTTCTGGTAATCAGCGGTGGAAATATCGATCCACTGATGCTGGAACGTGTGGTCAGTAGGGGATTGGCGGCATCCGAACGTTATCTCAAGATGCGCATCCCACTGCCTGATCGGCCGGGACAGCTGGCACGCACCGCTGAGATTGTTGCAGCTGCGAACGCGAATGTGGTCGAAGTGCTGCACACCCGCCACAACTCAGGCTTGCAAATTAGCCAGGTTGAGCTCGAACTCCACGTTGAAACTCGTGGGCCAGAGCACGCTGATGCGGTACTTGAAAAGCTACGCGAGGCCGGTTATGAGCCCCGTGTGGTTGGCGCCTAGCTCGCAGCGTACAAAGGAATGGAGCTCTGTTTGTGCACAAGAAGTGCACTCAACAGAGCTCCAGTTCAGTTTTTGGGATGTTAACCCTGATAACGTTCGACGTGTGAAATCTTCACCGGAATAGTCTTGCCATTCGGAGCCTGGAAGCTGGTTTCATCGCCGGCCTTCAGCCCAAGAATTGCAGAACCGAGCGGGCTCTGCGCACTATAGACATCAAAGTCATCTCCGGCAGCAATTTCACGGCTACCCAAAAGAAAAGTCTGCTTGTTTCCAGCAATGCTGCCGGTAATCAATGATCCTTGGCGGATTATCGCTGCATCACCCTCTGGGGTACCAACGACAGAATTCTTGAGGAGTTCCTCCAGCTGACGGATTCTGGCCTCCTGCATACCCTGCTCTTCTTTTGCAGCATGGTAGCCACCATTTTCTTTGAGATCGCCTTCTTCGCGCGCAATCTCAATCTTCTTGGCAATATCAACTCGACCCTCGGTGGTCAAATGTTGCAGTTCGTTGTTTAGCCGGTCGTATGCCTCTTGGGTTAACCAGGTAACGGTTGTTTCGTGGGACACTGCAGCATCAGCTCGCTTTCATCTAAAGAAACCGGCTCACGGGATATGGATAATATCTCGAGAGCAGATAAGTATCGGCCATAGCATTCGTCGCTACGGCCGACCATTAACTTTGGTATTAATGAATGTTAGTCGGGAAAGCAATAAGAAATCAAACCTGTGACAGCTGGTTCGACGGTTTCCAGAACCTCATCGAAGGTCCGTAAATAGTTTTTGCTTGGCAAAACCTGAACTTCTTTATAGCCAACAATCGCCTTTTGCGCGCTCAGTGCCTGAATAGCGCAGACTGCACTCTGGTCTGTCGGCAGACCCACCTGGAACTTTACCCGAATCTGATGATCGTTCAAGGGGGCAAAAGTGGTGACATGGGTTTCAATAAAATTTTGCGGATTCGCGAAGGTAAACCATCCGGCAATAACAACGCCGAGACCAACCAGCACGGAAATCAGGATGAGATAACGCCTCGAGTTTCCGGAGCGTGCTGTTTTCTCGGAATAATGATTCTTTTTGCCGGCATAGCGGTCTGTGACAGTATTCTGCATTGCATCTCCAGCCTAATAGCTCATAGCTGAATGCACTAAGATAAAGGCGTGAATAGTGCAATGACATACCTTTTTGAAACCCCGAGCATCACTCCCACCACTGATCCCGAGTTTGATGTGAACTTGGTGACTCCCGGGCCACTCGGCTTTACCGTCATTGCGGTTGTGGCTATTGCTGCAATTTTACTGATTCTCGATATGACACGTCGCATCCGACGAAACACCTATCGTGGCATCGTTCAGCTTGAAATCTTGGCTGAGGCAGAATCTGCTCTCAAGGAGAGCTCCGAAGATACCCCAGTGCAGGGCACGGAACAGATCAAGCCAGAAATTGATTCCTCGGATTCTCCAGAACCCGATACCAAACTTTAGCCGATAAGCCCGTTCGGCGGGTTCAGCACGATAAGCAAGATCGCACTCCAGTGGCAGAGGAAGGCAATCGCTGTGCAGGCGTGGAAAATTTCATGGAAACCAAAAACTCCGGGAACCGGGTTTGGTTTTTTCGTACCGTAAGCCACCGCACCGATACTGTAGAAGGCTCCACCAACCACGACCAGAACCATCATGGCGACATTGGCATTGACCAGGTCAACGATGTACATCATGGCTGCCCAACCGAGCAGTAGATAGAGCGGCACATAGAGCCAGCGCGGGGCGTTGATCCAGAAAATTCTGAAACCAATCCCGAGGATAGCGCCTGCCCACACCAGGCAAAGCAGCAAAATTCCCTTGTCGAGCGGCAAAGCCAGCAGGGCAATAGGGGTGTAGGTTCCGGCAATGAGCAGGAAAATATTGGAATGGTCGAGACGTTTTAGAAGTACCTTGGTTTTCGGTTTCCAATTAAAGCGGTGGTAGAGCGCGGAAATGCCAAAAAGCAGAAGCGATGTCAGCATGAAGACGGCGGCGCTCCAGCGAGCCAGTGTGCCATGAGCAAGGATGATGAGCAACATTCCGCCCAGAATCGCCAGCGGGAAGGTGACGGCGTGAATCCAACCGCGCCACAGCGGTTTAACCTCATCGCCAGTTACATTCTTATCCTCAATGGCTTCGAGAAGTGGAAGTTTTGCATCGGCGAGATTTTGTCCAACCTTACCGAGTGCCTCTCCGACACCAGAATTTTCATTCGGGTCAGCAGGGGACGAGGGGAGAACGTCATCGTTCACATGTGGATGCGCTTTTGCGAAATCTTCGACCATACTACTGACAATAGCGAAAATTCGTAACGGTCGGCTGTGAGAAAAATATTCTCGGGGTGGACTAGTGTTTAATCTGTGGTCCGACGAAAAAGTGTGATCAGTCGTTTCTTGTATTGGCTCTATGGGCGAAGCATTAAACAAGACTTGAGAGGTGCTGCCCTACCGCAGCATATTGGCATGATTATCGACGGTAATCGACGCTGGGCCAAGCAGCTCGGGCTCCCCACTGCGGCTGAGGGCCATCGTGCCGGGGCCCAGAAAATGGTCGAATTTCTCGAATGGTCCGATGAACTCGGTATTCAGATGGTCACCCTCTACCTGCTTTCTCACGATAATTTGAAGAACCGTTCGGATGCTGAAATCACCGATTTGGTTCAGATTATTGCCGAACTAGCGACCCGAATTGCTGACCGGGACGGCTGGAAAGTCAAACATGTCGGATCGGTGCAGGGGCTTCCTGATCTGCTCTGCGAGGCTTTGACAGCCGCTGAGACCAAGACCCAAGGCAATAGCGGGATGCACATCAATCTTGCCGTGGGCTATGGCGGCCGTGGCGAAATTGTGGATGCGGTAAAGAAGATTCTGCTGGAAATTTCTGAACATCCGGAGACAATAGAACAGCGTGCTGGCGAGCTCACCCCCGAGCTGATTTCTGCACACCTCTACACCGGGGGATTGCCCGACCCTGATCTGGTGATTCGTACCTCGGGTGAACAGCGGCTCAGTGACTTTATGCTCTGGCAATCAGCCCATAGCGAGTTCTATTTTGTGGAAGCATTGGGTCCCGATCTCCGTGAGGTAGATCTTTTACGTGCGCTACGTGATTATGCCAGGCGCCAACGTCGCTACGGCGGATAAACTGCTTGTATCCTGCGCGGAAAGGAAACGCATATGCTCGCTCTCAAAGACTATCTGGGTGATTTTCGTGAGGAGCCAGGATACCTTGATTTCGCAGGATTTGGGCCGCTCTCGAGCAAGGCTAACGAAGAGTCACTTCTCTATTCCGAGCTTCTTACACATGGCCGCTATGGCTCGCTTGATCATTTGAAGGGGAATGAAACTCGGCTCAAGACAGCACTCTCACAGAGTCTCGGTTTTTCCGCTGAACAGTTCGTTTTTCAGCGAAGCGTCGAGAACGCCTACTTTCAGGTCTTTTTTGGCTTGGGCACAGGATTGCTGATTGCTGCCAGTGAAAGTCCAGGGGCAGTGTATGCGGCGGTTCGCGCCCAGCAGGCGATGGGGCAATTGGTCGCAATCTGGATGGCAAGTGATTATGGTCGTATTACCCCAAGCTCAGTCCGGGAACAGCTCACTTCGGGTACCGGTGCTGTCTTTGTGAGTCAGGTTGACCACCGTACCGGTCATGTTGTTGATCTCGAAGGTATTCGCGAGGTCATTGGGGATCGTTTGCTCATTTTGGATGTGACTCAGGGTTTGGGTGCGGTGAGCTCCCCGTATCAATTAGCTGATGTCGTGGTCGGTAGCGGAAGTACCTGGCTCAGGGCAGGATTTGGCACCGCTTTCCTGGCGCTTTCAGAGCGGGCGGTGGAACGACTCCGACCCGTACTCTCCGGGAATTCGGCAGCGCAACCGGTGGAGCATTTCGATCAAATCGGTGCGCCAGAAAGCGGCGCAGCTGCCTTTCAAATCTCTTCTCCTGACCCGATTGCCCAGGCTCGGCTTGCAGCGGTTCTGGAGCGGATGAACGCCATCGGTCAGAGCAAAATCAGTGCTGCCTTACAGCAGGGCGTGGATACTCTGGTTGATATTGTGCACGCGCATAAGTTGACCCTGCTCTCACCGGTGCAGAGTGTCGAGCGTTCCGGAATTGTTACCTTCGCGGCTGAAGCTGGGCGAGAACTTGGCATGATAGCGGCACTCCATAATCATGGGATTACGGCCACACAACAGCAGCAGAGCATCCGGATGAGTGTGCACATTTCTAGCACGAACGAGACTTTTGACATGGTGCGTCATGCCCTCAGCGAGGCGTGAACCGTGTTGTTCACCAGAAATTAAGCTCAAAAACCGCGTGTCGGAGCATTCATCGAAGACACCGAGCGCTTAACCTCTTTACAAGAGATGAACCGTCTCCGTCGAAACGCCCGGTAGGGCTGTTTTGAAAGGGTCCTGCCGAGTCAATTCGATCATGTGTGAGCCACCGCGCTGCGCCGGTGGAGCTGGGAAAAACCGATGACCGAAAACTCCGTACAGACACATTCTCCTGAAAACACTGCCGAGGTTTCTCCGGCAGATGTGAAAACCCACTCCCAGGGAGAGCACTCCCAGACCCGTTCTCGAGCAAAGAAACAGGCAACTCGAACCTATATTCTTGACACTTCGGTGTTGTTGAGTGATCCGAAAGCGATGTTTCGCTTCGCTGAACATGAAGTGATTATTCCGGTTGTAGTGATCGCCGAGTTAGAGAAAAAGCGTAATGACCCCGAAATAGGGTACTTTGCGCGCCAAGCTCTCCGGCTTCTCGATGAGCTGAGGGTGCAGCATGAACGACTCGATTTTCCGATTGCTATCGGAGAGGTCGGCGGTACGATTCGGGTTGAGTTGAATCACAGTAGCCAGGCTGCCCTGCCCAGTGGTCTGCAATTGGGGGATAATGACACTCGCATCCTGGCTGTAGCTCTGAATCTTTCTAATGAGGGATCCGCCGTCACTGTCGTTTCAAAAGATTTGCCGCTCCGGGTCAAAGCATCCTCGATTGGGCTCTCCGCCGAAGAGTATCGCGCAGAACTCGCGGTTGACTCCGGCTGGGTAGGAATTTCTGAGCTCAATCTTGATGAAAAAGAGATGGCAGAGCTTTACCAGAATGAGGAAATTCATAGCCCTAAGGCTGCTGAGTTCCCCGTCAATACCGGACTGGTTCTCTCCTCCACCCGGGGTTCAGCCCTCGGGCGGGTACGGGGCAAGCGCGAGATTTCACTGGTGCGCGGAGACCGCGATGTGTTTGGGCTGCACGGACGTTCTGCCGAACAGCGCCTAGCCATCGATATTCTGCTGGATCCGGCAATCGGTATCGTCTCCCTCGGCGGTCGCGCTGGGACCGGTAAGAGCGCACTAGCGCTCTGCGCCGGACTCGAGACTGTTTTGGAGCGGCAACAGCACAAGAAAATTATGGTGTTCCGCCCACTCTATGCGGTTGGTGGGCAGGAGCTCGGATACTTACCCGGTGACCATGATGAGAAGATGAACCCCTGGGCTCAGGCCGTCTACGACACGCTCGGTGCGGTGGTCTCAGGCAATGTCCTCGATGAGGTGATTGATCGTGGAATTCTGGAAGTGCTGCCATTGACGCACATCCGGGGCCGTAGCCTGCACGATGCTTTTGTGATCGTTGATGAGGCCCAGTCCTTGGAGCGGAATGTGCTCTTGACGGTGTTGAGCCGCATTGGTCAGAACTCGCGCGTTGTGCTTACCCACGATGTTGCCCAACGCGACAACCTTCGGGTTGGCCGTCATGACGGGGTCGCGGCGGTCATTGAGGCTCTGAAGGGGAACGATCTCTTTGCGCACATCACGCTGACTCGGTCTGAGCGCTCAGCAGTTGCGGCGCTGGTAACGGAGCTGCTGGAACAATAACCGGTCTCAGTTTTTGCTTAATTCATGAAAAACTGTTGCTGGAGTGAAAAATGTGGCCCAAACTGTGCGTTTGGGCCACATTTTTTCGTACTTTTCCTGAATTAAGCAAATCTGCACTGAGACGTGGATGCAATTAACTCAGGATGAAACTGGAGGTTCTGAGTATCGTTAGAGACCGGGTGAGGTCATCTTGAGCACGTCAAGAGCCGTATCGAGTTGTGCCTCGGTGACTTCGCCACGCTCGACAAAGCCGAGAGCAACCACAGCTTCACGAACCGTCACACCATTTGCCACAGAATACTTGGCAATCTTGGCTGCTGATTCATATCCAATAATGCGGTTCAAAGGGGTAACAATCGAGGGAGAAGCTTCAGCCAAGAAACGGGCACGCTCAAGATTGGCCTCGAGACCACGAATGGTCTTATCAGCCAGCACGCGGGAGGCATTTGCCAAGAGGCGGATTGACTCCAGCACAGCATTGCCCATGACCGGAATGGCTACGTTCAGCTCGAATGAGCCGGAAGCTCCAGCCCAGGCGACGGTGGCATCGTTTCCAATAACACGTGCAGCCACCATCAGAACCGCCTCAGGAACAACGGGGTTTACCTTGCCCGGCATGATCGAGGATCCAGGCTGCAGATCAGGGATATGCAGTTCACCAAGGCCAGTGTTTGGCCCTGAGCCCATCCAACGGAGGTCATTATTGATTTTGGTCAGACTCACCGCGATGGTGCGGAGTGCGCCCGAAGCCTCAACCAAACCATCACGGTTGGCTTGAGCCTCAAAATGGTCGCGGGCTTCGGTGATCGGCAGACCACTATCGCTTGCCAACAGGCTAATAACCTTCTGTGGGAAACCGAGCGGGGTGTTGATTCCGGTACCCACAGCGGTGCCTCCGAGTGGAACCTCAGCAACACGTGGCAGCGCTGATTCAATCCGTTCGCGACCGTAGCGGACCTGGGCGGCGTATCCGCCAAACTCCTGGCCGAGGGTGACCGGGGTCGCGTCCATCAGGTGGGTTCGACCAGACTTGACCGCATCCTTCCACAGCACTGCTTTTTCGCCAAGTGCCTCAGCGAGGTAGTCGAGTGCTGGCATCAAATCGTTAATGAGTGCACCGGTAACAGCC
>JBARYA010000090.1:0-3211 GCA_049647625.1 Microbacteriaceae bacterium
ATGGTGAATCGATGGTAATCGTCTTCGTGAGGACTACAGTACCCGAGCAAACTGTAGAATGCTCAGGTACTGCGCCAAACACTAACCGATTGCTGCGCCGCCGCAGACCTTAATGGTCTCGCCGGTCACAAAAGTAGCCAATGGTGATGCCAGGTAGGCAACTGCTCCCGCAATTTCCTCCGGGGTTCCCATCCGCTTGATCGCCTGATTATCAAAGTTGTAGACCAACTTCTCTGTCATCGGAGTCGCAATTGGACCGGGTGCCACCGTATTGCAGGTGATGCCCAAAACGCCAACCTCTTTTGCAACCCACTTGGTGAACGCAATAATGCCGCCCTTGGATGCTGCATAGGCTGGGCCGGAACGTCCGATCCCTTCACCTGCTGCCATTGGTCCGCCCATGATGCCGGAGATTGAGGAGATATTGATAATCGTCCCGGATCCCTGGGTCTTCATATGCGGATAAATAGCGGCCTGGGTGAAGAGGAATGTTCCCTTGAGGTTGGTGCTCAGGTCGAGATCCCAAATGTCATCACTCATGTTCTCGAGATCGACCCTACTGGCCGTCCCCGCATTATTGACAACAACATCGAGTCGTCCGAAGTCGGCGACAACCTGGTTCACTGTCGCAACAACCTGCTCACGGCTCCGAACATCCACCGCGAAGCTCGCAAACTTTCCTTCTGGTGCAATCTGCTGCAATTCAGCAACAATCTCGCTGCCGTCGATCAGATCAACAATCGCCACAGAGCTGCCGCGCTCGGCAAGCAATTTTGCAATTGCTGCGCCGATACCGCGTGCGGCACCGGTAACAATACTGACTTTTCCGTAGAGATCTTGAGTCATGTTTTTCCTAGACGGTCTTTGGGATGAAGTAGTTAGCGATAACGTTCCAGAGATCAGCAAGATAATCGCCACTCTTTTCGACCCCGTTTACCACGGCTTCAATACCACCGAAATAGGCGCCGTTCAGGTCAAGGAAGTCGGGCAAGAAGTTGCTAATAATCGGCAAGAACGCGATCAGCAGCAGGAAGACAATACCGCTGGCCAGGAACGGCATAATGCCCCTGGCCGCCTCGGAGAACGGAATCTTCGCGATCCCCGCAGCAACAAAGAGATCAAGCCCGACCGGTGGGGTAATCAACCCAATCGCGAGGTTCAAGGTCATCATCACACCAATCGTGGTGATATCCATTCCGACACCCAAAAGTACTGGGACAACAATTGGTACGAAGAGATAGAACGCACTAATCGCATCCAAGAACATGCCCGCAATCAGCAGCATCAGATTGACCATCAAGATCAACAGGATGCCATTGTTGGTGATGCTGAGCATCCCTTCAGCAATATTGTCGGCGATCTTGTACCGGGTCAGCACATAGGCGAATAGCGAAGCGCTGCCGATAATGAACATAATTCGAGAGGATTGCAGACCCGCAGCAACAAAGATGCGGTTCAGGCTCTTGAACTTCAAATCCCGGCTTACAAAGAAGCCAATCAGGAGCGCATAAACCACCGCTACCGCTGCCGACTCGGTCGGGGTGAAGATGCCACCGTAAATACCGCCGAGGATGATGAACGGAACCAAAAGGCCCGGAATTGCACGGAGGAACGCCTTGCCAATGACCGGCCACGGAGCCCGCTCGGTGCGACGCTGACTGGCCAGAACATCCGAGAGCGAACTGGCACTCAGATCTTCCCCACCGGCAACCTCAGCAACCGAAACGCTATCACCGATGACGGTATCGCCTTCGGCATGAACAGCACCGCTGGCGACCTTGACTTTGGTGTTTTCCTTAGCATTGGCAACAACCGAATCGGCCATCGCTTCAGCCTTGGTACGTCCACCAACGGCCTTGCGGATGTGTGCTTTCGCGTTCTCTGCCATATTGGTCTCAAGATCGCGTGGCAAGAACTTGGTCACGATATAGAGCACGACACCGAGCGCAATACCCGGAATAATACCGGCAATGAACAGGCGTCCGATCGAGACGCGTTCGTAGTCTTGCGCGACCACGGCGAACACGATGTAGGCAATACTCGGCGGCAAGATGATACCGATTTCACCAGCGGATGCGACCAATGAGGCAGCGTGACGCTTGGAGTAACCATAGCTCACCAGAGCCGGAATCAAGATAGTACCAATAGCGGCAACCGTTGCCGGGCCTGAACCTGAAACAGCAGAGAAGAGCAGTGCGGTAATCACGGTGGTCAGGGCAATGCCGCCCTTTTTGTGGCCGACCATGGCATCCGCGAACTCAATCAGCCGTTTCGAGATACCGGTGAGCTCCATAATGACACCCGCCAAAATGAAGAACGGAATAGCCAGCAAGGTTTCCTGCGAGAGGGAGGCATAAAACACGCCAGACATTGGCGCGAAAGCGGCAATACCGCTCTTGAACAGCACCGCGGCCAGCGCCGAAATACCCATCGAGAACGCGACCGGAACACCAAGGAGCAGCAGAACAGCAAAGGTCAAAAATAGTACGAGTTCAACCATGGTTTAGTCCTCCTCTTCCTGTACGAGATAATCGGGTCCTTCTTCAAGATCTTTCCCTTGGATGACCCAAACGAGTTGCTGGATAGCGCGGTAGAACGCCAGGACTGCGCCCAGCGGCAATGCCAAGCTAAACAGACCCTGAGGGATTCCCAGCGCCGGGGTTACCCGGCCGCTGGCAAATTGCCGCATCGCCTGATCGAGTCCGTACCAGAAAATAAAAGCAAGAAAAAGAATGATGGCAATGGTAATAAGAGCAACGATGATCTTGTGTGTGAGGCCCTTAGAGCCATCACGGAAAACTGTGAAACCCGGATGGGTGTTATAACGAATCCCGAGGGATGAGCCAACCATGATCATCAGAACAGCCAGGTTGACAACGAGCTCCGAAGTGAACGAGAACGAGCCATGAAGCGCGTACCGTGAAACCACATTAACGAAGACGAGACCGGTACTGACTGAGAAGGCGATAACCAGTATCGCCTTCTCAGCATGGGTCATGATTTTATCAATCACAATAAGGAATCTTTGATTACTTACTTGGGCTGAACAGCTTCGAAGAGTTCTGGAGTCCACTTGGCGGTGTAATCCGCATAGAGACCAGCGAGCGCGTCACGGAATGCCTGAACCTGTGCTGAATCCAGCTCGGTTACGGTCATTGCCTTCTTCATTTCAGCAAGCTGGGTCTGCTCGAGGTCACGGCTCAGTTTGACC
>JBARYA010000091.1:0-4491 GCA_049647625.1 Microbacteriaceae bacterium
GCAGAGCCTTCCGGATATGGAAAGAGTGCGAGTTTTCCGTTCAGCGCATCCGGAAGCAAGCGCCAGATATCGGCAGGATCGTTCACTGCAAGAAGAGGTATGCCCTCCTCATGAGCATCATCAGCTGATGGCGCTAGAAGTGCCACGGATAAGGCCCCCAATTCGGCTCCCGTTTCTGCAGGAAAGAATCGCGCCCCTCCTGCGCCTCATCGGTGCCATAGGCCAGGCGGGTAGCTTCTCCGGCGAAAACCTGCTGGCCAACTAAGCCGTCATCGACCGCATTGAAAGCAAATTTCAGCATCCGAATCGCGGTTGGAGATTTGGTCATAATGGTGCGAGCCATCTTCAACGCCTCAACCTCGAGCTCGGCATGATCAACGACCCGGTTCACCGCACCCATTTCCATGGCGCGCTCTGCCGAGTATTCCTCGGCCAGGAAGAACACTTCGCGAGCAAATTTTTGGCCCACCTGACGCGCGAAATAGGCGCTGCCATAGCCGGCGTCGAAGGAACCAACATCAGCGTCGGTTTGTTTAAATTTTCCGTGCTGACGTGATGCGATGCTCAAATCACAAACCACGTGCAGGGAGTGTCCGCCACCGGCAGCCCAACCGGAGACCACCGCAATCACAATTTTTGGCATGGTGCGAATCAACCGCTGCACCTCAAGAATGTGTAAGCGTCCGGTCTGGCCAGCATCCAGCGGAGCCACCTCGGTATCACTTGAGGAATATTCGTAACCGGCCTTGCCCCGGATGCGCTGGTCGCCACCGCTGCAGAATGCCCAGCCGCCATCCTTTTCGCTCGGGCCATTACCGGTGAGCAGCACCACACCGATATGCGAGTTCATTCGAGCATCATCGAGAGCACGATAGAGCAGATCGACCGTCTTTGGCCGAAATGCGTTCCGGACCTCGGGGCGGTTGAACGCAATCCGCGCTACCTGCCCGTGCACATCGTGGTGGTAGGTAATATCGCCATCGAGAGGATAACCCTCAACCGCTACCCACTCTTCCGGAACAAAAATTTCTGAAATCTGATTGGCCATGCTTCAAGCTTAGAGTGCGAAACCTTTGCTCGCGGTTTGAATCTGGCGCAAACACTGGTGCACACTAGGGTGGTGACCGAATCTTTTGCTGTCCCAGATCTCACCGAGCTGCTCTCAACTCTGCGCGTGGTCACCCTGCCGTTGAACACGAAGTTCCGCGGTGTTACCCAGCGTGAGATTGCCCTCTTCGAGGGCCCAGAAGGATGGTCGGAGTTTTCGCCATTTCTGGAATACGAGGCAGCGGAGTCGAGTCAGTGGTTGAGGGCAGCAATTGAGTTCGCCTGGATGCCGACACCCCCTCCACTTCGAAAAATGATTCCGGTGAACGCCACCCTGCCTGCGGTCTCGACCGAGGATGTTGAAAAAGTCCTCGCCCGCTATGGAACGTTCGGCACGGTCAAGGTTAAGGTTGCCGAGCGTGGGCAATCCCTCGCCGATGATGTGGCCCGCCTTGCCCGGGTGCGAGAGCTGTACCCGGATGTAAAACTTCGTATCGATGCCAATGGCGCTTGGACAATTCTTCGGGCTCGTGAAGCGCTCGCACAGCTGGCAGAATTTGAGCTGGAGTATGTGGAGCAACCCTGTGCCACGGTTGAAGAATTGGCTGAGTTGCGCTCTGAAGGCTTGGGTCTCCTGATTGCCGCCGATGAGAGTATCCGCAAAGCAGCAGACCCGTATCGCGTGGCCGAACTTGAAGCCGCCGATCTCATGGTGGTCAAAGCACAACCGCTAGGCGGAATCGAACGAGTGCTCAAATTAATCGAAGAGCTCCCCTTGCAGGCGGTCGTCTCCAGCGCCCTAGAATCGAGCATCGGATTGTCCCAGGGGCTTGCCTTGGCCGCCGCCCCTCCCGAACTGAACTACGCTTCCGGCCTCGGTACTGCGACTCTTTTTGCTCAAGATATCGTCACTGAGCCGCTTCTGATGTGCGATGGGATGTTAGAACTGCGACGACCTGTTCCGGATGCTGCCCTGCTCGGCAAGCACCAGAGCACTCCCGAGCGCGAAGCCTGGTGGCGTGAGCGCATCACCGATTGTTATTCACTCTTGTCGAATTAAACTAAAGCCCCGAATAGGCGTGCAGTCCGTTGAAGAAAATGTTCACAATGTAGTAGTTGAACAGCACGGTCAGGAAGCCAATAATCGAGAGCCAGGCTGATGGGGTCCCCCGCCAACCACGGGTTGCGCGAGCGTGAATATAGGCGGCGTACACGATCCAGATGATCAGCGTCCACACTTCTTTGGTGTCCCAGCCCCAATAGCGACCCCAGGCAAAGTCTGCCCAAATAGAGCCAAAGACGAGGGTAAATGTCCAGAGCACGAAGCCGATGATATTGATCTGGTAGGCATTGTTCTCAAGCTTGAGGGCACCAGGAATGGTGCGCGCAAAGTTTGCGACCAGCGCGTTCTTCGGTGGTTGTTTCGCAAAGCGCTGTTGCACCAATTGCAGCGATGAGAGGCCGAAGCTCACGGCAAAGAATGCCGTGGCCAGTGCCGCAACTACCACGTGGATAACCAGCCACCACGATTGAAGTGCCGGCTGCAGCGGAATCGGATCCACATAGTAGTTCAGGGTGGTGACCAAAAGGAGGAAGGTGATTAGACCTAAGATAAATGCACCCAAGAAGCGCAGATCAAACTTGAGCAGTATCAATAGGAACACCACGGCAATGAGGAAGGTCGAGGTGAGAGTGAACTCGAACATATTTGCCCAGGGCACGCGCCCACCGGCCGAAGCACCACGGGTGATGAGGGCACCAAGCTGTAGTGTTGCAGCCAGAATGGTCATTGACACCCCGAGGCGCGACCAAATTTTCGGGGTGTACGTCTTGTCCAGGGCAGCATTCGCGCCGGCCCGCTGGCCCAGATCTACCGTGAAGCTGACAAACGCTAACACGTAGATCACGATCGCTGAATAGACCAGCAGATTCGAAATGGAAATCAGATTATCAAACATTGCTACCTCAGCTTAAAGTGCCATCAGGAAAATTACTATGTTCTGAAACAAACTCTTGGATTGATTTCTCGAGATTAGGGTCTTCACCGCGAGCGAGCCCGGCATATTCGACCACAATTGAGTCATCCTCTTCACTCACCCGAACCCACATCCGTCGCCGTGGAATAAGCAACGATAAGAACAGTCCAGCGATCGCCGTCAGGGCAGAGGCGAGCACCCAGACCTGTGCCGGATCGTGGTGGATATCAAATGAGGCAAAACGCGGGATGTGCTGATCCAGTGAGATGGTGCCGAGGCCATTGGGCAAATCCACCGTCTCACCGGGGAGAAGCTCAATGCCCGGGACATCGGTGCCACGTCCGGAAATTTGGGTCAGATTTTCGGTATCCAAAACGTAGACAGAACGAGGAATACCCTCATCGAGACCGAGGTCGCCGGTGTACACGTTCAGGGTCAACACCGGGTTGAGCAGGTCTGGGAAGAATGAGGTGTATGCACCATCATGCCCCTCGGTCTGGCTTGGGTAGAAGAAGCCACGGAGACCCAACTGGGTTTCAAGCCCATCCGGTATTTTGATCACGCCAACCGAGGTCATCTGCTGATCCTGCGCGAGAAAAGGCACCGAATCTGACCAGACAATCTGCCCATCAGCGTTCCGAACCGTCAGGGTCGGAGCGTAGCCGTTCCCCAGCAAATAGATGTCCGTGCCACCCATATGCAACGGCCAGTTCACCTTGACAGAGTCTTCTTTGGCCTCTTGCCCGATATAGCGTGAGGTCACCGACGCGGTGTAGTCCATGGCCAGACCAATGGCTGCCTTATTTTCAGACTCGTACACCACATCCAAGTAATCCAGGGTAAGGGCATAGGGAACCAGATGGCTCTCCGAGAAGAAGCGACCCGGGGTGAAACTGTCATAAGCACTCAGGGTGTTCGCGAACGTCTGCCCCTCAACCAGGAGGCGCTGACCGGAGTAGCCAAACGCGCCACCAATGCCGACGGCTGCAAGGACTCCAACCAGGGCGGAGTGGAAAATCAAGTTTCCGGTCTCGCGCAAATAGCCACGTTCGGCACTGACGCTGCGCCCATTCTTTTCGTCAAGAAAGCGTATCCGATACCGTTTCGCTTTCAGCAGCTTGACCGCTCGAGCAATTTCGGCATCGACACTGGTGTTGGCACTATCCGCACCAAGTTCCCGGAGTTGGTATCCGGGAAGACGAGTCAGGCGCACCGGAGTTTTCGGCGGCTCGGCCCGAAGAGCGTTGAAATGATGCTTGGTGCGCGGAAGAATACAGCCAATCAGCGAGATAAAGAGCAGCACATAGATACTCGAGAACCACACCGAGGAGAACACATCAAAGAGCTGGAAGGCATCAAGGATTTTTGCCGTCTCTGGATTCTCCCGGTAGTACACGATCACACCATTGGGGTCGGCACTGCGCTGTGGGAAGAGCGAACCTGGCACCGCTGCGAGCGCGAGCATAAG
>JBARYA010000092.1:0-7496 GCA_049647625.1 Microbacteriaceae bacterium
GCGAGAGCGGTAAAAATGAAGGATGCAATAACGGCGCGTTTGATGCTGATATCGGCCAGGCGTCCACCGAGGTGATTACCGACAGTCATACCAATACCGATAATAACCAAAGCAATCGGCACCCAGCCCTCGTCTAATCCTGTCACCTCAGTGAGGATCGGGTCGACGTAGCTATACACGGCGAAAAAGCCGCCGAAGCCAATGGCACCCATGGCGAGAGCAAACCAAACCTGCGGTTTGCGGAAGGCATTGAGCTCATTCCGAGCCGTCGCATTTGGATCGCCTGCCAGGCGTGGAACCCAGAGCGCAATCGAGAGCAGGGTGAGGCTAAAGACCGCGAACACCAGTACAAAGGCAACGCGCCAATGAAAGTTTTGTCCGAGCCAGGTTGCCACCGGCACACCAATAATATTGGCAACCGTGAGCCCGGTGAGCACCAGAGCAACACCACGGGCTCGGCGTTCGGGGCCCATTAGTTCCACCGCCACCAGGGCAGCCACACCGAAGAAAGCGCCATGTGGTAGACCACTCAGGAAACGGGCCACAAAAACCAACTCATAGTTTGGCATCGCCATCGTGAGTGCTGTGCCGGTGATGAACCCGGACACCAGGATCATCAACAAACCCTTGCGGGCATATTTGGCGGCAAAGATACCAATCGTCGGTGCACCGACCACCACACCGAGGGCGTAGGCCGAAATCAACCAACCGGATTGTGCATTTGCCGCCTCCGGATCAATCGCAAACAGGCCAGGGAGCAAATCCTTGGAAAACTGCGAAAGCAAGCCCATCGCACTGAACTCGGTCAGACCGATACCAAAGCCACCGAGGGCTAGGGCAAGAAGTGCGAGTTTCGTGTGTTGTTTTTTGTTGGTGGTCGTCAGGACCGCTTCACTCATTCGAATGCCTCAGGTGGAGGGCAAGCACAGACCAGGTTACGGTCGCCATAGGCGTTGTCGATGCGCTTAACCGGTGGCCAATATTTACCGCGAATTCGGGCTTGGCGGCTTGCTGCATCCAGAAAACCACGGTCTCCTACCGCAAAGGAGCGCCAAGCTAAATCAGAAGGATAGACCGCTTGCTCACGGGTGTAACTCTGGCTCCAATCCCCCACCAGCTCATGAGCGGTATGGGGAGAATTGCGGAGCATAGAATCTTCTACCCTGAGTTTGCCGGCAATAATGTCTCCAATCTCGGCGTGGATTGCCCGCATGGCGCTGATGAACCGCTCAAGCTCAATAAAATCTTCGCTCTCGGTCGGCTCAACCATCAGTGTTCCTGCAACCGGGAAGCTCATCGTCGGCGCATGGAAACCATAGTCAATGAGGCGCTTCGCAACATCCTCGGCGGTGACCCCGCTCTGCTCGGTAAGTTGGCGAAGGTCCAGGATGCACTCATGAGCGACTAAGCCACCGTCACCGGTGTAGAGCACGGGATACAGATCGCCCAAACGCTTGGCGATGTAGTTTGCCGAAAGCACGGCAGCCTCGGTAGCCTGTTTCAGGCCGTCACTGCCCAGCATCCGAATGTATGCCCAGCTGATTGGCAAAATACTGGCGCTGCCATAGGGTGCAGCTGAAAGCGGCCCACCAGCGTGGAAGGTTTTTTGCGCTGATGGATGACCCGGCAAGAATTCTGCCAAGTGTGCTTTCGCCGCGACCGGGCCAACACCCGGGCCGCCACCGCCATGAGGAATCGCAAACGTTTTGTGGAGATTCAAGTGCGAAACATCGCCACCAAATTCACCAAACTTTGCCAAGCCCAAAAGCGCATTGAGGTTGGCACCATCAATGTACACTTGGCCACCAGCGTCGTGCACCGCCTGGCAGATTTCTCGAACGTCCGGCTCGTAGACACCGTGGGTTGAGGGATAAGTGATCATCAATGCGGCAAGTTCGTCGCCAGCAGCAACGATCTTTTCTCGGAGGTCAGCGAGGTCAACATTGCCGCTCTCATCGCAGGCGGTCACAATCACGCGCATTCCGGCCAGAACTGCACTGGCGGCATTGGTGCCGTGTGCGCTGGAGGGAATCAGGCAAATCGTGCGTTGAATTTCGCCCCGGCTATGGTGGTAGTTTCTGATAGCCAAGAGCCCGGCAAGCTCGCCCTGACTTCCGGCATTCGGCTGCACTGAAACGGTGTCATATCCGGTGAGCTCAGCCAACCACTCCTGCAATTGGGTGATCAGCTCGAGATACCCCTCTGTATCCTCCCTTGGTGCAAAGGGGTGGATATTGGCAAATTCAGGCCATGAAACCGCAGCCATTTCAGTGGCAGCGTTCAGCTTCATGGTGCAGGAACCGAGCGGAATCATCCCACGATCGAGCGCGTAGTCGAGGTCTGAGAGATATTTCAGATAGCGCATCATGCGGGTCTCTGAGGTATGGGTTCGGAACACCTGATTTTTCAGAATGTCTGAGCGCCGTAATAGAGTTTCAGGAAGTCGGGTACCGTATGGGGCGGACGCGGTATCCGACTGTTGAGCACCAAATTCCTGTGCGTTCTCAATGCGGTTGCGCAGGAGAGCCATCACGGTGAATAGTTGTCTCTGAAGTAGCTCATCCTCAGCAAATACCTCATCAAAAGCAAAGCTCAGTGTGTCCCCATCAAGCAGCAATGGCGTGAAATTATTTTTCCTCAGCACCTCATAGAATTCTTCTGCTCGGGAGGGGACCCGTATTTGCACCGTGTCAAAAAAGTTCTCGTGGACCAGCTCAATTCCCAGGTCACGAACCGAGTCAGCGAAAACCCGCGCCGCAGTGTGCACGCTCTGAGCAATCCGTTTGAGGCCCGATGGGCCGTGATAGACCGCATACATGCTTGCCATCACGGCGAGCAAAACCTGGGCGGTACAAATATTCGAGGTGGCCTTTTCACGACGGATGTGCTGCTCACGCGCTTGCAATGTCAAGCGATAAGCGAGGCTGCCCTGAGCATCCACACTCACACCCACCAAACGGCCGGGCAATTGCCGCTCCAAGCCTTTTCGAACCGACATGAATCCGGCGTGCGGGCCACCAAAGCCCATCGGCACGCCAAAACGCTGGGTGGTACCAACTGCGATATCTGCGCCTAATTCGCCCGGAGACTGCAATATCGTGAGGGCCAGAAGATCGGCAGAGAAGATCACCAGTACGCCCTGCTCTTTGGCAAGCTTCACCAGTTCTGTAGGGTCCCAAGCCAGGCCGGAATGGGCCGGATATTGCACAACCAACGCAAAAACATTCTCGAGATCGGCCGCACCCAGGGTCTGCAAATCACGCTCAAGGGTGGTGATTCCGACAGCCTCAGCACGATGCCCCAGGACTGCCTTTGATTGTGGGAGTAATTCGCTATCGACAATAAAGTTCTGGGCTGAGCCCTTATGAGCACGACGAGCCAGCAACATCGCCTCAACGACAGCGGTTGCCTCATCGAGCATCGAAGAGTTGGCAAAATCAAGACCACTCAGATCATTGACCATGGTCTGAAAGTTCAGCAGAGCTTCGAGCCGTCCCTGTGAAACTTCAGGTTGGTACGGAGTATAGGCGGTGTACCAGCTCGGATTTTCAAACACATTTCTGGCAATAACGCTCGGCACAATAGTGCCGTAATAGCCCTGCCCAATCAGCGAATGAGTCACCCGGTTCTTTGCAGCCAGTGCTCGCAATTCACGAAGAGCCTGGGCTTCGGACGCTGCCGGGAGCAAACGGCTCCCAAATGCATCGTGGGTGCTACTGCGGATATCGGAAGGAACCGCTTGTGAAATCAGCTCTTCTGAAGAGACATATCCAAGCTCAGAGAGCATTGCTTGTTGGGCCTCAGGAATAAGGCCAATGTGTCGAGAAAGAAACTTCTCCGAGGCTTCGGTACCCAACATTATTCGGCGATCAATGCCTGATAAGCAGCCTCATCGAGAAGGTCTGCTGGCATGTTCGTAAAACGAATCTTGACGAGCCAAGCGGCACCAAAAGGATCGTGGTTGACGAGTTCGGGATTCTCAGAAACGACCTCATTGACCTCAACAATTTCGCCATCCAATGGGGCAAAGATTTCTCCAACCGACTTGGTCGATTCAACCTCACCGATAACTTTTCCAGCGCTCACCGATGTGCCAGCGGCAGGGAGATCAACATAGACAACATCACCCAGCTGATCGGCCGCGTAGTCGGTAATACCGACCACTGCGATATCGTCTTCGACACGAATCCATTCGTGATCCTTGGTGTATTTCAATTCAATAGCCATGGTCGTTTCCTTCTGCAGTGCTGGTAAATATGAGTTTTTGTGAAAGGTGATGCTCAAAAATTATGTGGTCCGCCGATAAAACGGAAGTTCAACGACGGTTGCCGGAAGACCGGTACCGCGGATGTCTACCCGGAGTTCGGTGCCAATCTCAGAATACCGTGGCTCGACAAAGGCAAAAGCAATCGGATAACCGAGACTTGGCGAAAGCGCACCGCTGCTTATCTCACCAATAGGGGCATCTGAGCCCTCATCAGCGCTAAACACGAGGTAACCGGCCCGAGGTGCGCGGCGACCCTCTGCCCTCAGACCCACCAATACCTTTTCTTGAGAACCGTCGTTTTCTTCGAGTGCGCTCTTGCCCACAAAAGTGTCTTTTGACATGACAACAACCCGAGATAAAGCAGCTTGTGCCGGCTTAATATCGAGTCCAAGTTCGTGTCCGTAGAGCGGGAAACCCGCCTCTAAGCGCAAAGAATCACGTGCAGCTAGGCCGGCAGGAACCAAATCGTAAGGCTCCCCCGCTTCAAGCAGAGCTGCCCATAACTCCCGAGCCTGATGGTTCGGAAGCATGAGTTCGAAACCATCTTCGCCGGTGTATCCGGTGCGAGCGAGATGCACTTCCACACCCCGAAATGTAGCTGCCTGGTAGCGGTAATATTTCAGTTCATCGAGTGAGAGAGTCTCAAAGCCAGTGGTAGCATCCAGAATTTTTGCCGCATTCGGACCCTGCAGCGCGAGGAGTGCGAGCTCGTCACTGAGATCAACCAAATCGACTTTAAAGCCGGCAGTACGGTCACGCAATGCGTCAAAGGCTTGAAAACGATTGCCGGCATTTGCAACCACTAGGAATTGCTCGTCATCGACCCGATAGACGATGACATCGTCAACAATCCCACCGGATTCAGTGAGAATCAACGAATATTTCGCCTGACCATCCGAGATCCGAGAGATAAGAGAGGAGAGTGCAAAATCGAGGTAAGCAGCAGCGTCTGGGCCAGAAATCTGGAACTCTGCCATATGGGACACATCAAAAAGGCCGGCAGATTGCCGAACCGCGAGGTGCTCTGCTAAATCGCTCTGGTAGCGCACCGGCATTGACCAGCCAGCAAAATCGGTGAAGCTCGCTCCGGCAGCGAAATGCTCGGCGTTCAGCGGTGAATAACGCAAACCATTTTCACCGGTAACACCATTGGGCAACTGTTCAGCGTTCACACTTGTTCCCAAATGCGTCTCTCAAATTTCTCACTCCAGTACTCGGTTGGAGTGTTATCGTGCTGAAATAGCACTCGCAGCACGATAACATCCGACAAAAGGTGTCTACCGTTTTAGCTTAGTCGAACAGACTCCTTCGAGAATTACTTGTACAGTCGTTCACTCGCAATTCTTGCACCGGCAACCAGGGTTTCCAGCTTCGCTACCGCGATCTGAGGATGGATTCGTCCGCCGAGTCCACAATCGGTGGCAGCAATAATATTTTCGCGACCAACCAACCCAGCGAACCGTTCAATACGATCGGCAACCAGTTCGGGATGTTCAACCACATTGGTTGCGTGGCTGACAATACCCGGGATAATCAGCTTGCCCTCGGGGAGTTTGTTGTCCTCCCAGACCCGCCACTCATGCTCATGGCGTACATTAGCCGCCTCAAAAGAGTATGCCCCCGCCCGAATTTCGAGCATCAGATCGACCAAATATTTCAGCTCAAAATCAGTGGTGTGTGGTCCGTGCCATGAACCCCAACAGAGGTGGAAACGAATCTGCTCTTCAGGCAAGTCACGCAGCGCGTAGTTCAGAGCTTCGACCCGGATACGGGTGAACTTGAGGTAATCTTCAACACTCGGTTCTGGCTCAATCTGGTCAAAGTTCTCCGAAATGGATGGGTCATCAATCTGTAGAACGAGGCCTGCGTCGATGATTGCTCGATACTCCTCACGAAGCACATCGGCCCAAGCCCAAATGTATTCCTCTTCGCTGCCGTAGTAGTCATTCGTAATACGGCTCGCACTCCCTGGAGAAAGGGAGGTTATAAAGCCTTCGCTATAGCCTGCTGAATCGAGACCTGCTTTGAGGTTAGCAATGTCTGAGTTGATTGCAGCCTGACCGGTGTATTCCAACTTTCCAACGACCTTTGGGAAAGGTTTTGGTCCACCGGTGAAGATACCCGACTCTGGGTCAGCATAGGCCTCAGAAAACTTTTTACGATCGCGGCGATGGACGAATCCGGTGAGACGGGGATTTCCCGGAGTAGAAAGTTTCTGTTCGAGCGCCCAAGCTGCAACCGGATCAATTTCGAGCCCAGAAACTCGATCGAAAGAATAGGACCACCAGGCGCCATAATCAACGGCACTCGACATTGATTTACCATATTCGCCATCTCCCGGAACATCGATGCCGATGGCCTTCTGGCGCTCAACGAGATCGATAACGGATGCGGTAAGAAGCTCATCAAAGTGAGCGACGTCTCCAGACTCTTTTGCCGCATTCGCAGCAATCAGTTCCGGTGTGCGTGGCAGGCTGCCAGCGTGGCTGGTCAGAATATGGTCGGTACTTTTTCTCATAGCCTCATGCTAATCAGCGAGCACTCAGCCACCCTAAAATACTGAAATGTTTCGTAACCTTGGCATCCTCATCCTTGGTTTTGCACCTCGAAAAATGTTCCGGAAAAGTTCGCAGTTTATTCCTGCTCGTTCAGCCACGGAGTTGAGACAATACCGATGAGCACACCTTCAGGGCTCAGCAATCGGGCGGTAGTTTGCCCCCAAGGCTCAACCCGGGTGCTGTGAATCATCTGATATCCCTCGCGGATGAGCTCTTGCTCTGCTTCGGCAACGTCCTCAACTTCGAACTCGATTGAGGAGTTCGGTTCGGCAAATTCTTTCGGCCAGTGCTCGACCCCAAAGCAGGCCATCGCAGCATCGCGTAACGGCCAAACTGAGAAGTGTTTTACACCCTCAAGCTGCTGGGTGTAGCGATAGTCATCGCTGTCACCCTCAAAATGGATGCCAAGAGCGTCAGCATAAAACACTGCCGAGTCGGCCACATTCTTTGAGATTGGTGAGAACCCGGCCACAAATTTTATTTTCATGCTTTATTCTTTCAGCCGCAGGTGATTTCTTCTAGTATTTGCAGGGAATGCACAACGACTTTTGCCCTGAGCACTATCTTCGTTCTTGGTGCTCGAGTTTCGCACTTAGCCTTTCAGCCGGCGATTTTCTTGAATCATTTTGGCAGCCTGCTCGATCCGTCGCATTCGCGTCTCAGCCCGTTTT
>JBARYA010000093.1:0-11440 GCA_049647625.1 Microbacteriaceae bacterium
CAAGAAATCAACCAGCTTCTGCGCTTCAGCCTCGTGCTTGGTCCCAGAGATTATCCCGGCATACTCAACCTGTCGATAGCAGGTATCGTCAAGTGAGCTCGTTCCCGGAGCAAAAGCCGGAGAGGAACCGTAGGAGAGCACAATCGGACGGTCACCTTCGCCTCCCCCCGCGGTGAAATCAACATAGTAGGCGTCACTCCAACCGGAGGTAACCTTTACCTCATTCGCAACCAACTCGGCCCAATATTTCTGCCACCCGGTTTCTCCAAACTCAGCGATCGTAGCCAAAAGAAACGCTAATCCTGGCGATGAGGTACTCGCACCTGGTACAGCGAACATACCCTGATATTCCGGCTTTGTCAGGTCTGAGAGTGTTTTTGGCGCTGCTATCGAATGCTCAGTGAACCAGGTGGTGTCAATGTTGACGCAAACGTCACCGCTAGTGATTGGGGTCAGTTGTTTTCCACCGGCATCCGAAGGAAGCAAGAATTTATCTTCTGCGGCACTCAGCTCTGGAGAAACGTAATCAAGCAGGATGCCATGGCTCATTGCGCGACCAGCGAGATTATTGTCGATTCCAAAGACAACATCACCCAAGGGAGAATCTTTGGTGAGAACCAATTGATTGACCAGTGCACCAGCATCACCGGATGCTAAAACCGATACTTTGATTCCTGTTTCGGTAGTGAATTTTTCGAGCGTTCCTTCGGCTAGTGCAAAGGAGTCATGGGTTACCAATACCAGTTCAACCGGCTTATTCGGATCCACCTCTGCCGTGCTGCTGCAGGCACTCAATGAGAGCGCCCCGAGAACGCTGAGGCCGAGCACCGCTTTGGTGCGGCGTCTCAGTCTTTTGGATGGTTGTGTTGTGAAATGCAAAAGTTGCACCCTTTCATTCGTAATAGCTGCGCAGTAGGTTGCGCGACTAAGTGTTTGAGTTGGGCACACAGAAAACGTTAGACGTTTGATTTTAGAGTCATCTCCCTTACGCTGGCATTACCCAGATCAGGTTCGACGGTCGAAGCTTGCGCTTCCTCTCAGCTCTGTTGAGCTCCCGTGTACTCCACCAGTATAGCCTCTAATGAATTGCATACAACAACGGAGTCGTCGAGCTGAACTAAGCACAGCAGAGCTGGGCGCACTGGGGATCTCTCAGTGCGCCCTTGGTTTTTGGGGAGAATCTTTTCTGAGCAGTGTGGCAGGTTTCAAACCGGCAGTGCCATATTTTAGATTTGCCTGATCGATAACCTGATCAAGCTCTGACCATTCTTCTTCATCCCAGAGCGGGAGCAATTGATCTCCCTCATCGAATTGCTCGAGCCGGACACCAATGAGCCGCACTCCAACTCCCGTCCAAACTTTCTCGAAAAGCTCTGACACCACCTGATAGATTTTTTTACCCGAATCGCTTGCAGCAGGAAGCGTCAGTGAGCGGCTCAGCGTGGTGAAATCCCCGGTGCGGAATTTGAGAGAAACGGTACGACCTTTAACCCCCTCCGCCCGAGCGCGTGCACCAACTTGTTCGGACTGGTTCAAAAGTTGCCGACGCAGGGTCTGCTCATTGAGTTCGTCATATTCAAAAGTGTGCTCTTGGCTAATACTCTTTGTTTCCCGATCAGTCTCAACTCGCCGCTCGTCGATGCCATTGGCTAAATTCAGTAGATGTTTGGCAGCGGCTTCACCGAGCTTGGAACGAAGCACAGAATATGGTGTTTCCGCCAGCTCTCCGACAGTCCGCAGCGCAAGATTATGCAAGACTTCATTGGTCTTCCTCCCCACGCCCCAGAGCACTCCGACAGGTAATGGGTGCAGAAAATTGAGTGTTTCAGCCGCAGGGATAAGCAGGACACCATCCGGCTTCGCCTTTGCAGAAGCAATCTTGGCCACAAATTTCACCGCAGCGCCACCGATTGAGGCAGTGAGTCCAGTCTCGGCGAGGATATCTGCCCGCAACCGGTTTGCAATGTCTTGACTGCTGCCAAAGAGCTTGTGAGCACCGGAAATATCGAGAAAAGCTTCGTCAATGCTCAGCGCCTCTACCAAGGGAGTATAACGATGGAGAATCGCCATAATCTGACGAGAAACATCCCGGTACTTCTTGTGATTGCCCTCGATGATGACCAGGCTGGGACAAAGCTGCAGGGCCCTCGAGACGGGCATCGCCGAGCGCACACCGAATGCGCGCGCTGGATAGTTTGCCGAAGCCACCACCGAACGGGCACCGAGGCCGCCAATAATCACGGGACGGCTCGCCAGCTCTGGTCGCTCTAATATTTCTACAGCGGCAAAGAATGCATCCATATCGAGATGCAGAAACTGGACTTCGGTCACGGACTCGGTTTCGCACCGTTCGAGTGTGATTGAGTAAGTAGTTGTTCTGCTTCGCCACTCAGACGTTTTTTTGGACGATGAACAAATTTCCTCAGGAAATGCAGGGGGAAATAGATGCTCATAAAGATCACGATTGGCAAGCGGAGGCGCTTTGAGGTGATGCCATGAGACTTATAGGTGCGTTCAAAGCGCATGACATAAAAACGATAATCTTTCGGGGAGTCTTCGAGCCGTCTCGCTGACATGCCACTCACCATTTTGGAGGAATACTGCACCTTGAGATGATGATCGGTGAGGTGCACCGAGAGGTCAATATCCTCGTGCAATAGGTCGTCTTCATCGAGGCAAACCTCGGCGGCAATCTGTTGCCAGGCAGCACGTGAAATAGCCATATTACTGCCGAAAAGAAGCTGATACTTTCGGTTCAGCTTGGACAGGGTTTTCCGGAGGGCGTTATCCGCATGGAGACCAAAGCGACGAAGCGGCATATCGTAATAGAGCACCGGCCCTGTCGCCCCAAATACATGCTTGTCCGCAAATATCCGTTTCACCTCGGCTACCCAACCTGGCTCAAGTACCGAATCAGCATCGATACGTCCGAAAACGTCACCGATTGCCCGATTAAAGCCCAAGTTTCTGGTGGGGATAAGGCCCTGAACTTCGCTCTGTTGCAGGTAGCGAATGTTTGCTTCCGGGAACTCCTCAATGAGTTGTTGAACGATACTTGCTGTCGAGTCGGTTGAAAGATTGTCGACTACCAAGATCTCCTCAGCTGGGACACTCTGATAAATTGCCGCCATCAAACACTGCCGAATCCTTTGTTCCTCGTTATAGGCAGGAATAATGATCGATACGGTAGGAAGTGCTACTGGAAGTTGGGTCACTATCCTATTTTAGCTTGATGGCGGGAAACTCAGCTCGGCACTCAATTCAGCCATCATCGCCGAAATCTGTGGCTCGACGAAAACCTGAACCGCCCGATCAATACGGGAGCGATGCTCTTTCAAGTGGGTACAGAGTTGATTGCCTAAATCGCGCGTAAACTGATCGGAAAGTTCAAGCTCAAGGCGCAGCGCACGTTTCAATTCGGGGCTGAGAAATCCTGGCTTGGCCTGGGGAATAGTGCTCGCCAAATCGCTGGCCAATTCTGAGAGTGTGAAGAGATAGGGCTCTCCAGGAAGTGCAGGAGGGTCAAGCTCCAAGCCCTCGTATTCTGGGTCTAGGCCTTCGCTGGGTCGATACGGGAGCTGTTTCTTGCGTTGCTCATCCAGTTCAAGCTCTTGGCGCATCAGTGGCAAATTTTTCTCCACATATTCATCGACGCCATCGGCAAGAATCTTATTCATTCGCATCACCAAAGCATGCTGCACAGCATGTGGCGCGTTATCAGCCAAGTCGGTGACCTTCAGAAACGGGGATCCGGTGCATTTCCGACAGATTCTGGCACGGCTCAGACCGCTGCCCGGATGCCATTTCGGCAACCAGCGCAACCAGGCATCCACCTGCAGGCGCACCTCTGTTTCGAGCGAACGTGTCATCAGCACTAGATTAACCCATTTTGTGCAGAATTTCGGGAATGCCCCACAAGTGGTGTGCAGTTGTGAATATTATTGAACTATGGAACAACCTTTTTCAGAATCAGAACTCCGCGAAGCGGCCCACAAAAGCCTCAAAGCTAAGCGAGATTTCTGGCAATTTCTTTTCGTCGCAGTAATGGTGAGCGCGCTCGTCACCTTCATCTATTTCATGTGGAACCCCGGCAGCTTCTTTTGGCCAATGTGGGTGTACTTCGGTATGGCGATCGCCACATTCTTCACCGGCCTCAACGCCTATGGACCGAGTAACAAGTTCATTTCTGAAGAAAAAATCCAACGCGAAATGCGTCGGCTCAAGGGTGAATAAGCCCGCATTCA
Organism: Microbacteriaceae bacterium; assembly: GCA_049647625.1. Taxonomy (GTDB): domain Bacteria; phylum Actinomycetota; class Actinomycetes; order Actinomycetales; family Microbacteriaceae; genus JBARYA01. The sequence goes on from JBARYA010000093.1 coordinate 4,245, forward strand.
TAAACCTCTGAAACGCAAAAATCTGGTGCTGAGTGAGACTCAGCACCAGATTTTTTATGCTTAAACATCAAGCTCAGAACAATTATTGCTGCGCAGCCCGTTCCAGAACCAGCTCGCGAACTCTTGCAGCATCCGCCTGACCCTTCATGGCTTTCATAACACCGCCGATAATTGCTCCAGCAGCCTGAACTTTGCCTTCTCGAATCTTCTCAAGAACATCCGGCTGACTTGCCAGCGCTTCATCGATAGCGGCCAAGAGCGCGCCATCATCAGAAACGACCTTCAGGCCACGCTGTTCAACGACCTGAGATGGAGTTCCTTCGCCTGCAACAACACCCTCGAGGACGGTACGGGCCATCCGGTCGGTAATTTCGCCGCTATCGACCAGTGCCTGCACTTCGGCGACCTGCTGCGGGGTGATCAATTCAATCGGTTCACGCTGTTGCAGATTTGCCAGGCGTGATATCTCGCCGGTCCACCACTTCCGCGCCGCAACCGGGCTTGCACCGGCCTCGACCGTAGCGACCAGTTCTTCGAGAAGTCCAGCATTGACCACATCACGCATTTCAAGGTCGGTGAATGCCCATTCCTCTTTCAGACGGCGACGGCGCTTGACCGGAGTCTCAGGCAGTGCTGCGCGTAATTCCTCGATGAGCGCTGGAGATGGCACCACCGGCAACAAATCTGGTTCTGGGAAGTAGCGGTAATCATCGGCGTCACTCTTGGGACGTCCGGCGCTGGTGCGACCGGTGTCCTCATGCCAGTGACGGGTCTCCTGGGTGATGGTTCCGCCATCGGCAAGAATCTGCGCCTGGCGCTGAATCTCGTAGCGAATTGCCCGCTCAACCGAACGCAATGAGTTCACGTTCTTGGTTTCGGTACGCGTACCCAACTTTTCTTGACCCCAAGGTCGCAAAGAAATATTGGCATCGCAGCGCAGGTTACCGCGCTCCATTCGCGCATCCGAAATTCCCAAAGAACGTACCAGGTCACGGATGGTCCCAACATAAACGCGGCCATACTCCGGCGCATCTTTACCAGCGCCGATAATCGGTTTGGTCACAATTTCAACCAGGGGAACCCCGGCACGGTTGTAGTCAACGAGCGAGTAATCAGCACCCTGGATGCGTCCGGTCGAGCCACCAATATGAGTGAGCTTTCCGGCATCCTCTTCCATATGAGCACGCTCGATGGGGATGTGCACAATTGAACCGTCTTCAAGCTCGATCTCGACCGAGCCCTCGAAAGCAATCGGCTCATCGGATTGTGAGATCTGATAGTTCTTCGATAGGTCAGGATAGAAATAGTTCTTACGGGCGAAGCGGCTCGACTCGGCAATGCTGCACCCAAGAGCAAGACCCAGGCTAATCGCATAGCGAACTGCCTCGCCATTAACCACCGGCAAGGTTCCTGGCAGACCTAAACAAACCGGGGTAATTGCGGTATTTGGTTCAGCACCGAAAATATTGGGAGCATCCGAAAACATTTTCGTCTTGGTCGACAGTTCAACGTGCACCTCAAAACCGAGAACCGGTTCAAAAAGCTCGAGAGCCTTATCGTAATCCATTAATTTCTCGGCCATTAGCGCTGCCCTCCGGTCAGAATTGGTGCCTGTGTAAGCAGAGAACCACCCCAGCTAGCCTGAAGCAGCTGTTCGATTGCTCCGGCAACCTGGTAAATTTTTGCATCGGCGCGATGTGGTCCCATGATCTGTAGGCCTGTTGGCAGTCCATCCTCTGGGGCAAGGCCCATCGGGATACCAATTGCCGGGATTCCCGCCATATTGGCCGGAATCGTGGTCAGATCGTTCAGATACATCGCCAGTGGATCGTTAATACGCTCCCCGAGCTTGAACGCAGTGGTTGGGGCACTTGGGCTAATGAGCACATCCGCCTGGGCGAACGCGGCATTGAAGTCTCGCTGAATCAGAGTACGAACCCGCTGCGCGTTGCCATAGTAGGCATCGTAGTATCCGGCGCTCAGGGCATAGGTTCCCAAAATAACGCGACGCTTAACCTCGTCACCAAAACCGGCCTCACGGGTTGCTGACATTACGTCCTCAACGGTTCCGCCACCGGCCGGGTTCACCCGAAGCCCAAAGCGTACCGAATCGAACTTGGCCAGATTCGAGCTGGCTTCAGCAGGATGAATCAAATAGTAGGCCGCAATGGAGTAGTCAAAGTGTGGGGCAGAAACTTCAATAATCTCTGCACCCTCCGCAGCGAGAAGCTGCAGAGTCTCGTTGAACCGCTGCTTCACTCCGGCTTGGAAGCCTTCACCATTGAGTTCTTTGACAACGCCAACCTTGAGACCCTTGAGGGAGCCTTCAGAAGCGCGAGCAGCGTCGGCGAAACTTGCCCATTCATCGGTCAGCGAGGTGGAATCGCGCGGATCGTGCCCACCAATCACATCATGAACCAGTGCACTATCAAGCACGGTTCGGGATGCTGGGCCGACCTGATCGAGTGAAGAAGCCAGCGCAATCGCGCCGTAACGGCTCACGCCACCATAGGTTGGCTTCATGCCGACCGAGCCGGTTACGGCTGCCGGTTGGCGGATAGAACCACCGGTATCGCTACCGAGCGCAAGTGGGGCCATAAAACCGGCTACCGCAGCAGCAGAGCCGCCACCCGAGCCACCAGGGATACGGTCGAGGTCCCATGGGTTTCTGGTCGGGCCATAGGCCGAGTGCTCGGTGGAAGACCCCATCGCGAATTCGTCGAGGTTGGTCTTGCCAAGAAGAACCAAGTTTGCCGCCCGAAGCTTTGCAACTACCGTGGCGTCATAGGGTGGAATGTATCCTTCAAGAATCTTCGAAGCCGAAGTGGTCGGCATATCGTAGGTGCAAAGCAAATCTTTAATCGCGATCGGGATACCGGCCAGCTCGTGCAGCTTTTCGCCGGCAGCGCGCTTCGCATCCACCGCTTTTGCAGCCTCGAGAGCGGCTTCGTTCACATGCAAAAAGGCGTGCACATCCCCATCGACCAGCGCAATGCGGTCGAGGTGTGCCCGAGTAACTTCTTCACTTGAAGCTTCACCGCTGGAAAGTAATACTCCAAGCTCTGCGGCATCGAGCCGAGTTAGGTCGCTCACTGTTCTTCTCCCAAAATTGCTGAAACTTTGAACCGGGAGCCATCGTGCTCGGGTGCTTGGCTGAGTGCCAGCTCGCGATCAAGGGTCTCGCCAACAACATCTTCGCGGAAAACATTACTCAGCGGCACCGGGTGGCTGGTCGGCGGAACATCGCTGGTGGCAACCTCAGAAACTTTTGCCACAGAATCAACAATTTTTCCGAGTTCCCCGGTGAGTTTCTCAATTTCTGCTTCGGTCAAAGCAATCCGAGCGAGTTCAGCCAAATGCCGAACCGTCTCGGGAGTGATCTCAGACATATAACTCCATTATTCGGTAATAATCTACCCAGCTATTCTACTGGTTTGCGCGATGGTGTGTCCTGAAAGCGTCAGGCTAGCCCTATGCACACCGTGCAGAATAATCCGGATATTCAACCGGCTTCTTGTCGAGATAATATTGATAGATTTCCTCGGCTCGGTACTCCTGGAGGGGACTATTCACATCCTGAAAACGGTGCAATTGGCCGAGCGCGAGATATCTGCCAAAATCATCACCCGCTGCCTGATAGCGCTGAAGCGCACCGCGCCAAGCGCAGTACCATTCCTGTCGCACCTCCGGAGCAATACTCCAAACCGGTATTGCCATCAGTTCCCAGTTGCTACTGTCATAGAGCCGCTGCGGCGGAGCCAGACTAAAGAAGGTTCCCAATGGAAGTATCCCTCCCTGAGAGCTGAACAGGGTGACTTCTACCTGCCAGGCCGCATACATACTCGATCGTTCACCGTAGTAGATCGTTTGATGGCATCCCGGCACCTCCCTCGGATGCGTTTCCGGCGGCAGAATAACACCATCCTCACATTGCCAACTATCGCCATCCGGTTCCGGAAGAATAGTGGCAATATCAGCGTTCATATCTTCAAAGGGCTGCGGCGAAAATCGACCAATTTGAAATTGTTCAAAACTTGCTATGGCTTTCTGAGTTCCTGGCGTTTTGTCCATCCCGTCACCGGCTGCAGCGCAAGAAAGCACACCTCCGGATACCGCCAGAGCAATCAGCACAGCGCAGAGCTTTTTCATTGTTCCCCTTTGAACGTTTCTCTTACCCTAGCTGGGTTCACCATCTTTCAGAAGTGCTGCGAATGCCGCCGCATCGAGCACTTTCACGCCAAGTTCCTCGGCTTTGCTCAGTTTTGAGCCCGCACCGGGGCCGGCAACCAGATAATCAGTCTTTTTCGAAACACTGGATGAGGCTTTACCACCCGCCTGAATGATCGCCTCCTGCGCTGATTCTCGGCTAAATCCTTCGATGGTTCCAGAAACGACCAGCGTCATACCGCTAAAAACACCGTCGCGGTTAACTGCGGCTCCGGGACCTGGATGTCCCGGCTCAGCGAAAATCACACCATCTGCCTGCCAGCGATCAACTATCTCAACATGCCAATCCTCGTTGAACCACTCCTGAATGGAGTCGGCAATCACTTCGCCAATACCGTCAACAGTGGCAAAGTCTTCAGGCTCCGCTTTTCGAATGTGCTCCAAAGAACCAAAATGGCTGGCGAGCGCTCGGGACGCTACCGGGCCAACGTGTCGAATATTCAATGAGACGAGTTTTCGCCAGAGTGGTTTGGTCTTTGCCAGCTCCAGTTGTTCGATGAGCTTCTTTGCGTTCTCGCTCGGAACAGAGCCCTCATCCCCATTGAATGGAATGCTCTCCCCCGGGGCCACAGCTACAAACTCACCGTCGCCACCTTTTCGCTGCCTTCGGAATGGTGCTTCGATGAGTGGCTCACCAGACTCATCGTTCTTTGGCAGGCCAGTTTCGGCATCCAGCACTTGCACCCGCACGCCGAAGAGATCCTCCAATTTGAGGCCAAAGAGTCCAGCTTCGCTGAGTTGACCATCCGCTGTCATCAGTGGCGCTGCACCGTCGAGAGAGGAAGCGAGCGCTGCGGCAGCAACCTCACCCAGACCTTCAATATCGAGCGCACCACGCGAACCGATATGTTCCACCCGGCCCCGAACCTGTGCCGGGCAGCCCTTGGCATTGGGGCAACGGAGGTCGATATCGCCCTCCTTCATAGCCCGAAGCGCCGTTCCGCATTCAGGGCAGAATTCTGGCATCACAAACTCGTATTCGCTGCCATCGCGAAGTTCGAGTACCGGTCCTAAAATCTCGGGGATAACATCCCCCGCTTTTCGCAAGACCACCATATCGCCGATGAGTACGCCCTTGGCACGGACCACATCCTGATTGTGCAGTGTTGCCTGACGCACTGTGGACCCCGCTACCCGTACCGCCTCAACGACTGCATAGGGCGTAGCCCGACCGGTACGACCGATACCGATCCGGATGTCCAATAACCGAGTATTCACCTGTTCCGGTGGATATTTATAGGCAATTGCCCAACGCGGTGCCCGACTGGTAACCCCAAGCTCGTGTTGAAGCGAAAAATCATCAACCTTGACGACGACTCCGTCAATCTCGTGCACCACTTCTGAGCGGTGGTCATGGTAGTACTCAACAAATTCTTGGAGTTCGGCAAAGCTGGTGCAAATTTTGGCGGTATTGGCAACCGGCAATCCCCAGGCTTCAAGCTGCTCATAGACTTCGTGCTGGCTCTGAATTTTGCTCTCTTGCCATGCACCAACCCCGTGGATGAGCAATCTGAGTCGGCTCAAACGGTCGAGCATGAGGCCGAGCTGTTCCTCTTTCTTGGTATCAGCCTTTTGACGCAAAGAACCACTGGCAGCATTTCGAGGGTTCGCAAAGATGCGCTCCCCTGCCTGTTCCTGCGCAGCGTTCAGCTCATCGAACTCTTTCACCGGGAAAAATACTTCACCACGAATTTCAACAAGTGCAGGATGATCAGTACCCTGCAATTGTTTCGGAATACCCGGAATCCGGAGCGCATTTTCGGTGACGTCTTCACCGGTGACCCCATCACCACGGGTAGCCGCGCTCAGGAGACGACCATGCTCGTACCGCAGGTTTAGGGCTAAGCCATCAATTTTGAGCTCCGCTAAAAAGCGTGGAGTACTGCCCAACGACTTCTCAACCCGCTGAACCCAGGCTTCAAGCTCTTCGGTCGAAAAAACATTATCGAGGCTGAGCATTCTCTCCAGATGCGTTACCGGAGCAAAAAGGGTGTTCTGAGCACTTCCGACGCGCTGGGTAGGGCTATCCTGCCCAGCAAGCTCAGGAAAGGCGCGTTCAATTTCGATGAGTTCGGCCAGCATCCGATCATATTCTGCGTCGCTGACCAGAACTTCGTCTCGGCCGTATTAGGCCTGTTGCAAATCGAGAATGCGTGAAGTGAGGCGGGCCGCTTCGCTCCTTGCCGACTCAAAATCATCGATGGTCATTGGCCACATCCGGATACGAATTTAGGACACAAGTGACGAAGATTCAGCAAACAACTCGGCGGCAGGTACATTGGTGTCTTCAGCAATTGGGGTAACCCTGACCGTTCGGTCAATGGTGCACTGTCCGAGGACGCGATCGCCCACATAGACCACAGCGGTCTGTCCAGGAGCAACCCCGCTCAATGGTTCATTCGGCACAATACGGAGCTCAAACTTTGCATTGGTATCGACCAAGCGGGTATGTGAAATAACCTCGGCACCTTCTGGATAATCTTCGGGGTTCACTAAACGAACCTCAGCTCTGGCAATCACCGGATCGGCATGAGCCCGAATCTGTACCTCACACTCAAAACTGGCAACGCCACCATCTGCGCTCTCTACCGAGATATCGGATGCGACCGGATCGAGACCGGCCCAGCTGAATTTGCGTCCGGCAATCTCGATAACATCAAGCTCTTCTTTGGCACCGACAACGACGGTATTCGATTTCGGCCTGATCTCAAGCACGAAGCGTGGTTTGCCATCCGCAGAAGGGTAACCGATATTCAGACCCTTGCGCTGACCGACCGTGTATGAGTGAGCTCCCTGGTGGCTTCCGAGCACCTGTCCTGAACTATCGACAATATCGCCCTCGAATACTCCAACCTTTTCGGCCAACCAGCCGCGAGTATCCCCATCCGGAATAAAGCAAATATCGTGGCTATCGGGTTTTTGCGCCAGTGCGAAACCGCGTGCTTCAGCCTCTGCGCGGACCTCGGCCT
>JBARYA010000094.1:0-1680 GCA_049647625.1 Microbacteriaceae bacterium
GCCGAGAGCAACCCTGGGGTAGCGAGAATATTGAGTTCACGGATTTCACTGGCATTCAGCTCGGGCAGACGCTCGGCGAGCCCTAAGAAGCGCTCGATTTCGACGGGCTCGAGAACTCCGGCAGCGAGGGTGCGGAACTTCTGCACGTATTGCTCGCGGGTAAAGGGGTGTGCACCCAGTGGATGGGCATCTGCAACGGCAATCTCGTCAACAATCTCGGTGCCATCATTCAGTGTGATGACGATCCGACCACCAAAAGCCTTCTCTGCCGGATCTTCGCTGAGGTAGCGGCGAGTCCATTCCGGATCTTCGAGGGTGCTAATTTTCTGCCAGAGGGCTACCGTATCGGCACGATTTGCGCGCTCCGGAGTGTAGCTATCAACATGGTGCCAGCTACCATCTTGGAGGGCAACGGCCAGAATGTACGGAATCGAGTGGTCGAGGGTTTCGCGGCTTGCGCTTGGATCGTACTTCTGAGGGTCATTGGCACCGGAGCCGATGACATAGTGGGTGTGGTGCGAAGTGTGCAGCACAATGCTTCGAACCGCAGCAACATCCAGAACTTCCGGATGCTCGCGATGCAATTTGCGAGCCAAGTCGATAATGGCTTGAGCCTGATACTCGGCCGAGTGTTCTTTGGTATAGCTATCGAGGATGGCCCGCTTGGCTTCGCCGGCAGCCGGCAATGGCACGGTGTAATTGGCAGTCTTTCCATCGAGCATCCAGGCAATAACGCCGTCTTCGCCCTCATAGATCGGTTCTGGGCTCGTCTGTCCGCGCATAGCCCGGTCGACCGCTTCGACGGCCATCTTGCCGGCGAATGCTGGAGCGTGCGCCTTCCAGGTTGAGATCTGGCCCTTGCGTGATTGGCGGGTGGCGGTGGTGGTGTGCAGCGCCTGACCGACCGCCTGGAAAATTGTTTCAACATCGAGACCAAGTAGGGTACCGATTCCGGCAGCGGCCGATGGACCGAGGTGGGCTACGTGGTCAATCTTGTGTTTGTGCAGGCTGATGCCGCGAACCAGACTCATTTGAATCTCATAGCCGGTAGCGAGCGCACGGACAACATCATGACCAGTCCGGCCCATATGCTGCGCCACAGCAAGAATTGGCGGGATATTATCGCCGGGATGCGAATACTCTGCAGCCAAGAAGGTGTCGTGGAAGTCGAGCTCGCGAACGGCAACGCCATTCGCCCAGGCTGCCCATTCAGGAGAGAAAGTCTCAGTGTTTGGCAAACCAAAAACCGTAGCGCCGGGAGTGTAGGGGTGACATTGGGCCTGTTCCCGTGCTGAAATAACCGGAGCGCGCGTGAGGGAGGCGGCAGCAACAGCGGCATTATCGATGACCCGGTTAATGATCATTTCGGTGACTTCGTCGCTCACCTCAACAGGATCTGCAGCAACTTCGGCAATCTTCCAAGCAAATTGCTTGTTTCGTGGCAGCTCTTCTTCGCTGGCATATACCCGAACGGTGTGGTTGATGGTCACAGTGGTACCTCTTTCAAGAATCTCTCTTGCAGGTTACCCTATTTCGATAATTGTATGCAAGTATACAATTGCATGATTCTTCGCTCATCTAGAGTGGAATCAGCAGGTATTCCAGCAACACAGCACCCTTCAGGAAGGAGAAGTCATGAGAGCCACCGGCCAAAGCAGTGCCTACCAGACCCTCCGCGCC
>JBARYA010000095.1:0-9613 GCA_049647625.1 Microbacteriaceae bacterium
GGATACTTCATCGAGATCAAACATCGGATAATCGGTGAGATCAATGAGATCGCGGATGTAATCCGCCTGGAACCGCACCTGGTCTTCGCCGGTTTCGAGAGCGTTGAAGCGATCAAGCCAGCTCTCGATATCGGCGCGCTGAGTGTTTGCATCGGGAAGTTCAACCTTGCCCATGATCACATCGCGCACATACCAGGCCTGGGCGTCGAACATATTGAAGGTAAACCATTGGTCCTGGGCGCCGAGGTAGAAGAGCTTATTGTTCTGTTCGGAAACCACACCGCGGTAGAGGGTATCCGGATAGAGACAATTTGGGGAATCCAATGCGAGCTCGTTCGGCAGGAAAGGGTAGTGGTGCAGGTATCCGGTGCAAAGGATAACGGCATCAAAACTGCGTGATTCGCCATTGCTGAAGTGCACGGTCGAGCCGTCAAAACGGTCAATAACCGGCATCTCTTCGACGCCCTTCGGCCAGTCGAAGCCCATCGGCTGGGTGCGATAGCTGAAGGTGACCGAGCGTGCACCCATCTTGTATGCCTGCACGCCAATGTCTTCGGCAGAGTAGCTGGAGCCAATCAGGAGCACATCCTTGTCGGCGAGAACTTCGGCACCACGGAAGTCGTGTGCGTGGCTCAGAATGCCAGGATAGGTTTCGATGCCCTCAAAGTGTGGGACGTTTGGAAAACTGAAGTGACCGGAGCCGACGATGACATGGTCAAATTCACTGGACTCGGTGAGGCCGGTTTTGAGATTTTCAACCGTGACCGTGAAGAGCTCAGTTTCTGGGTTGTATTCCACCCAGCGCACCGCGGTTGAGAACTGCACGAGGTGTTTGACCCCGGACTGTTCTGCTCGTCCGTTAATGTAGTCCCAGAGCACTTCACGCGGCGGGAACGATGAAATCGGGCGACCAAAGTGTTCATCAAAAGTGTACTCGGCAAATTCGAGCGCCTCTTTGGGCCCGTTCGACCAGAGATTGCGGTACATGCTGGAGTGCACCGGTTCACCGTATTGGTCAATGCCGGTGCGCCAGCTGTAATTCCACTGCCCACCCCAATCATCCTGCTTCTCGTAGCAAACGATTTCGGGGATCTGCTGGCCGGATTCTTCGGCCGATTTGAATGCTCTCAGTTGTGCCATTCCACTCGGTCCGGCACCAATAATTGCTATACGTTTGTTCAACAAACGTTCCTCTTTTCCCGCCATTTCTGGCATAACCTTTTGCCACGTGACCGACTGATACGCGAATCTGATCTGCGTAAAACGCCACATGTAACCATGAATCTTCTACCTGACCAGTCGCGAATCTCAAGCAACACTTGTCAAGCAGGATGCCACCCAATGCGGGCGGCCGAACTATTCCAGCCTATCAGACGGGCTTTTGGAGGGGCTGGGAATCTGAGATGGTGTGCCAGAAAACGAGGCGCTTAGGGGTTTTAAGGTGCGTTGGATGAATGTCGGATACTACTTCTGAACGACCTTCAGTTGCCCAATATCGTTTACATTGATTTGGGGTTTGTCCTTATATGTCGTGATAGTGCCACGCACTTCGATTTGTTTATACAAGAAATCATTTTTCGCTTGATCGAGGGTGAGCACTGACTTATCCCGTACAACTGCTGTGAAATTTCCGAACGATTTGTCATTGAGGAAGACAAAATCGTCTGATTCACCAACAATATTCACAACGAAGGTGACACAGACCCCATTTGCCCCGATGAAGTCGGATACCTGTTCGAGCGGGATGCAAGTGATACCCTGCTCCATATCGGCGCGCAACCGATCCGCTTGTTGTTGAGACTCTTGTAATGTCAAGAAGAGCCAGATACTTCCAGCTATCAACACTAGTAAAACGATGGTTATGAAAACCCATTTTCGGTTGCCTGGCTTAGGCCTACGAATCACCTCACCTTGCGTGACTGAATACTGCGGGGTGGAGTACTGCATCTGCGCAGTCTCAAGTTTTAACCGCTCCTGCTCCGTCTTCTGTACCTCTTGAGCAGTCTTTTCAGACTCAAGCGCTAGTTGCTGTTTTAATACTTCTTGTTGCTGTTGAAAAACTTCTGATTCGTGTTTGAGTTGCGAGAAAAAGGCATTATTCGCTTGAGCTAGATGTCCATCTTTTTGCCGTAGCTCCTCATGCAATAAATCAATATATTCTTGAGTCTCTCGCAGGGTTTTGACCCGATGTTCAGCACCCAAATTCAGCTCATGTTGAGCCTGTGCCAGATTCTGAAAAATTTCTGCCTTTTCAGACTCAAGTTGAGTTACTTGTTTTTCTTTTTCTTCCAAGCTTTTTGATTCCTGGAGCTCACGAGGGATAATCTGCTTCTGTTCTTGAACCTCATATAGTTCAACAACTTTTGTGAAATCATGAAACGGTTGCTTCGGTGGTTGCAGATTAATCATGTTTTTAATTGTGTCGAGATAGCTTTCACTATTTGCGACAAAAAAGTAGTTCCGCACCCTCCCAGGAAGAGGGGTTGATAATGTTGATTTCCCCTGAAAAATAACACAAAGTTTCACTGAAATATCAGTCTGATAATTTTCTTTCAGCAGATATCCGACACTGGGCTGCTTCTTGCGTAGTTGTGCGTATGGGTTCTCTGAGTATCCACCATCTACTCTCTTGCCCCCATCGAATTCCCACTTTCCCGTGTCAAATTCTTTGTCCGGAGGCAAATCAATTATGTGATCACCGTAGTTTTTGAAATCAAAAATGATTGCGACATTCGGGGTGTACAAAATTGCATCGGCACCAATTCTATGGCCGTCCTTTTCAATGGGATGGCCAAGCAAGACACCGTCAAACCCATGCTCAAAGAATAAATCTGTCAGATTATCAGAGACCGAATCAAAGAAGTCGAGTTCGTATTCTCTACTCGCACTATTTTTACTAATAAATACCTGTAGCCCCATAACTGAATATTACCCGGAATAAATAGTTACGAGAGCTAACTGGTGGCGATAGCTACTCTGGATGGTTTTCGCGCCACGCTTGACGTCGCTCTTCGACGTGCTCAAGATATGCGTAATGGTTATGCATTTTAATCAGGATGGGGATCATCACGATCGCGATTGGTACGGTGATGACGACGATATCGAACCGTATCCGAATACCGATCAGCGGGCACAACATGGCAAATAAGATGTAGCCAATGCACCAATATGCGAGCGAATTCAGGGTTTTACTCTTCATCTTCATACCCTTCGGGCTTTTCTGGTGGAAAGTTTTTCAGATGAGGCAAGACATCACGATACTCCCAAGTTAACGAACGACTTCGCTTGGCGAATTCATCGTTTTGCGCCTTCGTCCAATCCTCACTTTCGTGATCAAGGCCATATTCGGCACAAAATTCCGAGAAAAGTCGGCCACTCTTTATTTCGTACTCTTCTTTACGTTCAAAGCTGATGCGTGCTTCACTTTTTGCATTCTCAGACAAATCAACGCTCAAGAGTTCCCGAGCTGTTTTCTCATCACCGCCGATTGCGATAGACACCGGAATTGTAACGTCAAGAATTGACTCAATCAATTTCATGCCTTCGAGGAGTCGCTCATTAAGCTCTGGGTCATAAAATTTACCCCCTCTAAATGCTTGTAATAATATATGCCTCTGCGCATCCTGGACAAGAGAATCTGGGCCAGCTCCAACGAGTCCGCGTATATTACGAATGTATTGCCCATTCTGTTCTGCCATTGACTCTGCTGGTACGAAATGCTTCGCATGAATATCGAACCAAACCTCATCTGATTCTGTGGCATCCACAATCTGCTCACGTGGGTGCCCAACGGGCAACGCAGAGAGCGGGGCAAAAATGCTCTTACCAAGCCCTAAAACCCGAAAAATGTTGAGCAACGCTTGTTCGCCACGCAGGATTACTGGCATCATTCTGGGGCCAAGTGGTGAATTAAATATCTTGAGCCATATTGCGATGTCGCCAATGGGCTCATCGTGAATTAAACGATTGAGCAAATCGGCTTCTTTGTCCAAACGAAACACAAGTGGTTCTAGCACTTCATCTGCAGAGGCCTGCGCCTCTTGGACGGTGAATCTTGCAAGTGATCGCATTTGCTGATTCAGTTTTGCAAGCAAGTCTTGAAGCGTTGGTAAACAAAATGCATACCGTGCCGATCGTTTGTAGGATTGCATGCTTTCAATCCAGGTTTCAAAATCGTAGTAACTCAGAAAATTGCTAAAGTAGTCTCTCTCTTGCAGGAGTTTATGCACCGTTGGCAAGGTAAGCGCTTTCCACCCGACACCGAGAACAGACCGACCTAAGGAAGCAGCAATTTCACCAAGGGTATTCCCTTTCACAAGCATCCGATAAATGGTTAAAGTATGCACCGCAGTGTAGGGCTCACCATGATTGCGGTTACTGCCAGCACGTTCGAGTTCGAATCGGCCACCTGAAACCCCAAAAAGTTGATTGATTAAGAGCACCACAAACTCATCAGGCTCATATCCCACCGAATGTGCTGCTCTACTGATGTCTGGAAAAAGAGAAAAGTACGCTTCAACAGCGTCATTGACTATTCTTGCTCTTGGATGTTCTGAAGGCTTGGCCATACTTTGATGCTAAATGGACGCTCTGACATTGACAGGTTTCAGGAGTGTTTGCAAGAGATACCTGCTCTATCCCCCGATTGAAGTTCCCCATCGCTTTAAGCACATGCGAGAGCGTTGACATCCGAATCTTGCCTTCCCATTCTGACTTTTCCATCTGAGAAACGGTTTCTGCCGATGCTCCCCCAGCAAGTAAGGATAAGCTCTGGTCAAGACTACTGATTGTGCAAGTTGTCATGTCGCGAGTCCCGCGAAGACATTAAACTCGCTCAACAGGAGCAACCAAAGGCGGTGGCGAGATGCTCTCGCAGCCCATGTTCTCATCGTGATCTCATTCGTATGGTCACCCGCAAGGCTATGACCCTTGGAGATGTTTCTGCAGCGCAACGGGCCGCAGCCGCCAATATGTTTACTGTCGAGGATTCGGTTGATAAGCTCCTCGCCATCCTTGCCCGGCCGCGCCCCATTACCCCGGCAGAAATCATTGAGCAACTCGAAACAGTCGTGAGCCTGCCATCGGCAAGAGATCAAACCATTTCGGCCCTTGGGATGGAGCCGTTAAGGGGACCGCTAAAGACACCACTCAAGGCGCACAAGCCAAGCAATTTAACCCCGAAATACCATCAGCTACACAAACTATTCAAGAAAAGAGAAAACTCCCATGGCCGACAAATCCCCCAAAAAACAATCTTCGAAGAAGGCCGGAAAGTCCCTGAAAGAGAAACGGGCTGACAAGAACGCGAAGAAAAACGACTCATCCAGCTCGTCAATCCCAGAAACCGGCAAAAAGAAGTAGCGGGTTAAGCTCCGACAGGCGCGGTCAAACAGCCCGCGCCTTTTTTGGAGTGCGCACAAAAAGCACCGCAACCAGGCCGAGAACGGTCAGCAGAACGAACCCCCAGAGGAGCGGTGCGTAGCCGGAAACAACGACGAGCGCAAAAATCATCGGCCCGAAGGTGCTGCCGATATTGCCGAGCTGAACCGTGGTGCTATTCGAGACAACTCGATCATATTCACTCGTGTTGACATAGCCGATCGACGAAAACACGGTGCCCTGAATCATCCCGGAGAAGAATAACAAAAGCAATGCGAGCGTATAGCTCGCCCCGGCATCAAGTCCCGGAAGAGCCAATAAGGCGATAAGCGCGGCCACCATCCCGAGGAATCCGAGGAACATGGTTCGAATCGGATTGAGCAGATATTGTGCCAGCGGCCCAGAAACGATTGTTCCCAGGATGCTCACCATCGACAGCTCAAAGACCAGGGTGCCGAGGTTGCGTCCATCCGATATAAAGGGCGGCAAGAAGGTCAAAATTGGCGTATACAGCAGAGTGTGTGCCAGAAAAACAACGCCCGGGGCGAGTACGGCATATTTTCGAATGCTGCGTGCTACGTCCTGAAGCAGCTCACGAACCACTTCGCCGATCTTCGACGCCTGCTCAGCATCCTGCAGCTTGTTATCGGCCCCGTTTACCGCATTCGGAATAATGAACACGGTCAATACGGCAAGAAGTACAAGCACTCCCGCATGGGCAGCAAAGACTAGCGGATATCCCCCAATGGCGATCAGCACCGGCGCTGCCCAGCCAGAAATTGCGAATGCGAAGCCAAAAAATGTTGCCCAGAGAGACATGGAGAGGGAAATGATTTTGGCTGAGCTGATCTGGGTAATCAAGATTGGCGCGACGACGACAATTCCCAGCATTGAGAAACCTTCGAAAACCCGAGAGAGCAGGATGCGGGTCAGATCGGTGTCAAAGGCTTGGTGTAGTGAACACAGACTCCCGAGGAGCAAGCTTGCCAACAGCACATTCCGGTATCCCATCCGCTGGAATATTGGTCCGCTCAAAAAGCCCAGCACCATGGGCACAATGCTGACTGCCCCGATCAACAGCCCTGCCTGTAGCGCATTGCCTGCCGTATCAGCGCCGAGATAGGCGGAATAGTCCTGAAAGATGACTGAAACTTTTGCGATCTGTACTGCCGCAAAAACCCCGCACAGCCATAAAAATACAATCATTGCCCATGATTTGCGGGTGCTGAAGTTCATGACATCCTTTGTCGAAAAAGTAACTTGTCTTATATGTTATATGATAAAATTACTGAATACGCCAGCACAGTCGAAATTGCAAGGATGCAAGCACGTGAACATGAACAAAAAAATCTTTATCCCCGGAGTATTCACCCACACCGTTGGTGTCGACATGTTTGAAGCAGCACCGAATGTTGAACTCATTTGGGGATTACCTGATTCAGGGAGAACCTACGAAGACGCGGACCTCTCAGATTTCGACGAGCTCCTAAAGCTCTCACAGAGCCGACTCGATGAGTATCTCCCAGAAATCCACGCACTCCATGCAATGGGACTTCGCGGACACCTCCCGGTCACCGCAGAGATGATGGACCGAGCAAAAAATTTGGAAATCATCTTTATCCAAGCTGCCGGAGCCGACTCGATTGACATCGCTGCCGCAACGGAACGAGGAATCCTCGTGCTGAACGCTCCTGGCGCCAATGCTTCCGCCGTCTCGGAACATGCCACCGCACTCATGCTCGCCCTGGCTCGTAAAGTTGCCCTCGCCGATCGCTATGCCCACCAGGATCAGAAAACAAATGCCGGCCAGATTTACGGGCTGAAGGTGGGCCCTAGTCTGCTCTCGAAAAAGAACCTAGGCATCCTCGGTTTTGGATATATTGGTCGTTCCTTGGCAAAGATCGCGCAATACGGTTTCGATATGAACATCAGCGTCTATGATCCATATTTCGATCCGATTGAGGCAGAGCGTTTAGGTTTCAGACTCGTTGAACTCGACGAGCTCCTGGCAACTTCTGACTTTGTTTCGGTACACGCCCCGCTCACCGCCGGTACCGCCAATATCATCAACAAAGAAACGCTCGCGCTGATGAAGCCAACAGCGTATCTGATCAACACCGCTCGTGGCGGACTCGTCAACACCGATGACTTGGTCAGTGCACTCGAAACGGGAACCATCGCCGGTGCCGGTCTTGATGTGACCGAGCCGGAGCCACTCCCCCAAGGACATCGCCTCTTTCAGCTCGACAATGTGGTCATTACACCGCATACGGCGAACGTGTCAGCAGAGTCGAAAGAAGCAACATCCCGGATATCAACCCAGTTGGTCTTGGATGCTTGGGCTGGAAGACGTCCGAGCCAGATGCTGAATGCAAAAGTCTGGGATTCTTTTCTGCACAAGCAGAAATAAGAACCCCAGACTCTCTACACCAGACCCCCAACACAAGGATTTGTTGACCGAAGAGCTAATTCACCGGCGTCAGCAGCGATTCACCCTTCACGAAGTTCTCAACATTCGATACCGCCAGGTGTGACATCTCGGTTCGCACCTCTTTGGTGGCTGAACCGAGATGTGGGAGCAGTGTGACATTTTCGAGGGCCAGGAGCCCCGGATGCACAGCTGGCTCGTTCTCGTAAACGTCGAGTCCCGCACCGGCAATGACGCGATTAGCTAGGGCGTGAACAAGAGCCTCTTCATCAACAACAGGGCCACGAGCCGTATTGATCAGAATCGCGTTCTCTTTCATCTGCTCCAGGCGAGCAGCATTCACTAGGTGGTGTGTTTGCTCGTTCAATGGGCAGTGCAGCGAAACGATATCTGAGGCGCTAAAGAGTTCATCCAGCTCGACACGTTCGATGCCGAGGCGCGCCTCGATGGCCGCATCGCCGCGCCCACCAGAGGCGACAATTTTCATCCCGAACGCTGCCGCTCGTTCGGCAACGGCCAGCCCAATACGGCCCAGACCGACAATACCGAGGGTCGCCCCGCTGAGGCCATTGCCCCACATGAAGCTGAAGTCCCAGACCCAGGGTGCGCCACTCCGAATAAAACGATCACCCTCGGCGATTCGACGGGTTGCACTCAGGATGAGCGCAAGAGTGATGTCGGCGGTCGCATCGGTCAGCACATCCGGAGTATTGCTCACCTGTATGCCCAAGCGTGTTGCTGTCTGGACATCAATATTGTTGAAGCCGGCACCAATATTGGCGATCATTTTGAGGCTCGGGGATGCTGATTCGAGCAGGGCCGCCGGGAGCTGATTGGTGATGGTCACCACCGCAATATCGGCACCGACGATAGCCTGAGCCAGTTCCTCAGCGCTCATCAAGAGCGCATCATTTTTTGGAGTGACCACATCACCCAGTTGCCGAAGTCGATCGAGATGTTCTTCGGGGAGTTTCAGCCCGACCACAATTTTGAGTGTCATCAGAGATAGTCCTCCATGCCTTGGCGCACCCCGTCGGCGAGGCGCTTAAATTGGTCCTGCAAAATCCCAATGTCGTAACCGATACTGAAATGTCTGACTCCGTGGTCAACATAAAATTTCATCTGATCGACCGAGTGCAATTCTACCCGGAATGGGATGTTCGCTTCTAAGCACAGCCGCATCACTTCGGCCTCTACCGGTGGAATCTTTGTAGCTTTTTCTTCAGCAGAGATTCCAGAACTCATTGAGTAGTCCGCCGGACCCCACTGAATAAAATCGATTTGCTTGTTTTGAAGGGCGGTTTCAAGCACCTCGAACATCTCTGGCTTTTCCACCATAATGCCAACAACGGTATCGTTGATGCGCTGCATATAGGCTTCGGATCCACCATATTCGGGGCGGGTCATCCGGCGAGCATTGGCGCCATAGGTACCACCGAAACGAGGCTCATCGGGTCGTACCGATTTGATGGCGTAGTCGATATCCTCGACACTTCTCGGATCAGCAAAGAGCACACCCTCAAAACCGGAACCAACGGCGCGATGAGCGATAAATCGGTTCAGTTCCCAATCAAGTTTGATCAGACTTCCGAGACCCATAAGCTCGGTTGTGCGAGCGAGAGCATCCAGATCGTGCAGGTCGAAAGCGTTGTATTCTGCGAGAAATTCAACATAGTCGTATGCGCCGGTGTTGCCAATGACCTCGACAATTGCGGGTTCGGGCAAGAAAATGTGAGTGCCCAGTGTCGGCTTTCCGCTTTGAAAAGCTTGCTTCATGAGATTTTTCTTGTAAACCATGTGTTTTCC
>JBARYA010000096.1:0-2393 GCA_049647625.1 Microbacteriaceae bacterium
GCCGGAATGACCCTCTACGACCTGTTTTCTCTCACCGGCGGACGCCCTCCGGGGGTGCCACACCATCGCCACCTCAGCCGACGTCAGGTACACCGCGCCATTCCGAGCCTCAAAGACGGGGTTTTCACCGGCGGTCTGGCGTACTACGATGCTCAGGTGGATGATGCTCGCTACGTTTCGACGCTTGTTCGCACCGCATCCTCCTATGGGGTGAAGGCCGCCAGCCGTACCCGGGTTGAGGGCTTCATCAAGGTCGGAGAACGCGTTGTCGGCGTGCGTGCTCGCGATTTGCAGAGCGGTGAAGAGTTCGAGATTCGGGCACGTCAGATCGTGAACGCCACCGGCGCCTGGACCGATGATACCCAAGCCCTCGTTGGCGAACGTGGCCAGTTCAAGGTGCGGGCCTCAAAAGGCATCCACCTGGTTGTTCCGCGGGATCGCTTCCAATCAAAGCTCGGCCTATTGCTCCGCACCGAGAAGAGCGTTCTTTTTGTGATTCCTTGGGGTCGGCACTGGCTGATCGGCACCACGGATACCGATTGGCATTACGATAAGGCGCATCCTGCGGCAACCGCGGCCGATATTGATTATCTGCTTGCCGAGGTCAATAAGGTGCTCGCTGTTCCACTGACCCGTGAGGACGTTGAGGGCGTTTACGCCGGACTTCGCCCGCTCCTTGCCGGAGAATCTGAGCAGACTTCAAAACTTTCGCGTGAGCATATTGTGGCCCATAGTGTGCCGGGTCTGGTGGTTGTGGCTGGTGGCAAGTTCACCACCTATCGAATCATGGCCCAGGACGCGATCGATGAAGCCGTGCGGGTACTCGATGGCAATGTTCCCGAGAGCATCACCGACGATATTGCCCTGCTTGGTGCCGAGGGCTACCAAGCTGCGTGGAATAAGCGCGGCAAGATTGCTCGGGCATTCGGGGTGCACAAGGTGCGAATCGAGCACCTGCTGAACCGTTATGGCACCATGACCGATGAGCTGCTCGAGCTGCTGCGGCAGCGTCCAGAGCTCATTGAGCCGCTACCCGGTGCCGATGACTACATTCAGGCCGAAGTGGTCTATGCGGTTACCCACGAGGGTGCGCTGCACCTTGAGGACGTGCTTGCCCGCCGCACCAGAATTTCTATTGAATCCTGGGACCGCGGTGTGACCGCGGCTCCGGTTGCGGCCAAGCTGATGGCCGGAGTCTTGGGCTGGAGCGCAGAGCGCGAAAAGCTTGAGATTGAGCACTACCTCAAGCGGGTCCGTGCCGAGGTTGAAAGCCAGGAGCAACCGGATGATGAGGCCGCCGATCGGGTGCGGCTCGAAGCTCCCGATATTTCTGCACTGCTTGCCGAGGTGCCGGTAAAATCTCCAAAAGCACCCAGCCGTCCAAAATCTAGCACCGTAAAGAAGAGTTCATAACTCCATGCTTAAAGTCATGCTTCGCCCAAAGTGGATTGCTGCCCTCTTGTTGGTTTTTGCCCTCGCAACAGTCTTCGTCGTGCTCAGTAATTGGCAATTTTCTCGCGCCAATGACAATGCCGAGGTGGTCGAGCTTGATTTTGATACCCTGAAAGAGCTTGCTCCGAACCAGGAGCCCAATGCGCCAATCCAAGAAACGGTTGCGGCTCATCGGGTCACTGTCACTGGTCACTACGCGCAGGATGAGCCCTTGTTGGTGGTCGTTGGCAAGGGATTCCTTCCGCTCAGTGCAGAGACCGCCGTTGGTACCGATGATGCTTCACTCGCTGAGATTGCAAAAGCCGGTCGGGGTGGCTCTTGGGTTGTAGCTCGCTTTGAAGCCGATGGGATTGATGGCGGACCAGTGCGAGAGCTCGCGGTCGTTATCGGTTGGGCAGAATCAAGCGATAGGGCGCTCGAATTGCTTCCTGAGATTCAGCTCCCCAGTGGGGAACAAACCCTTGAGGGGCGCTTCTATCCGGTTGAGGCCGTCATCACCGATCGTCGGATCGAGAGCGTGAAAGATGCGGCCGGTGGGCAGAGTTATTTGCTCACATCAGTGGCGCTCGCTTCAATGATGAACCTCTGGGAGGGGCCGCTCTCTGATGCACGCTACAACGGCTATCTGGTTGGTGAGTTCAGCTATGGGGATTTGCGTGAAATTGAGACTAGAGCACCAGAGAATGAAGTGCACCTCAACATCCTGAATATTTTTTATGCCGCAGAGTGGATATTTTTTGCCGGCTTTGCTGGCTATATTTGGTACCGTCTGGTGCGTGATGAATATCAGGCTGAACAGGAAGCGCTCGAAACGGCTTCAGCTGATTCAAATGGCACCGTCAACTAAACTGTAAACATGGCACGAATTCCTTCTCCGGCAGAACATCCAAAAATTCTCAAAGCTCTGCGCGTTTACCAAATCTTGGCGTGGATTACCGGAT
>JBARYA010000097.1:0-3076 GCA_049647625.1 Microbacteriaceae bacterium
CATGTCATCAAATTGCTCCAACAAATCCAGCAAGAGACCGGCGTTGCCTACCTCTTTATCAGTCACGATTTGGCCCTGGTGCGACACATGTGTCAGCAGGTTTCGGTGATGTATCGGGGCGAGATCCTCGAAACCGGAGACTCTGAAGTCGTAGGCAGTGCACCAAAACACCCCTATACCAAGAAGCTGCTCTTAGCGGCACCAATTCCAAACCCTCGCCGTCAGGCGGAACGGCGGTTGATCCGTCAAGAGGCAATGAGGGAATGGGATCTTGCTGAAAACTCCTGAAACGTCTCTGTACTCGGTAGCTCTCGAGGGATGCAACACAATGAAAGAATGTTATGAAAATTCAACAATTTAATATCTTTACCTGCGATCTGGGCTGGAGAACGATCTCCTTCCTGAAAGTGGTCAGTGAGGATGGTATTGCCGGCTGGTCGGAATTCACCGAGAGCTTCGGAAATCAGGGACTCGTCAAAGTGGTCGAATCCCTGAAACGCCATGTCATTGGCCGAAGCGCCATGCATGTGGGATTGATATCCGCAGAGCTGACCGCAAACTCCGGTCCGGCTCCCAGTGGACTGAACCGTCAGGCAACCGCCGTGGTTGAGAATGCTCTCTATGATCTGAAAGCGCGAAGCCTTGGGATATCGGTTGCCGACCTGCTCGGTGGCAAACAGCGAGATTCTTTGCTGGTCTATTGGTCACACTGTGGCACCTACCGTCAGGGGCACCAGGCCGAGCTGATTGGTCAAACGAAACTCAGCTCGTATCGAGAACTGAGCGATTTCGCGCAAACCGTCAAAGAGCAGGGTTTCAAGTATCTCAAGACGAACACCATCGCCTTTGACGACCCCGAGGTCGGCAGCAGGCCGTTCCCGTGGACCCGACGACCAAATTCGGCAAATCGGGAGTGGGATACCCGCTTCATTCGCGCCATCCGTTCCACCCTCGAAGCGTTCCGGGAGGGTGTCGGCGATGAGGTCGGCATTATCTTTGATGCCAATATTGGCTTCGGCATTGATGGCATGAAGCGCATTGCGCGCAGTGTTGAAGAGTTCGGGCTCGAATGGTTTGAGCTCGACGGCCTCAGCCCGCAAACCCTGGCGCACCTGCGCTCAGCGACAACAACCCCGATCGCATCCGGAGAGTCGCTTTTTGGTCGTGAAGAATATCTGCCCTATTTCCAGGAGCAGAGCATGGACCTCGCAATTGTGGATGTGCTCTGGAACGGGGTGGGGGAAACCTCACGCATCGCGAGCGCCGCCGAAAGCTACCAGCTCGATCTGGCACCACACAACTTTTATGGCCACCTCTCCACTTTTATTAGTGCTCAGCTCTGTGCCGCAATACCGAACTTCAATATTTTTGAGATCGATATTGATGGCGTCCCCTGGCGGGATGAGTTGGTCAGTGAAGCGCCAAGAATTGTGGATGGTTCCCTCATCGTTCCCGAAGGCTCCGGTTGGGGCGTTGAGGTGAACGAGGATGCCGTGAAATTCTATTCGGTCGACGAGCGCGACCGATCCAAGACAGTCATACAGTAGAACGGGTAGACGATGATGAGTGAAAATTTTAGCAAGTTCTATATCAACGGTGCATGGGTTGAGCCGCAGAGTGCGGACAGAAACCCGGTGACGAATCCCACCAGCGGTGAAGTTATTGCTTCGACTGCGCGGGCAACCACCGAAGAGGTCGATCAGGCCGTTCAGGCTGCAAAGGCGGCCCTACCCGCTTTTGCAGCACTGAGCGTTGCGGAGCGGATTGCGCTCCTCGAGCGTTTTCGTGACGAATTCCAGAAACGTGTTGCTGAAGCCGGCGAGCTGATTAGCGCCGAGGTGGGCTCCCCGCTCTCGCTCTCGGTCAATGTGCAGGCCCCATTGGGTGTCTGGCATATCGGCGATGCGATTGAGGCGCTCAAAAACCTCGAGCTTGAAGAGCATCGTGGAAACGGACTTATCGTTCGTGACCCAATCGGCGTGGTCGGCATGATCACTCCCTGGAATTGGCCGGTCCATCAGATCATGAGTAAGTTGGCCTTCGCGCTTGCGGCCGGCTGCACCTCGATATTGAAGCCGAGTGAGGCTGCTCCGTTGAACGCAACCCTGGTATTCGAGGCGGCACATGCTGCAGGAATCCCTGCCGGAGTGGTGAACCTGCTCAATGGTCGTGGTTCCTCGGTGGGCGAGGCGCTTGCCAAGCATCCGGATGTGGACATGATTTCGATCACCGGTTCAACCTATGCCGGTGGCCGGGTGGCAGAGCTGGCGGCACCGAGCATCAAGCGCGTCTCGCAGGAACTCGGTGGCAAGTCGGCAAATATTATTCTTGACGATGCGGTTTTTGCCGAGTCGGTCAAAACCGGTGTTCTGCGTGCGTTCTCAAACAACGGCCAATCCTGTGACGCACCAACCCGGATGCTGATCCCGGCACACCGGGTCGATGAGGCAACAGCCCTGATTCAGGAAGCGATTGAACAGATTAAGGTTGGCCCGGCCAATGATGCGACTACCGAACTTGGCCCGGTGATTAGCCAGGAACAGTTTGACAGCATCCAGGGCTACATCTCGAAGGGCATCGAAGAGGGTGCAACGCTTATCGCCGGTGGGCTTGGTTCTGCTGAGGGCACAGCAACCGGATGGTTGGTGAAACCGACCGCCTTTGTGAACGTCTTGTCCAAGATGACCATCTCGCAGGAAGAAATCTTTGGTCCGGTATTGAGCGTGCTCTCCTATGCCGATCACGATGAGGCTGTGGCCATTGCCAACGATTCACCCTACGGTTTGGCCGCCTATGTATCTGGCGAAGACCAGGATGTGGCGCTCGCGATTGCACGCCGTTTAGAGGCTGGCCAGGTCAAGATCAACTATGCCATGGCATCCAATCTGCCATTTGGTGGCTACAAGCAGTCCGGCAATGGCCGAGAACTGGGGCTTGAAGGCCTGGCAGAGTTCTTTGAAACCAAGGCGATTATTACCGGCTAACAGCTTCGTTCTTGACAGGACACCAACACTTTTTTGAGTACCGATTTACTGAACAAAGGAAAACACATGGTTTACAAGAAAAATCTCATGAA
>JBARYA010000098.1:0-7797 GCA_049647625.1 Microbacteriaceae bacterium
GGCTGAGCAGGAGGCTCATATCGACTCGATCCTCGGGACGAGCCGTACCAATACTGATGGTCACCTGCACCATCAGATCACGCCCTGCCGCAATTGGACGGGCAACACGATCGTGAATGCGCTGCACCACTTCTTCGACGCTCTCGGGTCCATCAACCTCGCGCAGCAGCACAACAAACTCATCGCCACCAATTCTGGCAGCTAAATCGTAGGGGCGGATTGTCGAGCGGATACGACCAGCGATTGCCTGAAGAACAATATTTCCCACATTGTGCCCGTAGACATCATTAATATGTTTGAACTCATCAACATCGATGAAGAGCATTGCCATATTGCTTTCTGATTCCGCATCGGCATGTTGCAGCGCCTCCTGAAGGGCACGATAGTTGGCGAGGCCGGTCAGAGGGTCAGTGTTCGCCTCCTGCGCAAGAACGGTATTCTCGGTTTTACTGCGCATCGTCTCGGCACCCATGTGCCCGATTGCCTCTACTAAACGCTGCTCAAGCGCGCTAAAGGGAGTTCCTCCGGGCCTCCGGCTCACGACCAGATATTGTTGTCCAACATCCGGAACAAGCACCGCTGAACCCACTTCACCGAGCCCTGGAGCTTGGTCACGGATCTGCACCGTGGAGTTCGGAATGGCCTTTGCGGTGAACTCCCGCAGGCGCTTCTGTGCCGTGATATTGTCGTCAGCCCAGGGCAGCGCCATCGCCGCAGTGGCTATACCCTCAAAACGTCGTTGCAGGCGTTTCCGACTATTGCGGGTATAGCTGGTGTGCATCATGAGGGTAATCATCAACAAGAAGATTGCGGCTCGGCCATTATTGCCGGTGGCCGCGATTTCGAGGACCCCGAAACCTTCCTGAACCCAGACTCCCAAAATCGTGAGCGAGGAGAACAGGATGACCACCAGAGTCAATTGGCTCATGCGCAATCTGACGGTGAAATGCTTCTTCCCGGTTTTTTGATCGACGCTATAAGTCGCAGCCGAATAGAGCAGGATTGTGGCCAATAAGGAGAGCATGCTCGCCGACCAGGCACTCAGCATCGGATTGGCCCCGAGATCGCGGAGAAAGACGTAGCTCAACAGGAATACCGCACCGGAGAGCATTGAAGAAGCAAAGCGAACAATGATCGCGTGCTTTCTGCCCAAGAGGATGCAGGAGGCAACCATACCCAAGCCCCAGACGGCGTATCCGGAGGTGAGATTCTCTTCGAGGTTCACAAACGCTAACAGGGGCACCAGGATGCTCACCTGGAACGAATATAGACCGCTATTCAGCTCAATACGAATGTTCCCAAGCACCAGCACGCAAATAAAGATGCTGATGTAGAGCACAATATGGCTGAGTTCACTCTGAAAAGGGCCGGTAAGTGACCAAATGAAGACACTCGTACCGAAGAGAGCTGCCAGCGCCAAAACCCAGGTACGGAGGCCAAATGGGGTGCGCGTATAGCCACTAAGCTGCACGAGTGAAGACCACCCCCGTAGGATTTTCGGTACTGATCGGTATTGATCAAGATACGTTTCAAATCTAGTCGAAAAACGTCCCTCCAAAGCGAAGTTTGAAGATTCCTCCGACATTTTTTTCACAAACTACACTAGAACCATGCCAACATTCAGGGATGACGATCAGAACGTGGTGCTTCAGCGCCCACTTGTCGTCGATTTAGATTTTACCCTGATGAAAACAGATATGCTCTGGGAGGCGCTGAACCAGCTCGTCTCACGCCGCCCCTATCGCATCCCGCAGGTCATCACTTGGCTCTTGGGGAGTAAATTATCGCTCAAATCTAAGTTGAGCGCAGAGGTCGCCGTCGACCCAGGGGCGCTGCCCTATAACACCGAGGTGCTCAATTTTTTGCGGGGCGAGAAGGCAAATGGGCGCGCCATCGTTCTGGCGACCGCATCCCCCCTGGTTTGGGCTGAACCCATTGCCGAATATCTGGGTATTTTCGAACGAGTCTTTGCCAGCAGCTCCGTGTTGAATCTGAAAAGTTCAGCAAAAAGAGATGCACTCGTTGAAGCCTATGGCGAGGGTGGTTTCGACTATATGGGCGATAGCACCGCCGACCTGGCAGTTTGGGCGGCAGCGGGGGCAGCCTATCCGGTAAGTGATTCAAGCCGTTTTGTGGCCCAGGCTTCAGGATTGGCCCCCATCGCCCAGCATTTTGGCAGCGGCCGAAATATCGGCTTTCTGGGTGCACTCTGGGCTTCCTTGCGAGCGCACCAATGGGTGAAGAATTTGCTCATTTTCTTGCCACTCTTTGCCTCACACAGCTATGGGCAGAGCAATGCCATAATCACTTCTTTGCTGGCGTTTTTTGCCTTTAGCCTCATCGCATCCGCAGCCTATACGATTAACGATTTAGTGGATGTGTGGGATGATCGTCACCACCGCACCAAACAGTTCCGGCCGATTGCCCAGGGTAATCTGAGCATTATTCAGGGCTGGTGTTCGTGGGTCGTCCTGCTGGCGGGTGCGATTGTCATCACCCTGTTCTTGCCGCTCAGTTTTGCACTGGTCCTCTTCGGGTATTTTGCGCTCACGCTGCTTTACTCCTTCTATTTGAAGCAAAAACCGATTGCCGATGGGCTCTTTTTGGGCGTGCTGTACACCCTGCGTATTCTGGCCGGAGCCGCTGCGATCCAGGTCGCTCTGTCTTTTTGGCTGCTCACCTTCGCCATCTTCTTCTTTATGAGTTTGGCTTTGCTCAAGCGTTATAGCGAGCTCCTCGGTCTTGATGAGCTCGAAGGCGAGATGCCGCTACGAGGACGCGGTTACCGCCGTTCCGATCTGCCACTGGTGCAGATGATCGGGGTGGCATCCGGATTTGCCGGAGCAGTTATTCTGGCCCTCTTTGTGCAAGACCCGCACACGATCTCGGAGTACCGCACCCCAGAGCTGCTCTGGGTGATGGTGCCGCTGGTGATCTTCTGGATATCGCGGGCTTGGCTCAAAGGTCACCGCGGCATTATGCACGATGACCCGGTGGTCTGGGCGATTAAAGACTATGCCAGTTGGATCATGGCCTCGCTGATCGCACTCTGTGTTGTGCTGGCACGCTGGTTGGAGCTCTCGTGGCTGATCTAGACAAGCTCTCGGCAGAACGGGGCACTTCGCCTGCTGAAGGAACAGCTCGGAGCAGCAATTCAAAACTCCGCAGAGCGGCCCTATACACACTCTTTGCCGGCATTGCTCTGCTGCTCAACCTCGGCGCCCAATGGCTGGTGCTGCACTGGTATCCGGGTCCGTACCGCGTGGTTGTCGCCATCGTTGCCGGTACGCTCATTGGTTTGCCGGTGAAATATCTGCTCGATAAACGCTTTATCTTTCGTTTTGAATCGAAGAGCCTCCGTGAAGGAAGCAAGGTTTTTGTTCGCTATACCCTCTTTTCCGGACTCACCACGCTCATTTTCTGGGGTGCGGAATTTCTCTTCGAGTTGCTCTGGCACAATGCAAACCTCACCCTCCTCGGTGGCGCTCTCGGCCTAGTCGTGGGTTATCTGGTGAAGTATCACCTCGATAAGCGCTATGTTTTTGGGCAAGAATCAGCTGCTATCACTGCTGCTGAAACTGAGGAGGGACTCTCATGAGCGGCACGCTCCCCGAAGTGAGCGGTTGGGGACGCTACCCTCGAATCCATGGCCGTATCGTTCCGCTTCCGAGCGAGCCTGATGCTGCGCCAGCCATTATTGGAGTGCCGGGCAAAGTGATTCCCCGCGGACTCGGCCGAAGCTATGGGGATGCTTCCCTTTCGACTTCTGGAGCTTCTGGAGCAGCAGAATCTGCATCGAGCATGCTGGAAACATCCCAACTCAATTCGCTGATCAGCTTCGATAACAACACGGGAATATTGCAGGCTGGAGCCGGTCTGAGCCTCGCCGAACTCCTCAGCATCTTCGTGCCCCAAGGATGGTTTGTGCCGGTATCTCCGGGTACGAAATGGGTAAGCCTCGGTGGTGCTATCGCCTCAGATATTCACGGCAAAAACCACCATCACGCCGGTAGCTTTGGCAACCATGTCCTCGCACTTGACATCCTGCTCGGCAGTGGTGAGCTGGTGCACGCCAGCAGCACCGAGCATCCTGAACTTTTTAGGGCAACGATCGGCGGGATGGGCCTCACCGGTCTGATCATGTCGGCGACAGTGCAATTGACTCGGATGCGCTCCAGCAATATTCGGCAGCTCACCCTCAAACGGCCTCATCTGGAGAGCGTTCTTGATGGCTTTGAAGAGCATGCTGCGGCCGACTATTCTGTGGCCTGGTTGGATACCACTGCTGGGGGCAAAAACCTCGGCCGCTCCCTATTAATGCTCGGCGAAGAAGCCAATGATGAGCAATTGGTGGCGGCCGGTTCGGCTCGATTGCAAATACCGATTGAGATGCCGAAATTGGTGATGAGCCCGCTCAGTGTTCGGAGTTTTAACTGGTTGTATTTTCACAAAGAATTGCGTGAGTCGCAGAGCCGCTTGATCCCCTACGATGCCTATTATTACCAACTCGACGCCGTCCGCGATTGGAACCTGCTCTATGGCAAGAGCGGCCTGGTGCAATACCAATGCGCCCTGCCAGAGCAGGGTGGCCGCGAAGCCCTGGCCGAACTGCTGGGCGCCATGCAGGCCGCTGCCCTCGGTTCGCCAATAACGGTGTTGAAGAAATTTGGCCCCGGAAATGATAGCCCGCTGAGCTTTCCGATAGCCGGCTACACCCTGGCTCTCGACTTTGTTGCGAATGCTAAAAGTTTCGCGCTGATGGATCATTTTGATCAGATTGTCGAGGCGCATGGTGGCAGACTGTACCTCAGCAAAGATGCCCGAATGTCGGAACTCTTTTTCAAGCGCAGCTATCCCAAGTGGGAAGATTTCCAGCGCATTCGGGAAGAGTATGGGGCACTGGGTAAGTTCGCCTCGGCACAATCGGAACGTTTAGGCTTGGAACAGTGAAGCGGTTTTTTCCCGCTTCCAGCCGCGCACAAAAGGAATGAATCCGTGACAAAAATCGTCATCATTGGAGCAACTTCAGGCATTGCTCAAGAGGCTGCCAAAATTTGGCTCGCCCGGGCTGGCGCGAAAACTGAAAGCCTTGAGCTCATCCTGGTTGCTCGAAATTCCAAGAAAGTAGCGGCCCTAGCCGCGGACTACCGCATCCGGAATCCTCGCGCGGTTGTTTCGACGATTGTCTCTGAACTGGTTCAGGCTGAGGATGTGCATGCAATTGTGCAGGCGACTACACAGGCAACCGCATCGGCAACCACTTCAGTGAACAGCACTCCAATCGATACGGTGCTCATAGCTCAGGGGGCGATGTTGTCCGGCGATATGGCTAAAACATCTGAGCAGGAAGTGGCCGAGAATCTGCGGCTCAATGCGATCTCACCGGTGCTCTTCATGCAATCGTATGCCAACATTTTTGTCGAGCTCGGGTACGGAACCATCGCGGTTATTGGTTCGGTTGCTGGAGACCGTGGTCGCAAAACAAACTATGTCTACGGTGCCGCCAAGGGTCTGATTGAACGCTTCGCCCAGGGGCTCCAGCACCGTTTAGCTGGCACCGGAGTGCGGGTGGTTCTGCTGAAGCCCGGCCCAACGGCAACAGCAATGACGGCGGATCGTAGAGCCGCTGGAGAGAAAATGATGTCGGCTGATCAGGTCGCCCAGGGTCTGGTGCGTGCGATTGATCGCGGCAAGGCTGTGGCCTATCTGCCCGGTCGTTGGTTGCTCATTATGCTCATCGTGCGGCACATCCCGCGCTTCATTTTTCATAAACTCAATTTTTGACGGCTACTTCCTAGCGCAAAGGCACGTCAAGAACGCGGCTGAACTAGGATTGAGGCTATGGAAACCAACTCCCTCACCATTGCGTCTATTAATGTGAACGGCATCCGTGCCGCCTTTCGTAAGGGCTTTGCAGAATGGCTTGCCGCCAATCCGGTCGATATTGTTGCCCTCCAAGAGGTGCGCGCAACCCGGGCCGAGGTTGAGCCGCTCCTGGCTGATCTCGATGGAGAATGGCACTTCGTAAACGATGAGGCGAGCGCCAAGGGCCGCGCCGGAGTGGCGATCCTTTCTCGCATTGCCCCTGTCGCCGTCCGCACCAATATCGGTCCAGAAGATTTTGATACCGCCGGTCGCTGGCTCGAAGCCGACTTTGAACATGCCGGTGAGCGGGTGACCGTGGTGAGCTGCTATGTGCACTCCGGTGAAGCAGATACCCCGAAACAGGTCGAAAAGTACAAGTTCCTCGATGCCATGATCGAGTACCTCCCCCAGCTCGAGGCAAAGAACCCACTCAGCGTGGTGGTCGGTGACCTGAATGTTGGTCACCGCGAACTCGATATTAAGAATTGGCGCGGCAATGTGAAGAGGGCCGGGTTTATGCCTCAGGAACGGGCTTACTTTGATCAGTTCTTTGGCGCATCCGGTGCCGTGGTTGATTGTGTCGATGGCACCAGCGCTCCTGGTCTTGGCTGGATTGACATTGGTCGGAAGTTCGCCGGTGAGGTTGACGGCCCGTACACCTGGTGGAGCCAGCGCGGCCAAGCCTTCGATAACGACACCGGCTGGCGCATCGACTACCAAATGGCTACCCCGGCACTGGCTGCCAAGGTGGCCGACTATCGCGTGCATCGGGCAGCATCCTATGCCGAGCGCTGGACCGATCACTCCCCCGTTGTGGTGAAGTACGTTTTTGCTTAATTCAGGAAATGGTGTTGCTGAAGTGAACAATGTTGACGGATGTGACCCAAAACGGCCTGAATCCGAGCAAACTTCCTGAATTAAGAAAAACCTGTTGACGATAAAGAATGAGAACACTGTGAGTAAAGCGGTAATTTTTAGTGGCATGCAGCCTTCCAGCGACACCCTGCATTTGGGGAACTATCTGGGGGCTCTCACCAATTGGGTAAGCATGCAGGATAACTTCAGCGCCTACTTCTGTGTGGTCAACCAGCACGCCATTACCGTGCCACAGAATCCGGATGAGCTCCGCGCTAGCACCCGCCGCACCGCCGCCCAATACATTGCTGCCGGTATCGACCCCGATAAGTCGGTGCTCTTTGTGCAATCACAGGTTGCCGCCCACGCCGAGCTGGCCTGGGTGCTCTCTACCCTGACCGGTTTCGGCGAAGCCTCCCGGATGACCCAGTTCAAAGACAAGTCACAAAAGCAGGGCAGTAATAACACATCAGTTGGCCTCTTCACCTATCCGGTGCTGATGGCCGCCGATATTTTGCTCTATCAAACCGAATCGGTTCCGGTCGGTGACGACCAGAAGCAGCACATTGAGCTCACCCGGAATCTGGCACAGAAGTTCAACGCGCAATTCGGTGAAACCTTTGTGGTTCCAGAACCGTTCATCCCGAAAGAGGCAGCACGGATTTACGATCTGCAGTCCCCGAACGACAAGATGTCGAAGTCAACAGATTCGGATGCTGGCCGTATTAACCTGATGGACGATCCGGCCATCACCGCCAAAAAGTTCAAGCGCGCCGTGACCGATGCCGATGGCGAGATCCGCTTTGATAAGGATGCCAAACCGGGTGTGAGCAATCTGCTCAGCATCTATTCGGCACTGTCGAATCGCAGCATCGCCGAAATTGAGAGCGAGTTTGCCGGTTCCGGTTATGGCGCCTTGAAGACCAGCTTGGCTGAACTCGCAGCCGACACCCTCGGCCCGATCCGGCAGCGCACTCTCGAATTGCTCGATGACCCGGCCGAACTCGACCGCCAATTGGCAAAGGGAGCCGAGAAAGCCCGCGAGGTGGCCAACCGCACCCTGGCAACGGTGTACGA
>JBARYA010000099.1:0-7803 GCA_049647625.1 Microbacteriaceae bacterium
GTTGAGCACCATCTCTTCCCGAGCATGCCTCGAACCAGCCTGCGTCGCGCCTCGGCAATGGTCAAACAATACTGCCAAGAACACGGCATTAGCTATACCGAAGCCCGTCTCAGTGAGTCGTACCGAATTGTGATTCAGTATCTGAACCGTGTTGGTCTTGCTGCTCGCGATCCTTTTGATTGCCCGGCTGCAGCCCAATACAAATAGGGTTCGTACACCCAAAGCTCGCGTTTAGTCGCGTCCCTGTCGAGCGACGAGTTCGACCAATTTTTCGAGCAAGTACACCGGCTGGCGGCTATTGCCCTTCAGGCCTGAGTCGACCTCGGCAATTGCGGTAATTACCCGACCGAGTCCTACATCAGTCCAGTTCGAAAGGTCACGTCGGGCCCGATCGAGCAACCAATCAGGAAGTTTCAGCCCGGTATCGGCCTCAGGATGTTGCCGACCGTAAGCGACCAGAGCCATTGTGCGAAACTTGCTGGCAAATGCTGCCGCAATTGGTACTGCATCCACGCCGCTCTCAAGTGATTGCCTGAGCATGATCAGAGCTTTACCGGCGCGACCGGCCAGGGCCTCATCGATGACTTGGAATGCGGTGACCTCTGCCCGATCAGCGTAATAGCGGTTGACCAGCGCCTCATCAATTTCACCGCTGGTGTCGTTAATGAGTTGTTGGCAGGCTGCCGCGAGCCCGGCCAGATCTGAACCGAGAGCGCTTACCAGGAGCCGGATTGCCTGAGGGCTGGCCTGTCGTTTTGCGTTCCGAAATTCAGATTGCACAAATTGTGATTTATCCTGATCTCGCTTGATTTCTTGACAACTAATTTCCACAGCCAGAGCGCCAAGTGCACGGACAGCGTCGAGAAGTTTTTTCCCCCGAACCCCACTGCGATGGCGCAAGATGAGGGTGGTGTCTTCGGGAATTGCCTCAAGATAGTGCACAGATTCGCTGATAAAATCATCGGTGCATTTCTCAACAGAATCAACCAGCAAGAGTCGTGGCTCATTGAAGAGTGAGGGGCTGGCGGCAGTCAGCAATTGACCTGCCTGATAGAGACCAGCATCAAATTGACTGATTTCGAGTTCAGGATGCTGCTCACGAAGGTTGGTTCGAATGATTCGCTCGGCTCGATCAGCCAAAAAATCTTCTGGCCCAGATACCAACACAATCGAAGCAGCTCGAGCCTGATCCCAACTCAAATTGGTGATCTTTGCCTTCGAAGTGGATGTGTTAGCCATAGTCACCAGCCTACCGTTCAGTCCAGACCTTCACTCGAGGATGTTCCTCAACTGAGCTCACAATATTGAGCAGGATAAGCCCCATCTCATCGGTTCTGAGAATAACCGCATCTTCAAATAGCGCTAGCGCTTTGGGGTTTGGATGCCCAAAAGTATTCTTTCCCACCGTAAACACCGCTATCTCTGCAGCCGCTTCTTTGTAAAGGCCAGAGAATTGATCTGCTGAACCGTGATGGGCCACCTTCACAATCTGGTGACTCCGAATCTTGTCGGTTCCGAGCAGGCGTAATTGACTGATCTCGCCCAGATCAGCCAAACTCAACAGAGAAACCTCACCCTGAAACGATACGACCAAGCTCGACTGGTTTCTGTCGATAACTCGCTCCCCCGCCAATGGCCAGAGCACTCGCCAATGATTGTTTCCTAAGGTTCCACGAAAACGACTATCAGCGAGGTATCGTGCCGGAGCTCTTTGTAACACCGAGAGCGGTTCCGCATCCTGGTCATCTATCGCGCTGTAGAGCAGTAGTGCGATCTCTGTTTCGGCCAGAGCCGCTAGCCCACCAATGTGATCCTGGTCGAAGTGTGAAATCACCAAAAGGTCCAAGCGGGTAATACCTAAGCGTCCAAGACATTCCGATAACAGTACGGGATCGGGACCGGTATCGATGAGCGCAATTTGTTCCGCCGAGCGAATCACAATGGCATCGCCCTGACCAATATCGCAGAAGGCTATTTGCCAATCCGAGGGTATCTGGCGAGCGCCAAGTTGGTTACCAAAGATTCCAGAGATGAGAGCTGCAGTCACCACTACGGCGGGGACGAGCAGCTGCTTCTTTAATGAGTAGGAGCGAGAAAACAGCAGAGAAGCAGCGAGTATCCCCAATATCAGCCAAAGTATTGCCCCGAGACTTCCCTCGAACCAGACCAGACGGGCAAATGGAAATGCGGACAGGCCTTCAGCAATCATCGCGATCCAAGTACTCGGCAGCCAAGCCAACCACAATAAGAGCAAACCGAGTGGCGGGATGAGCACCAAGAAGATTCCGGCCAAGAGACCGAGCCCGGTAGCCAACGGTGAGGCAAGAGCTACAAGAAGATTCGCCAGCACTCCATAACTCGGGATGCCATCTTGTAAGAGTAAGAGTGCTGGTTGGCAGCACAGTTGTGCAGCAAGTGGTATCGAAAGCACAAGTGCTAACCCGGATGGTAAGAACTTCTCTAAGAAGCTGGCAAGAGTTGGGGCGAGAAAAATCAAACCGGCAGTTGCCGACACCGAGAGAATGAAGCCGAACTCCAACGATAGCCAAGGGTCAATGATGAGAAGAATGAGCACACTCGCCGCAAGCGCACTGGGGGCTGCACCACGTCTGCCGAGATTCTGGGCGATAATCACAATGATTGCCATGACCGCGGCGCGCAATACGCTGGGTTCTGCGGTAACCAGTACAAAAAATATCCCGAGGCCACAAAGGGCAAAGACGCTTCTTGCCAAACGAGAGATACCTGTGGCACCCGCAAGGAAAAGTACTGTCATAACAACCATGCCAAAGTTTGACCCTGATACTGCGGTGAGATGACTCAATGAGGTTGTTTTCATTGCCTCATCGAGGCTCTTGCTCACCAATTCGGTGTTTCCGAGCGAAACACCGGGCAAGAGCTCGGCACCTGATCCGGGTAATAATGCTGCCTCATAAACGAGTGCATCTCTGATGGGATTCAACCAGGCATTCAGTCCGTTAGCGTCGCGAACCTGCAGGATTTCTCGAACGCGCAATCGGTACGGCTCTGGCCCCGGATCGGTATTTCGTTGCGCCCGAGCAATAACCTGAAGTCTCGCACCAATGTCTAGGGAGACTGTTGATCCTCCGCCTGTATTTGTAGAAGTGGATATCAGTGTGTTCGAAAAACTTGCTCGTGAACGAAATGCGCCCCGCTGAGCCTCACTCTGCTCTATCGGAGCGGTATTCGCGATCAATTCAGCGCGGATCGGGCATATCGTGCCAGATTCGTATGGCCCACTTCGCTGTGTGCAATAGCCAATAATTTCGATAGAGAATTGCCCGTTCTGAACCTCAGATACCAGGGCCTCTACCTCCGGATAATAGCGATTCTCACTCTGCCATCGAGCTCCAAGAAATGCGATTCCTATACATAACGCACAGAACAGCATCGGTCCAAGCAGAACAGCTTGTCTGCGAACAACGAGTATTCCCACGAGGATTGCGAGACAACCCATCAACAACCACAAACCAAGCTCGACCCCGAAGCCGAGCACTGCAGCAGATTCCGTCCAGACCAGGGCAGCAGGAATCACCAATCTCAGATCATTGCCCCGGCTCTGAAGAACAGCACTGAGTGTTTGAGACTCCTTCAACGGGCTAAAAGGTAATTTTGTCTCGGAGATCATTGATCATCGCCGGCCCTATCCCTGAGACAGCGAGCATGCTTTCCAGATCCCGAAAGGGGCCATTACTCTCCCGATATCGAATAATCCGTTCGGCCATCGCGGGACCAATTCGCGGCAATGAATCGAGAGTCTCCTTATCTGCTGTATTGATGTTGATGAGTCGAACGCCATTACCCGCTGAACCGAGCTGAAGGCTCTCATCACCAACTTTCGGGATGTGAATTTGTTCTGCATCTCGCAGCACTCTGGCAAGATTGATTCCTTCCGGCATCGCATCCGGCCCCAGGCCCCCGGCACGCTCTACTGCGTCAATAACTCTCGCCCCATCAGAGACTTCATATACCCCAGGTCGAATAACCGCCCCTGACACATGAACGAGAACCGTCAATTCTTCTTCAATAAAGTACGGTTCGGCCTCGCCCTGTATGGGCGATTCTGCGAGCGAATCAGAGCTTGGGTGCGATGAATTATCTGCCGGCCAAAAAGATTTGGAACTTTCGGCAAAAAAGTACCAAAAAACCAGCAAACCCAGACAGAGAATAACCGCGGTCATTACTCCCAGGCGGCGCGGACTGGCCTGTTTCGGGAGGATATCTTGCGGTTCTTGTATTCGACTGCTCTGCACGATGCCAGCCTAGACATGGCAATATTCCTCGTTCATCCAATGGCTCATTTAGCCCCAAATAGCACCCGAACACCCCTTGTGGAGAGAGCTGAGCTTGCAAGCGGCACCTTGCATCCCGGTAGAATAAGCACGAGAACAGTTCTCCAAGCGCCGTATCGATTCGCGGCCGTCGCCCATGAGAATTCATACGATGGACTTAAAGGAATTAACGATGAACCAGACACCTCCACAACCACCGGTAGCAAATCCTGCTGGCGGCAACAACTTTGACCCACAGACCGGTCAGCCAATCGGACAATATGCTCAGCCAATGCAGCCAGGTGTTCCATACACCGAGCAGGCTCCACAGGGCTACCCACAGCAGCCATATCCAGGCCAGCCTTATGGTGGTTACGGATATGCTCCTCAGCAGCCAAGTGGCGCTGGCAAGTTCTTCGGCTGGGTTCTTGATTTCAAGCTGAAGGATACCGCAGCAAATGCAGCACAGCAGTTCGGCTACATGCTGGTCGTCTTCTCTGTTTTTGCTTTTGCAATTGCCCGCTTTGTCGATATCTTCATTCAGTCACTAAGCCAGTTTGAATACGGCTCTGTACTTGGTGGTATCTGGATTCTCATCGGAAACCTAATCGCTGTACCTGTGGTAACTCTTGCAGTCCTCGGCGTTGCCCGTCTCGGCTTCGATGCACTCGTGCAGGCTTCAAAGAAGAGCGACAAAGAGTAATTCTCTTTCAAACAATTTTGGGAGTGTCTGGATTTCCAGACACTCCCAAAATTATTTAATGCTCCAGGCTCGCAAGCACCGTTATTTATTCTGGCTTGGTAACGAAACTGACCAGCTTCGGTGCACGAACGATCACCTTCACAATTGTTCGGCCCTGAAGTGCGCGTTGGATAGCATCCTGCTCTAAAGCAGTCGACTCAAGATCCGCCTCAGTTATCGCCAACGGAACCTCGATGGTATCTCTGAGTTTTCCATCAACCTGAACAATGGCGACAATGCTGTCCTCGATCAGTAGTGCAGAATCGACAACCGGCCAATCGCTCAGAGCAACGGTAAACTCATTACCCAGTTGATTCCACATTTCTTCGCCAGCATAAGGGGCAAAGATACTCAACACCGTAGCGATGGCTTCAGCCGCTTCGCGGGTAGCCGGGTCTGATGGTCCCGCACCGGTATCAATGGCTTTTCTGGTGATATTTACCAGTTCCATCAGGCGAGCAATCGCCACATTGAACTTGAAGGTTTCCAGCAGATCAGGCAAATCTGCAAGTAATTTATGAACCTGCTTCCGGAAGGCCAAGTCTCCGGCGGCAAAATCTCGGCTCGATTCGGCAGGAACATCCTGAGCGATACGCAATGCTCTGGCAAGGAACTTGGCACTACCGGTGGGTGAAACTTCGGCCCAATCGATGTCGTCTTCGGTGGGTCCGGCAAAGGCCATCGTCACTCGAAGCACATCGGCGCCATGATTGTGCAACTCATCGGCAAACTCAACCAGATTCCCACGACTCTTGCTCATTTTTGCGCCATTGAGCAAAACCATGCCCTGGCTCAAGAGCGCTTCAAAGGGTTCAGAAACCGGTATCAGTCCTTCATCAAAAAGTACCTTGGTAATGAATCGGGCATAGAGCAGGTGCAAAATTGCATGTTCAACGCCGCCAACATATTGACCCACCGGAAGCCATTTTGCCGCCTCGTCCGGATCAAAGGCCTGGGTGTCATCATTTGCCGATAGGAAGCGCAAGAAATACCAAGAGCTATCAACGAAGGTGTCCATGGTGTCTGCATCACGTAGCACCGGGGTCACCCCATCACGAGGATCAACGGTGTTTACCCATTCGCTCGCACCACCGAGCGGGCTGGTGCCCTTCGGTTTGAGATCAAGGCCCTCACTATCAGGCAAAACGATAGGCAATTGCTCCTGCGGAACCGGAATCAGTTCACCATCGGCTGCATGCAGAATTGGGATTGGGGTCCCCCAATATCGCTGGCGGGAAATCAGCCAGTCGCGCAGGCGATAGTTTTTCGCCTTGCGTCCGTTACCGCGTTCTGCGAGCACCTCAAGTGCACGCTCAATGGCCTCAGCCTTTCGCAGTCCATCAAGCGGACCTGAATTGATCAGGATGCCATCGCCGGCAGTCGCAATGCCGCTGATCGCTGGATCCTCCACCGCAGTGTCATTTTCGGAATCAACCTGCACAACAGTGCGAATCGGCAAGCCGAATGCGCGAGCAAAATCGAGGTCACGCTGATCGTGCGCTGGAACGGCCATGATGGCGCCATGCCCATAATCGGCAAGCACATAGTCGGCAGCCCAAATAGGAATCCGTTCACCGTTCACCGGGTTCAGAGCATAAGCCCCAAGGTTGACACCGGTCTTCGGGCGTGATGCATCTTGGCGTTCAACTTCGGTACGTTTCTGCACCTCGCTGAGGTATTGCTTGTAGTTGCTTTCAACATCCCCACCGGCAATACTCGCCAATTGCGCAGCCAAATCAGACTCCGGTGCGACCACCATGAAGGTGGCACCCCAAAGGGTGTCTGGGCGGGTGGTGTAGACGGTTACCGGCTCAGCAATACCGTCGATAGCGAAATCGACATCGGCACCGTAGGAACGGCCAATCCAGTTACGCTGCATGGCCAGGACCTTAGCCGGCCATTTCCCCTCAAGCTGATCAAGATCATCCAGCAGGCGGTCAGCATAGTCGGTGATTTTGAAGTACCATTGGGTCAGCTTCTTCTTAACCACCGGAGCACCACTGCGCTCTGAGGTACCATCTGCGAGCACCTGCTCATTGGCCAAAACGGTGAGATCTACCGGGTCCCAATTGACCCAAGAGTCTTTACGATAGGCCAAACCTTTTTCATAGAGCTTCAGGAACAGCCACTGATTCCACTTGTAATATTCCGGATCGGAGGTGTGCAATTGTCGTGACCAGTCAAACGATGGAGCATACGTTTTGAAGCTCTCACGTTGTTGAGCAATATTTGCGTATGTCCAGGCTTTCGGATCTACACCACGCTTGATGGCCGCATTTTCTGCAGGAAGGCCAAAAGAATCCCAACCAATCGGATGCAGAACATTGAATCCTTTGAGGCGCCAATACCTCGCAACAAAGTCAC
The DNA here is from genome assembly GCA_049647625.1 of Microbacteriaceae bacterium. Taxonomy (GTDB): domain Bacteria; phylum Actinomycetota; class Actinomycetes; order Actinomycetales; family Microbacteriaceae; genus JBARYA01. The sequence goes on from JBARYA010000099.1 coordinate 7,399, forward strand.
CAAAGGCAAAAGCTTCGGCATGACCCATATGTAGGTCGCCAGAAGGATATGGGAACATATCCAGAATATATTTCCGCGGAAGTTCAGGATCAGCCTTGTCTACCTCAAAGGGCTTCTCTGCTTCCCAGCGAGGCAGCCAAGCGTCTTGGAGAGCTTGAAAATCGTAACCACCCCTACTTTCTTCCTGAGGGTTGTGGTTTTTCGATTCCTGAATATCTTCGGACAAGGAGATTCCTTTGAGTTTGCTGGCTGTGGGCCCGAGAAATAAGCCCCTTTTAGCCTACAAGATTGCCGCTGAAAAAGAGGCGGTTCGCCGCTCAAGGAAAATTCACTCTAGGCTCGCTAGAATTCTTCTGTGGAACAGCTCTTGGAATGGATATTTACGGTCATCGAGAATGTCGACCC
>JBARYA010000100.1:0-6597 GCA_049647625.1 Microbacteriaceae bacterium
TGACGTGCCCGACCATGATTGTGGGCATTGCCCGCGATTTGGCAATGCGAGTGAGCACTGAGGCAACCTCGCGTACCTGGCTGGGGCCGCCGGCTATGCCCTCGATATTTGGGCTGAAGACGGTTTGCACCGAGTCGACAATGAGCAGGTCTGGGTCGATTTGTTCGAGCTGCCCGAGTGCTAGTTCGAGGTCGGTTTCGGAGGCTAAATAGAGGGTGTCAATCATCGCACCGGTGCGTTCTGCGCGAAGGCGCACCTGGTTGATTGACTCTTCTGCGCTGAGATAGAGCACCTTTTTACCCTGGGCAGCCACTTTGGCAGCGACCGAAAGGAGGAGGGTAGATTTACCGATTCCCGGTTCACCGCTCAACAGAATTGCCGCACCGGCAACCAGGCCACCGCCAAGGACCCGATCGAATTCTCCGATACCTGTCGGCTCGTGTTTGAGTGATTCTCCACTGAGTTGGGTAATTGGGCGAGCTTCGCTGCCTGATATTGGGCGAACAACATTCAGCTGCCGCTGCAGGCCAGTCTTTGTGCTCGTTTCGAGAACGGTGCCCCATTGCTGGCATTCGGCACAGCGCCCAACCCATTTGGTGGTTTTCCAACCACACTCGGTGCAGGAATACGCGCTCACAGTTTTAGCCATGCTCCTAGGCTACATTCCTGTGCTGACAGTCAGGAGCCGGGCGCGAGACTTCCTGTGTAATTTTTAGGACTGGAATGAGTTGGGGAATCTCCCGGTAAAACCGATTTCGGTTGAGAGAGCAACCGCGCTTTCTCGGACCATCCGGCCAATGCTCCGATTCCCGTAGCGGTCAAAGCGCTGGATTGGGCCAGAGACCGAGATCGCCCCAAACACTTTGCCGTCCGACCCCATAATCGGGGCCGCGATACTGGCTGCATCCGCCTGGCGTTCGCCGCGGCTGACCGCATAGCCAAGGGCATGGATTTCTTCAATCTCATGCATCAGCGATTGTGGATCTAACGGAGTTGAACTGGTGAGCGGGGACATGGTTACCTGCTCAAGATATTCGGCCAGTTGCTGTTCGGTGAAGGCAGAAAGGATCGCTTTTGATGAAGCGCCGGCATAGAGCGGAAACGACATCCCTAAGGGAACGGTCATTTTGATCTCTTGGGTGGAGGGGATTTGGTCAAGGTACACCCGGCTATCGCCCTGCAACATCGAAAGGGTGGTGGTCTCGAGCGTTTCCCGTGCCAGCTTTTGTAAATACGGTCGCGCAATTTTCGGGATGTCTAATTGGCTGAGTGCGGTGAGTCCTAGATTCAGAATGGTCGGCCCGAGACGATAGCGCTTATCGTTTGCGTCGAAGGTGAGGAGTTTTTGCTCCACCAGAGATTTCAATACCCGGTGGGCAGTCGCTTTGGGGACGGCGGCTCCGGCGGTAATTTCTGTTGCGGTCATGGCTCCGTGTGATGAGGAGCCGATGATCCGTAGACAAAGCATGGCCTTTTCAAGAGTGGATACTGGCCCAGGGTCAATTTCTATCGCAATATTTCCCATTATTGCTCTCCTTTCGAGTATCTGAGTAAAAAATTCCACTGACTGAAATTTGATACTAATTATTTTCAAAATACCACAAAAATCGGCGGTTTTGCGTTGACTTTGGGTATTTTCGCGAATATGGTTTCATTTAGTGATTCAAGTTCTACAATAATGAAACCATAATTCATGGTTTTCACGATTATTCGATGGCAGTGCCGCCAAGAGGAGTCAGTATGAAACACAAATTAGCAGCATCACTTGCAATAGCAGCCGCATCCGCGATGCTCGTTGCAGGTTGTTCTACTGGGGGAGAAGCCCCCACAACTACGCCAACTGATACAACTGCGCCTCCACGCGAGACAGTTGAGTTGACCGTAGCAACCACAGCAGCAACCTTCGGTATTAAAGAAGATGTGGCAATTTACGCTGTGGGTATCCAAATGGGTTACTACGAGGAAGAGGGAATCAAACTTAACCTCGTGAACGCTGATGGCTCCGGAACTGCTCTCCAGGCAGTGGCCGCTGGCTCAGCAGATATTTCTACCCCGGATGCCGGAACCATCCTCGCCAGTGTTGAAAAGGGCCTACCAGTTGCCGCAATCGGTGGCCTAGTACAGAACTGGCCTTGGCGAATTGCGGTTCCTAAGGATAGCCCAATCAAGTCAGGTGCAGATCTGAAGGGCAAGAAGATCGGCGTCATCTCATTGGCATCGGGATCAGCTCCGTATGCCCGTGCCTTTGTTGACGGCAACGGTCTGAATCCAGAAACCGACGTTACCCTGCTTCCTGTGGGTATCGGTGCTCAAGCCGCTGGTGCACTGAGCAGTGGAGAGGTCGATGCCTTGGCATTGTTCACCACCGAATATGTTGCAATTGAACAGGGTGGCATTTCATATGACTACCTCGACAATCCAGCCAGCATGAAGGGCTTGCGTTCTTTGACCTTTATTACTTCCAAGGACAAACTTGCGAAAGATAAAGACGTCTTCGAGCGTTTCCTCCGTGCCTCATACAAGGCGCTTGTATTCTCATACACTAATCCAAAGGCTGCGGTAGAGATGGGCTTCAAGCAGTATCCACAGCTCAGCCCGAACGCAAAGATTGAAGCAGATATTGCCACAATCAAGGACTGGATCAGCACCGCGACCCCTGTTGGCGTGACTGATATGAGCACCGTGAAGAACTGGGGCGAAATCCCAGCCGCTGATTGGGATGTTACCCAGAAGTTCTCAATGGGTGCCGGCCAGATCAAAGCTCCGATTGATGTATCCAAGTTCTGGGATCCTAGCTTGCTCAAAGAAGCAAACAACTTTGATGCTGCAGCAGTCAAAAAGGCCGCTGAAGACTTCAAAGGCTAGTCCCTGATCGAGTAACAAGGAATCGAAAAAGCAAAACCATGAATCAAACTGGCAATTCGCTCGTTGATAATTGGATTTCTGTTGAGGGCCTGTACAAAGAGTACAGGCCCAAAAACAGTAGCCCAGTATCAGCACTCGAAGATATCAACCTCACCGTTAAGCAAAGCGAGTTCATCTCTATAGTTGGACCTTCGGGATGCGGGAAAACCACCCTCCTCAAGATTCTCGCTGGGCTCAATAAAGCCAGCGGCGGGAAGGTTACTCTGGCCGGAAAGCCGGTGAATGGACCATCCCATGACATTGGGATGGTGTTCCAGGCGGCAACACTTTTGCCCTGGAAAACGATCAAAGAAAATATCATGGTTCCCATCGATATTCAGAAACTCGATCGCTCGCGCTTTGAGCAGCGAGCTGAAGAGCTGATCTCGATGGTCGACTTACAAGACTTCAAAGACAAGTACCCCAGCCAACTCTCCGGCGGAATGCAGCAGCGTGCTGGTATTTGTCGGGCCCTGGTCCATGACCCCCAGGTGCTGTTGATGGATGAACCATTCGGCGCACTCGACGCCATGACCCGAGAGTTCATGAACCTTGAACTCCTGCGAATCTGGTCAGAAAACCAGAAGACCGTTGTTCTGGTCACCCACTCCATCCCAGAGGCAGTGCTCCTCTCAGATCGGGTCGTGGTACTGAGCTCACGCCCCGGCAGGATTGCCGAAATCGTAGACATTGATCTCCCGCGCCCGAGAACCATGGACACTCTCGGTACCCCGGAGGCGGTTGCCTACTTGCAGAGAATTCGGAAACACTTTAACGCTATTGGACACATGGACTAATCATGACTGACAAAATTACGCTCCCGCTGCCACAGAAGCCGAAGAAAACTTTCGGAAGCATCCTCCGCGAGAAACCTCAGCTGCTCACCGTCCCCGCGCTCTTTGTGATTGTCGTTCTGCTCTGGGAGTATGGCACCCAGCTCATCCAGGTTCCCGAGTACATCCTGCCAAAACCGTCGGTAATTGTTGCGACCCTCGTCGAGCAATTGATGAAACCAATCTTCTGGAGTCACGTCGGCATCACCCTCCAAGAAGCCGGATTAGGGTTCCTCATTGGTGTTGTCGTAGCCCTGGTACTCGGAGTGTTGGTGGCTCGTTCCCAACTCACCGAGAAAACCATCATGCCCTATGTGGTGGCTTTCCAATCAGTGCCGAAGGTCGCCCTGGCTCCGCTTTTCGTGGTGTGGTTCGGTTTTGGCCTCACCTCGAAAATAGTGATGAGTGCCGTTATCGCCTTCTTCCCGATCCTGATCAATGTGATTGAGGGCCTCAAAGCGGTCGACAAAGACAAGGTCGAAATGCTCACCTCATTCGGGGCGAGTGAAGCACAAATTTTCCGGATGGCTAGATTCCCGAGTGCCCTTCCGTTCATATTTGCCGGCCTCAATGTCGGAGCGATTTTTGCCATCCTCGGCGCAATCGTCGGCGAATTTATTGGAGCTCAGGGTGGTCTGGGGTACATGTTGCTTCAAGCCAACTACAACTTTGATATTCCAGAAATGTTCTCGGCACTGCTTGTGCTGTCCTTTATCGGTCTGATGAGTCACCTGATTATTACTTCCCTCCAGCGCAAATATACTTTCTGGGCTGAGGAAATCCGAGTCGCAACCTCATAGATGAGATAGCGATGATAAATCAGACCCATCAGGGACGAAGCGCAGCGCACGGTAGCGAAACAATGCCGGTATCACTGCTCTATATTCCAGCGCACCAGGCTGAACTCTATGACAAGGCAATCGCATCCGATGCGCAAGCAATCATTATTGATCTTGAGGATGCAGTGCCGGCAGTTGCTAAGGAATTGGCGCGAGAAACTCTGTTGAATGAACTCGCACCAAGGCTGGGCAAGAAGAATTATGTTCGCCTCAATCATGATCCACAGCTCCTAGTCGACGACCTTCAAGTAATTGCCGGGCTCGATATTGACGGGGTCATTATCCCCCGGGCTGAACTGGAAATTACCCGTCAGGTGATGCAGGAATTGCCGACAGATTTAGAAAGAATCTTGCTCATTGAAACGGCTCGGGGTCTGAATGAACTCGATTCTCTCGCAGAATTTGCTACCAGCTTTGCTATTGGCAGGGTAGACCTGATGGCGGATCTACGAATGAATGAGAGCCGAATTGAGCTGCTCTTTCCAATACTGCTCGATATTGTGGTGAAGTCTGCGGCACACGGGCTGGCCGCACCGATTGCTCCCGCCCACCTGAATGTGCGTGATCGCGACCGGGACAGCATCCACAAATTTTCACAGGACTTCTTCGACCTGGGTTTTCGCTCTCAAACGGCGATTCATCCATATTTCTGTGAGTTGATTCATGAGGTGTTTCTTCCTTCAGTCGAGGAGTATCAGAGCGCCCAAAACTATCTTGCTGAGTTTGCCGAGAGCGCGGGGCTTTGTGTGGATGCCGGAGGCAATTTTGTTGACCCTGCGGTACTCCGGAAATATCAGGAAGTGGTGAGCAGATTTGAATACCCATCACGCTGAACAGGCGCTCCAGGGGGTACGCGTTATCGATGCCTCCACCATTTTGGCCGGACCATTGTGCTGCAGAATTCTCGGCGACTACGGTGCCGAGGTTATCAAAATTGAACATCCACAATACGGCGATGCTATGCGTGGGCACGGCAAAAGCGTCAACAATGTACCGATCTGGTGGAAAGAGATTTCTCGGAACAAGAAAAATCTCGGCCTCAATCTGAAGTCTGCCGAGGGTCGAGAGATTCTGGCTCGTTTGCTCGGCAATACCGATATTTTTGTTGAAAACTTTCGCCCCGGAACCCTCGAATCCTGGGGTTTGGCCCCGGAATATCTGCACAACATCAACCCCAAATTGGTGATCATTCGGATTTCGGGATTTGGCCAGGAAGGCCCATATTCCAAGCGTCCCGGTTTTGGCACACTCGCTGAGTCGATGAGTGGTTTTGCACATCTGACCGGACCAGCTGATGGCCCGCCGACCCTCCCCGCATTCGGTTTGGCTGATACGATCTGCGGAATCGCCGCCAGTAGTGCGGCACTAATGGCGCTGCGCTATGCCGAGAAGACCGGTGTCGGTCAAGTCGTCGATATGAGCATTCTTGGTCCGATGATGGAAGCCGTCGGCCCCGGGCCAACCATCTATGACCTGACCCAAGAGGTTGGATTCCGCACCGGCAATGCTTCGCTCAATAACTCACCACGAAACACTTACCAAACCCGAGATAAGCGCTGGGTAGCTATTTCAACCAGTGCGCAATCGATTGCCGAACGGGTCATGCGGCTCATCGGGCATCCTGAGCTCATTGAAGAAGAGTGGTTCAAGTCGGGGAGCACTCGAGTGCTCCACCGCGAAATGCTTGACGGCTATGTGCAGGACTGGATCGGCCAACGAGATTTGCACGAAGTCGTACGCGCTTTTGAAGAAGCAGAAGCTGCGGTTGCGCCAATCTACGATGCCAAGGATGTTGCCGAAGATCCGCACATTTTGGAAAGTCAGATGCTCGTCCGGGTACCAGACGAAGACTTTGGCGAATTACTGCAGCACAATGTGCTTTGGAAAATGTCGGAAACACCCGGTGAGATTCGCCATACCGGCACCTCTCTCGGGCACGATACCGATGCGCTCCTGGGTGATCTCGGCTACTCGGCGATAGAAATTTCAGCACTAAAAGATACAGGAAACATCACATGAGT
>JBARYA010000101.1:0-4808 GCA_049647625.1 Microbacteriaceae bacterium
GCTGATCTGTGGGAGCAGTCTCTCTAAGACGAGATGTAGCTGTGCCTTTGGCAGATCATAGGGTGGGTCAACGAAGATGAGTTGCCAGGGGAGATGGGGAGCTGTGATATTTTCGACGAAGCTCAGAGCTTTCCGTTGATGCACTGCAATGGTGATATCGGGGAGCCGAGTCTGAATGCTCTGAGCATTCTGTTTGAGAGAACGCACTGCAGCCGGGGCAAAGTCCACCAAATCGAGATGTTCAGCACCGCGACTGAGAGCCTCGATGCCAAGAGCTCCGCTTCCGGCAAAGAGATCCAATACTCGAGATCCGATGAGGGCGTCTTCGTGATCAAGTATGGCAAAGAGTGACTCCCGTACCCGATCACTCGTTGGTCTGGTACCACTCTGCGGAACGACGAGCCTGAGCCCCTTGGCTTGGCCCGCGATAATTCTAGTCACGAGTTAATCTTAGCGAGTGCTCTCGCTCTGAATCGTTTCCCCACATCGGGCATTATCAGGGCTTTGCCCCACTTCTGGTGCCTTGTAATGAGCAAAGTGTGAAGGGTACTATCATCATTATCTAAGAAACAGGATGCGAAAATCTCCTCCCAATACAAGAAACACTTCGATGAGTGCCTTACGGGTTTTGTGAAAAAGCCGTAAGGCATTGTTGAGAACGAACCAACATGAATGAAAAACCAGAAGTCCCAGAGAGCGAGCCTGAAGAGGCCCGTCGATTCACTCTGAGTCTTTTTGTGCGCATTCTTTTACTGCTTCTCCTGATCATTGTGGTGCTCACCGTTGTTGCTATCCAAAACTTTTCGACCTTTTTGGAACTCATTGCCAACCCTGGGTTGTATTTGATGGTGGTTGCGGCCGGAGCGGTTGTTGCGCTCTGGGGCAGCGAAGATTTTGGCGGTTTTGGGCACGAATAGCCCACTTTCTCTGCACTCTTCGCGGCGAGAACATCGGATCCATAGAATAGTCTCGTATTGTGACCTTTCAGCTCGACGACAAAATTAGCGGCATCATTGGCGGCAAGACCGCAGCCGCTTTAAAGCGGGCATTTGGCATAGAAACCGTTGAGGATTTACTCAAGCATTACCCGAGACGTTATCTGAAGCGTGGCGAACTCAGCCCCATTGCTGATCTGCCGCTCGGTGAGCAGGTGACCATCGTTGCGCAGGTGCGTTCGGTTCGTAAGCGTGAAATGCAAAAACGTCGCGGTGACATTCTCGAAGTGGTGATTTCCGATGGTGAGGGTTTACTCACACTCACCTTCTTCAACCAGGGGTGGCGAGCCATTCCCGGACGACCGGAGAGTATTATCGTGGGGGATCGCGGGCTCTTCTCCGGCAAGATCTCCAGCTTCCGTGGCAATCTGCAGCTTGCGCATCCCGAATACGAACTCTTCGATAAAGATCCGGTTGCCGACGATACTTCGGTCGCTGAACCCAGTGCCGGAACCTTTGCACAGGGAGTGCAGGAGATTCGGGTCAAACACGGTCAGAGTATTGACCCAGAAATTTGGGCTACCCAACCGGTTCCGGTTTATCCAGCCACAGCGCAGTTGACCAGTTGGAATATTGCCCAAGCGGTACGACTCGTTCTGGACGGTTTAGCACCGCTGCCGGAGTTGATACCGGCAGATCTTGCGGTGGATGAGCAATTGCTGGGCTATCGAAAAGCGCTAGAGCTCATCCATCAACCGATTGAGGATTCTGATTGGCGCCAGGCCCGTCGAACGCTCGCGTTCATGGAGGCTTTCGTTTTGCAGTTGAGTCTCCTGAGGCGCAAATTGGAACTGCGGGCACTAGCTTCGCTTTCTCGAACCGCACATGATGGCGGGTTCCTCGAACGGTTTGCAAAAACCTTGCCTTTTGAGCTCACCCCTGATCAGCGCACCGTGAGCGCAGAGATTAGTCGAGACCTCGCTGAGAGTTATCCAATGAACCGCCTGCTGCACGGTGAAGTTGGCTCGGGTAAAACACTGGTCGCACTGCTCGCCATGCTTACTGTGGCGGATAGTGATGGGCAATCGGCAATGCTGGTACCGACCGAGGTTCTGGCGGTGCAGCATTTCCGCTCGATCCAGAAGCTCTTGGGAGAGGAGCTGAGCGCTGTTCTGCAACCGACCCTATTGACCGGTCAGATGTCCGCTGCCGAGCGACGAAAAGCCCTGCTCGCAATCGCATCCGGTTCGGCCAAGATTGTCGTTGGAACCCATGCGCTCATCGCTGAAAAGACTCAATTTTATGATTTGGGTCTGGTAATTATCGATGAGCAGCACCGCTTTGGCGTCGATCAACGCGAACAATTGCGTGCCAAGGGTACAAACCCAAATCTTCTCGTGCTCTCTGCCACCCCGATACCGCGCACTGTGGCAATGACGATTTTTGGAGATCTCGAGGTCTCCACCATCAAAACTATGCCGGCAAAACGTGCCGGAATCACCAGCCATCTGGTTCCGCTGGCACAAAAACCGGCCTGGCGCGAGCGGATTTGGGAGCGGCTCAAAGAGGAAGTCCTTTCTGGTCGACAAGTATTTGTGGTCACACCCGCTATCAATGCGCCGGTGCCTGAAAGTGATAGCGTGACCGAGCAGAGCACAAAGTCTCGGGAGAAGGCCGAAGAAGAGGGGGAGTGGCTGGATGAGCAGGGTGGCTCCAAAATTGCCAGCATTGAGGAAAGCTACGAGTTTCTGAGCACACTCCCGTTACTTCGGGGCATCAACATTGGGGTACTCCACGGACAACTGAGCACCGAAGATAAAGACCTGGTGATGCGGGCCTTCACCGCCGGAGAGATTCAGGTGCTTTTAGCGACCACTGTCATCGAGGTTGGGGTGGACGTACCGAACGCATCCCTAATGATTGTGCTTTCTGCAGATCGCTTTGGGGTCTCGCAATTGCATCAGCTGCGTGGGCGTATTGGCCGTGGTGAACATCCGGGGCTGGCGCTCTTCGTGACCGAAGCAGCGGAGGGTAGCCTGGCGATGGAACGTTTGGCAGCAGTTACCGCAACCACAGACGGTTTCGAATTGGCTCAGCTCGACCTTGAACTTCGGAATGAAGGGGATGTTCTGGGCAGTCGCCAATCGGGCGGACAAAGCTCGTTGAAGTTGCTGCGGGTAACCCGCGATACTGAGCTTATTCTGGCTGCGCGGGGCGGGGTTGAAGCAATTCTTGCAGCGGATCCAGAACTGCACGCACACACGGAACTGGCCAAAGTCTTGGGCCGTATCAATGAAGAACGTGCAAACTACCTGCAAAAAAGCTAAACAATTCGTGAGAGTCAAAGACTGGCAACTAAAGTAGAGATATGAGCAGGATTGCAGTCGTACCAGGGTCGTTCGATCCGGTGACACTTGGACACATTGACGTGATAGAGCGAGCGGCACGCATTTTTGATGAGGTGCATGTTTTGGTGGTACACAATCCCGATAAGCAGGCTCTGCTGCCAATCGCCCAGCGGGTAGAGCTCATCGAAGACTCCCTCAAATCGCAGGGTATTGATACCTCGAATCTTTTAGTTACCTCCTGGTCGGTTGGTCTATTGGTCGATTATTGTGAACAGGTGGAGGCAAAGGTGCTGATCAAGGGCATCCGTTCCCAGATTGATGTTTCTTATGAGACTCCAATGGCCATTGTGAACCGTGATTTGGCCCAGGTTGAAACTATCTTTATGTTGCCGAATCCTGCGCACGCTCATGTTTCGAGCTCTTTGGTGCGTCAGGTTGCGGCTCTGGGCGGGGATATCTCACCCTATGTACCAAAACCGGTTGCCAAGTTTTTACAAGGCTAGTGACACTCATAGCCCGATAATTGTGGATGTTATGAGCTGATGAAAGTGAAGAAGAATAGATGAACCAATTGACCGCTATCGTAACCGGAGCTTCCTCGGGTATCGGAGCCGCAACTGTGCGGCGCTTGCGGCAGGAAGGTTTCCGCGTCTTTGCCGTGGCTCGTCGTGCCGATCGTTTAGAGGCACTGGCCGCCGAAACCGGAGCAATCGCGCTGGTTGCCGATATCACCGATGACGCCTCGGTGGCATCCTTAGTGACCCAGCTCGAGAAGGCTGGCGGTAGCTTTGAGATTTTGGTCAATAATGCAGGTGGGGCATTTGGTATGTCAGCAGCCCTTGAGGATGATATTGCCAATTGGCAAAAAATGTACGATATCAATGTGATTGGCACGCTGCGCGTCACTCAGGCTTTGCTGCCGATGCTGAAAGCAAGTGGACGCGGTGACATTGTGAATATCACCTCGCAGGCGGCTTACAACGTCTATCCCGGCGGGGTTGGTTATAACGCCGCCAAGTTCGCTGAACGGGTCTTTACCCAGGGCATCCGCGAGGAGCTGCTCGGGGAGCGGATTCGAGTTATCGAAATTGCGCCGGGTGCTGTTGAGACCGAAGAGTTTTCGATGAATCGCTTGGGTGGAGACCAGGAGCGGGTCGCCAAGATCTATCAGGGCTACGATCCACTTCAGGCTGAGGATATTGCTGACGCGATTTCATGGAGCGTCACCCGCCCGCACCACGTCAATATTGACAGCATCCGGATTATGCCTCGAGCTCAATTCAGCGCACAAAAAATCGCCCGGGAGAGCTAGACCTCCTCAGGCGATTTTTTGCCCCCTTCATGTGGCTTTTCAGCCGGGGATAAGTATTTTCATCAGCTAGTTCCAGAGGAGGAGCGCTTCGCCCTGTCCGCCGCCGCCGCAGAGCGCTGCAGCAGCTTTCTGCCCCGGACCGCGCCCGGCCATCTGGTGGGCGAGATGAACGATGAGTCGGGCACCAGAGGCGCCAACCGGATGTCCGATGGC